>NZ_JALQCK010000006.1:0-306038 GCF_030464835.1 Paraburkholderia sp. WS6
GCACAGGGGCAACGCTAATAGACCACTAACAAATCAAGGAAAGGCCAACGCCCCAAGAACACTGACAAAAGCGCCGCGAAGGCCAAAAAACAACCCTTAATCCCGCGGCGAAGAAGCCGCCCCATGACTTAACCAATCGAGCACAGCAGTAGCATCATCATCCGCGCCCTGTCGCGCCTTAGCGACCGTCTCAGCCACATCCGCGCTAGGCACAGCGCGCCGAATCGCCACACCAACGGCAAGAATATCAATCATGACGAGATGCAGAATCCGCGAAATCATCGACAACTGCGACTCGCGAATCTCAATGTGATCGGTCTCCAAAGCAACAGTAGCCCGCTTGGCCAGCGCCGTGTTGCTGGACGTAATGGCAATCACCTTCGCCCCCGCCTGCATGGCGACATCCAGCACACGCAATAACTCAGGCGCACGTCCCGATTTGGACACGGCCACAATCACATCACCCTTGGCCAGCAACGCAGCAGACGCCGCCTGCATATACAGATCGCCGTAGGCAATCGTCGGAATACCAAACCGGAAGAACTTGTAATGCGCGTCCTGCGCGACGATATTCGAATTGCCGAGCCCATAAAACTCGATCCGCCGCGCGCCGTTCAACAGATCAATGGCCCGCTCGACCTGGTCGAAATTCAAATGCTCGCGCAACTGCAAAATCGCCGACACGGTGTTGTCCAGCACCTTCGCGCCGAAGTCCGTCGCGGTATCGCCCAGATGCACCTGGCTATGACTCACCGGAATCGTGCCGGTCAAACCCGTCGCCAGCTTCAGCTTGAAATCCGACAAACCCTGGCAGCCGAGCGAGCGGCAAAAACGGATCACCGTCGGCTGGCTCACGTCGGCCTTGCGCGCGATGTCCACGATCGGATCGTTGATGATCGAACGCGGATGATTCAACGCGAGATCGGCCACGCGGCGCTCGGCCGGCGTCAACGCGTCGCGCATCTGGCGAATCCGCTCGAACACGGCCGATGAACTGCCGCCCGCGCGGTTCGACAACTGCTCTGCGAGAATCGCCGAAACACCCAGAAACGCCGGGTATTCAGCGGTAATCACGTAGGTCGGCACGTTCTGCAAATACGCCTCGAAGCGGCCCTTCGCCTCGAACCGTTTGCGAAACGACGAACGCGAGAAGAACTCGCCGAGCCGCGGCACGACGCCGCCGCCAATGTAGATGCCGCCCAATGCGCCGAGCGTCACCGCAATATTGCCGGCGAAGGTGCCAAGAATTCCACAGAACACGTCGACGGATTCGGCCGCGAGCGGCTCGCCGTCCAGCGCGCGTTTGACGATCTCGACCGTGTCGACGTTGGCCGCCACACGCTTCTTGTCGCGGCCCGCCAGCGCACGGTAAATCACTTCGATGCCGGGGCCCGCGGCCACGCGTTCGAACGAGACGTGCGACCACTTCTTGCGCGCGTATTGCAGCACGATGTCTTCACGTTCGTCGGCCGGCGCGAAGGTGGCGTGACCGCCTTCGCTGCCGAGCGCGATCCAGCGGTCGTCGGCGGGAATCAGGCCGGACACGCCCATGCCGGTGCCCGGGCCGAGCAGGCCGATCACGCTGTTCGGACGGCGCGCGCCGCCGCCTACCTGCACGCGCTGCGCGTCGGTCAGGCCGGGCAGCGCCATGGCCAGCGCGGTAAAGTCGTTCACCACCAGCAACGTGTCGAAGCCGAGCGCGCGGCGCGTGGCTTCGATCGAAAAGCTCCAGTCGTGATTGGTCATGCTGACCTGATCGCCGTCGACCGGGTTCGCAATCGCAATCGCCGCGTGATTCACGCGGCCGATCTTGGTGTCCTTCAGATACTTCTTGATAACTTCGGCAACGCCCGGATAGTCCGCGCACGGATAGACCTGCACTGAGCCGATTTCGCCCGGGCTGTATTCGAGCGCGAAACGCGCATTGGTGCCGCCGATGTCGGCGAGCAGCCTCGGTCCATCGGCGTGCTGGCCCGCGCCCGGAACAGCCTTAGTTTGCACACCAGTAGACATCGAGTCTCACTCCCTTGTCGTTTGCCAACTGCGAGATGGCATTTTTTTGTAGCGCAGCGGTGGCGGCATTGAGCACGTCCATCTTGCGCGGTCCTGCGATCAGCAAAAACAGATGCTTCACTTCTTTTAAGGCAGAGAGCGACCAGCTCACACGGGCATGCGGTGCGTTGCCGGGATGCACGGCAACGAAGCGCTCGGGGGTGGTGATCGCGTAGTCCCATTCCGGCGCATCCGCGAAAATCGACGCCGTGTGGCCGTCTTCGCCCATGCCGAGAATCGCGACGTCCGGCACGGCGCTAAAGCGCGCGTCGGCGTTCAGCGCGGCAACGTGCGCGTTCAGGTCTTGCGTGGCATCGACCAGCGGCCAGAAAGCAGCATTTTTTGCGGCGTTCTGCAACAGCGTGTCGTGCACGAGTTGCGAATTGCTCGCGCTGTCCGTTTCCGGCACCCAGCGGTCGTCGACCAGCGTCACGGCAATGCGTGCCCAGTCGAAGGATTGCGTGGACAACGTCTGCAGGAACGGACGCGGGCTGCTGCCGCCGGACACTGCAAGCATTGCCGGGCGCGCGTCGTTGGTTGACGTAGCCGTCTGTGCGGCGAGCGACGTATGTAACGCGTCGCCAACCGCTTTCGCCAACGCGTCGGATTGGGCGCGTTGATCGTCGAAAGCGTGAAGCTCGATCACTTCTCCTCCGTGCTGCTTTCTTGTTAGATCTGCGGAACGTGCCATGCTGCTCTCACGCGATGCCTGCAAGTGGGATGACTTGCAGGCGCCTTCGTGATACCGGCGCCATTCCGTTCAGTTCGTCGGTGGGTCTTGCAGGCGCCGTGCCGTGCTTCGATCGGGATCGCGCATGGTACGACGCCGTAATTCAGTTGATTCAATTCTCTTCTTCGAGCCAGCAGGTGCCGTGCTGCGCCAACATCGCGCTCGCCGCTGCCGGCCCCCACGTGCCTGCCGCATACGGCTTGGGCGGCTTGTTGGCAGCAGCCCATTCGTTGAGGATCGGTTCGACCCAACGCCATGCCGCCTCCTGCTCGTCGCGCCGCACAAACAGCGCGAGGCGGCCGTTGATGACATCGAGCAGCAGACGTTGATACGCCTCCATTTGCCCTTCGCGGAAGAAACGGTCGAATGCGAGGTCGAGGTGGACGCTGGCGAGGTTCATGCCTTCGCCTGGCTGCTTCGCGAGACAGTAGAGGCGAATGGTTTCGTTCGGCTGCAAACGGATCACGAGACGGTTCGCACCACCGCGCAACGCGGACGCGCCCAGTGCCGAATGCGGCACCGCACGAAAATTCACCACGATCTCGGCGACGCGATCCGCGAGACGCTTGCCCGTGCGCAGGAAAAACGGCACACCGGCCCAGCGCCAGTTTTCGATTTCCACCTTCACCGCAACGAAGGTTTCGGTGGTGCTGTCCGTCTTCACGCCAGGCTCGGTGGCATACGCCGGCACCGCGCTGCCGCGGATCACGCCCGCATGATACTGGCCGCGCACGGCGACCTTGCCGATATCGCGCGGATCGATCGGCTTCAACGCGCGCAGCACGCGCAGCTTTTCGTCACGGACCGAGTCGGAATCCATTGAATGCGGCGGTTCCATCGCGACGATGGAAAGCAGTTGCAGCAAATGGTTCTGCACCATGTCGCGCAACGCGCCGGTGTTGTCGTAGAAGTCACCGCGCGCTTCCACACCGAGTTCTTCCGCAATCGTGATCTGAATGCTTTCCACCCATTCGCGGCGCCACAGCGGTTCGAACAGCACATTGCCGAAGCGCAGCGCGAGCAGGTTCTGCACCGGCTCCTTACCGAGGTAGTGGTCGATCCGGTAGATCTGTTCTTCAGCGAAGATTTCGCCGACTGCATCATTAATTGCGTTGGACGACTTGAGGTCGTAGCCGAGCGGCTTTTCCAGCACGATGCGCGAATTTTCGTTGAGCCCGACCGACGCCAGCGCGCGGCAGATCGGCACGAACAGCGACGGACCCGTGGCCAGATAGAACACCCGAATGCCGGGGCGGCCGCTCAAGGCGTCGCGCAGCAGCGTGAAGTCTTCGGGGTTGCCGAGATCGATCTTCACGAACTCGATACGGTCGAGGAAGCTCGCCCATGCTGTTTCATCCACACCGTTCTTCGACACGTGCGGTTTGACGTGCTCATTGACCCAGTCAATGTAGGCAGCACGATCAGCCACATGCCGTGCTACCGCGACGATCTTGCCACTGTCGGCCAGCATGCCGCCTGCACGGTGCGCTTCAAACAGTGCCGGCAGGATCTTTCGCATGGCCAGATCGCCGGTTCCGCCGAAGAGAACGAAGGTGAAGCTTGAATCGGTTTGCATGTGTCTCCGTCGATATCCTGGGGGTCGCCGTGGGGACCGAAAAAGGGCGACCGTAGTCCGATAAAATATTTTTTGACACTGAATTGTAGTTTAACTACAATCCAAATCAAGAGGTAGCGCTAATTCGATGAAAAAAGCGTGCGCTGTGAGGCTAGATGCGCGTTTTCCCGAATCGGCAGGCGTCCCCTTCATGTTAACGGACATTGCGTGCGAGCACGTGCCAGCATGCCCCCGGCAGCCCTTACGGAAGGCCGGAAAGCTAACCTGGCGTCAGGGTTAACGTGCAAGGCACCTCGAGTCTGCCGCGCACGACGCGGGCAGGCAAAAATCAAAAGAGGAGACAGTCAGTTGCATCCCGAACCACTCATCTCTTGAGCTTCCAGCGGCCGGATATCGGTCCGCCGGCACATGCCTTAACGCATGCGCCCGACCGTGCTCGATCGCCCAGTGTTTTGCCTGTTTGAACCAACCACAGCACCCTGGCGACATCAGGGGCCATTTGTTTTTTGTTCAGGTGTCTGGAGGAGATAAGCAATGAAATTTCGCGCGATCATGGGCGCTTTGTGCGCCGCAGGTCTGATGTGTGGCGTCTCGGCTGTGCAAGCTGCCGAGTCGATCGAAGTGTTGCACTGGTGGACTTCGGGCGGCGAATCGAAAGCCGTCGGCGTCCTCAAGGACGACATGACGAAGCAGGGTTACACGTGGAAGGACTTCGCGGTTGCTGGCGGCGCGGGTGCGGCTGCCATGACGGCACTGAAGACGCAGGTGATCTCGGGCAACGCGCCGAGCGCTGCGCAGATCAAGGGTCCGCTGATCCAGGACTGGGCTTCGCAAGGCGTGCTGGTGCCGATCGACTCGGCCGCAGCCGACTGGAAGAAGAACCTGCCGCCGGAAATCGACAAGATCATGCACGCGGACGGTCACTACGTGGGAGCACCGTTCTCGGTGCACCGCGTGAACTGGCTGTACATCAACAAGGCAGCGCTGGACAAGGCAGGCGGCAAGGTGCCGACCACGTGGCCTGAGTTCTTCGCGGTGGCCGACAAGATGAAGGCCGCGGGCATCCAGCCGATCGCGATGGGCGGTCAGCCGTGGCAAGACCTGACGCTGTGGGAAGACGTGGTGCTGTCGCAAGGCGCAGGCTTCTACAAGAAGGCGCTGGTTGATCTCGACGAGAAGACGCTGACGTCGGATCAGATGGTCGGCGTGTTCGACACGGTCCGCAAGATCCAGGGTTACTTCGACGCGGGCCGCACGGGCCGTGACTGGAACCTGGCAACGGCCATGGTCATCAACGGCAAGGCCGGCATGCAGTTCATGGGCGACTGGGCGAAGGGCGAGTTCGCCAACGCCGACAAGAAGGCGGGTTCGGACTACATCTGCGCTGCGGTTCCGGGCACGGAAAAGGCTTACACGTTCAACGTCGACTCGTTTGTGTTCTTCCAGCAGAAGGGCCAGAAGACCGCAACGCCGGGCCAATTGGCACTGGCCAAGACGATCATGTCGCCGGAGTTCCAGGAACAGTTCAGCCTGAACAAGGGTTCGATCCCGGTTCGTCTGGGCGTGTCGATGGCCAAGTTCGACGACTGCGCGAAGAAGTCGTATGCGGATGAACAAGTGGCGATCAAGTCGGGTGGCTATGTGCCTTCGCTGGCACACGGCATGGCGCAACCGGATGCAGCAGCCGGCGCGATCTCGGACGTGGTCACGAAGTTCATGAACTCGCAGCAGGATTCGAAGACCGCGGTTGCCGCGCTCGCGAAGGCTGCGAAGACCAAGTAAGTGACGTAAGCGAAGTGGCGCGCCTCGTCGTTCCTCTCGTGGGCGCCGGGCGCGCGCTTCAGACAGCTTGCAGCAGTTGCGTTGCTTAGGGCGAGAGACTTCACCCCTGGTTTCATCGAGTCACACCTATGCCGTTCCGGCCTTGCGTCTTTCGTGAGCGAGCGCCCCGGCGGTACAGTTTCAGCAGGAGTCGAGTAGTGACTGCTTCTATCAGCGGAAACGGGAAAACGGCCACCGTGACCCGCCGCACGTCGCCGATGGCGGCCCTTGCCGATCGCTGGATTCCGAAGCTGGTGCTCGCACCCAGCGTCGTGATCAGCCTGATCTTCGTGTATGGCTTCATCGCTATTACCGGCTTTCTGTCGCTGTCGAATTCGCGACTGATGCCACGTTATGAATTTGTCGGTCTCGACCGTTATCGCGAACTGTTCGATAACGATGTGTTCTGGACATCGGCTGCCAACCTCGGCTGGTTCGGCATTCCGTTTATCGGTATCTGTATCGGCCTCGGTCTGTTCCTCGCGATCCTGCTCGATCAGCAGATCCGCAATGAAGGCGCGCTGCGCGCCGTGTTCCTGTACCCGATGGCGCTTTCGTTCATCGTGACGGGTACGGCGTGGCAATGGATCATGACGCCGAGCGTCGGCCTCGAGAAGGTGTTCCACGACTGGGGCTGGACGAGCTTCTCGTTCAGTTGGCTCGGCGACCCAGACAAGGCGATTTTCTGCGTCGTGGTCGCGGCGGTGTGGCAATCCACCGGCTTCGTGATGGCGCTGTTCCTCGCGGGCCTGCGTGGTGTAGATGCTGAAATCTTCAAGGCTGCGCAGATGGACGGCGCCGGCTTGCCCACCATCTATCGCAAGATCGTGATTCCGAGCATGCGCCCGGTGTTCTTCTCCGTGCTGCTGATTCTCTGCCATATCACGATCAAGACCTTCGACCTGGTCGTCGCGTTGACCGCGGGCGGTCCGGGTACGTCTTCATCGCTGCCGGCTATTTTCATGTACACGTTTTCGTTCAATCGCGGGCAGCTGGGCGTCGGCGCGGCATCGTCGATGATGATGCTCGCCACCGTTGTGGCCGTGCTCGTGCCGCTGATGTATCTGGAATCGAGGAGCACGCGCAATGCAGCCTAAGATGACGATCAGCCGTGCCGTCATTTATGCGGCCTTGATTCTGTTTGCCCTGTATTTCCTGTTCCCGCTGTACGTGATGCTGTCCACGTCGTTCAAGGATGTCGACCAACTGCGCACCGGTAATTTGCTCACGCCGCCGACGCACTGGACCATCGACCCCTGGATCAAGGCATGGAGCGGTGCGTGTACGGGTGTGCGCTGCGACGGCATGCAGCCGTTCTTCATGAACTCCGTGCGCATGGTGATTCCGGCCGTGCTGATCTCGTCGATCATCGGCGCGTTCAACGGTTATGTGCTCACGCACTGGCGTTTCCGCGGCGCGGATCCGATCTTCACGATGATCCTGGTCGGCTGTTTCATTCCGTTCCAGGCGATCCTGCTGCCGATGGCGCGTTTCGAAGGCTTGCTCGGCCTGTCGAATTCGATAACGGGTCTGGTGGTGGTGCACGTGATCTACGGTATCGCCTTCACCACGATGTTCTTCCGCAACTTCTACGTGAGCATTCCGGCCGAACTCGTGAAGGCCGCGCGGATCGACGGTGCGGGTTTCTTCACGATCTTCACGAAGATTCTGATGCCGGTGTCGCTGCCGATTTTCATGGTGTGCCTGATCTGGCAATTCACGCAGATCTGGAATGACTTCCTGTTCGGGATTGTGTTCTCCGGTGTCGATTCGATGCCGATCACGGTGGCGCTGAACAACCTCGTGAACACCTCGACCGGCGTGAAGGAATACAACGTGGATATGGCCGGCGCGATCATCGCCGCTTTGCCGACGCTGCTCGTCTATATCGTCGCCGGCCGCTATTTCGTGCGCGGTCTGACGGCGGGCGCAGTCAAGGGCTAAACCATACGCATCGCGGTGGCGCTTCTTCCGGGAAACGCCGCCGTCATCCGACCAGAGTTTTCAAGCAGTACCAGAGACAAGAGGATTCACAGCATGGCAAGCCTTTCCATCCGTGACGTGTACAAAACTTACCCGAATGGGGTGCCGGTTCTGAAGGGTGTCAACATCGACATCGAAGACGGCCAGTTCCTGATTCTCGTCGGCGGCTCGGGCTGCGGGAAGTCGACGCTGCTCAACATGATCGCCGGCCTCGAAACCGTGACCAAGGGCGAGATCCAGATCGACGGCAAGACGGTGAACAACCTCTCGCCGAAAGATCGCGACATCGCGATGGTGTTCCAGTCGTACGCGCTGTATCCGTCCATGACGGTGCGCGAGAACATCTCGTTCGGTCTGGGCATCCGCAAGGTGCCGAAGCAGGAGCAGGCGCAGATCGTCGACCGCGTGTCGAACACGCTGCAGATCACACACCTGCTGGACCGCAAGCCGGGTCAGCTCTCCGGTGGTCAGCGTCAGCGCGTGGCCATGGGCCGTGCGCTCGCGCGCGATCCGGTGATGTTCCTGTTCGACGAACCGCTGTCGAACCTCGACGCGAAGCTGCGCATCGAAATGCGCTCGGAAATCAAGCTGCTGCATCAACGCCTCGGCACGACGATCGTCTACGTGACGCACGATCAGATCGAAGCAATGACGCTCGGCGACCGCATCGCGGTGATGAAAGACGGCATCGTCCAGCAGTTCGGCGCACCGCAGGAAATCTACGATTCGCCGGCGAATCTGTTCGTGGCCGGCTTTATCGGCGCGCCGCCGATGAACTTCATCCAGGGCAAGCTGGTGGAGCAGGGTTCGGGCGTGGGCATCGAACTGGATACGGGCGGCATGCGCGGCGTGCTGAACCTGCCGTTCGACTCAGCCAAGGTGAAGTCGCACGTGGGGCGTGAAGTGATTCTGGGCCTGCGCCCGGAGCGGATCACCGACGCACGCGGTGCGCATGGCGACCACGCGAATCTGCAGCCGATCGAAGTGAAGGTCGACGTGATCGAGCCGACCGGACCGGACACGCTGGTGTTCGCGCAGGTCAACGGCAAGCGCATTGTGAGCCGTGTGCACCCGGCCTCGAATCCGCAGCCGTTGACGAATACGACGCTGTTGTTCGATGCGTCGAAGGCGGTGTTGTTCGATCCGACTAATGAAGAGCGGATTGCCTGAGGCGGGTAATTCGCTGAGCGATCCGCTTTGAAGAAAGCCCCATGCTTTGTGAGACGCATGGGGCTTTTCTTCATTTGCGAGGCGCTGTTTGCATCGGGTTGCAGCGGGCTCGGAACATGGCGCCGCTGGGGCACAACGTCAAACGTCCTTGATACGCAGATCCGGATTGTTCCGTGCCAGCTCGGTGACCCACTCGGTGAAGGCGCGCAGCCGTGAACTCAGATTGCGGCGATGCGCATAGAGGATCGACAGCGGCGTACCGGGGCTCGTGTAGGTCGTGAGAATTTCCTTGAGCGCGCCTTGCGCAATCAGATCCGCGACCATGAAGCGCGACGGCTGGATGATGCCGTGGCCGAGCGCGCTCGCGCTGATGTAGACGCTGCCGTCATTCACCGCAAGCACGCTCTTCAGCGTGACCTTGACGATCTCGCCGTCCACCTCGTACTCGAATGGAAAGGTTTTGCCGCTGCGCGCGGAAACGTAGTTGACCGCGCGATGCTCGCTGAGCTCCTCGAGCGTGGTTGGCGTGCCGTATTCGTCCAGGTAGGCGGGCGACGCGCAGGTCACGATCCGCGCCTCGCCGATGCGCCGCGCGACGAGACTCGACTCTTCCGGCGTGCCCATGCGGATCACGCAATCCACCCCGTCCTGAATCAGATCGATGTTGCGATCCGCCAGCCCAAGCCGCACGTCGATCTCGGGGTATTGCCGGTAGAAGTCGTCGAGCGCGGGCAGCAGCAACGCACGGGCGAGCGTGCCGGACGTATCGACGCGAATCGTGCCGCTCGGATGTTCGCGCTTGTTCGACAGCGACGATTCGGCATCGGCGACTTCGGCGAGGATGCGCACGCACCGGTCGTAGAACAGCGCGCCGTCTTCGGTGACGCTGACCTGCCGCGTCGAACGGTTCAGAAGCCGCACGCCGACGTGTTCTTCCAGAGCCTGAATGGTCCGGCTGACTTTGGCGCGGGGCAGGTCGAGCGACTCGGATACTTTGGTGAAGCTGTTCGCCTCGACCACACGCGTAAATATCTCCATCGCTTCGAAACGGTCCATGTTTTGCCTTATGAGTGATGGGCGGAAGTGGGTTTCGAAGTGAAGTGTATCGCTTGGAAATAGTGTTGGCGCGCTCGCGCGATTATGTCGGGTCCGTGCCGGGTTCGTACGATCAATCCCGATCAGGCGCGCCAAGTGGGAACAGCGGGCGATACGGGCGTGCTTCGTCGACTGCGCGTGCGAACGATGGCCGGGCCAGCAGCCGCTTCCGGTAGGCGAGCACGTGCTCAAAGGCCGGGCCGATGCGATGCGTCCAGTCGGCGTAGAAGAGGAACGGCGCGGCGCCGCAGTCGGCGAGGCTGAACGCATCGCCGGCCGCCCATTCGCGCCCGGCCATCACCTTGTCGAGCCAACCGTAGGCGGCGTCGAGCATGTCGCGGGCTTCGGTCACGGCGCGCGGATCACGCTCCGGCTCGGCGCGCAGACTGTCGTACACGATCTTTTGCTGAGGCGTGGAGATGTAGTTGTCGAAGAAGCGATCCATGCTGCGCACTTCCAGCGCGGTGCGGGCATCGGCCGGCAAAAGCGGCACCGGACCCGGGTGATACAGGCCGAGATACTCGATGATGATGCTCGCCTCCACCACGGTCCGGCTGCCGTCAACCAGCACGGGAAAGCGCTTGATCGGCCAGAGCGCGGCGAACTCAGCCATGACCTGCGGGTCGTCGTGCGCGAGCAGGCGCAGTTCGAACGGCGTGCCGTTTTCGTAAAGCGCGGTCAGCACCTTCTGGCAGTAGGAGGAGAAGGGGTGGGCATAGAGCTTCAGGGTCATCGTGGTCACCTAGGGCGGTTTGCGAGGAGCGCTGTGGCGCGCTGACGGCCGGAGGGGCCGTTTACCTGACGACGAACGGCAGCGGTGGGAATCGACAACCTTGCGACAGCCCAGAAAATTTTAGCGGAAGACGAATGTTCGTCCGAATCCGGCAAAGACCGGACGCTAGAAAAAGCCTGTGCGCTGCGATTTGTTACGACAAAACGTCACAAACTTTCAAGAAACATAGTGTAACATTTGAAAAAATTGTAAGAAATCGACGTGACCGCGACGTAGCCGGTTTGCCGCCGTAATCAGAAAGACCACCGGGGCGTCACGCAATAAATAACGAATAACTCGACGCACGGAGCCTTTGCATGTCAACGATCACCACGACGTCTGTGAACAGCGCGACTGCCAACGCGCAGAACCAGGTGCAGCAAGCGGCGCAATCGATTATCAATGGCTCCACCGGCAATTCGACGATGGACGTGGCGTCGCTGGTGTCGGCCCTCGTGAATGCGAAGACGGCTGGCCAGACGGCGGCGCTGAAGGCCAAACAGACGAGTGATACCACGACCTTGTCCGCGTACGGCGCCCTGAGTTCCGCGTTGAACGCCTTGCAGGCCGCGATCAAGAGTCTCTCGGACGGAACCACCCTGTCGACCTTCGGGGCCACTGCGAGCGGCAAAGGCATGGACCCCAAGGCGGGTCCCGGCGCGGTCGCCGGCAGCTATTCGATTGACGTCAAGCAGATCGCTGCGTCGCAGAGTCTGTCGTCGGCGGCGTTCGATTCCACCGCCAAGTTGGGCACCGGCAAGTTGACCATCGCGGTCGGCGCCAAGTCGATGGATGTCACGGTCGACAGCACGAACAACACGCTGAGCGGCATCGCCAATGCGATCAACAAGGCGGGCAACAATCCTGGCGTCACGGCCACCATCGTGACCGGCACGGGCGGCGCCCACCTGGTGTTGCGCTCGACCACCACCGGCGCGGCCAACACGATCAACGTGTCCACCAGCGGCGTCCAGAACGACACAGGCCTGTCGAGCCTCGGCGTAACCTCCACGCCGGGTGCGAATGGCGCGGCGTCCACGATCGTATCTTCGGATACCAGCAAGGCCTGGCAGCAAAGCGAAGCCGCTCAGGACGCGCAGTTCACCATCGGCGGGATTGAGGCGAGCAGCTCCACGAACGCGGTCACCTCGGCAATTTCCGGCGTCACGCTGAATCTGTCGAGCGCCGCGGTCGGCACCACGCAGACACTGACAATCGCGCCGGATACGACCGCGCAGAACACGGCCATCACGAACTTCGCCAATCTCTACAACACTGTCGTCACGACCATCAACTCGCTGTCCTCGTACGACAAGTCGTCGAAGACCGGCGGCGCGCTGCTCGGCGATTCGACGCTGACGGCGATCAAGAATACGTTGGCGTCGATCGTTGGCGGAGGCGTCGGCACGGGGTCGTCAGCGGTGGGGCTCGCTTCGATTGGCATTACGCTGAAGGGCGATCCGGCGGACGGCACGCTGGTCATCGACAGCAAGAAGCTGAGTACGTCGCTCACCAGCAGCCCGGCGCAAGTCGCCACGTTGTTCAACTCGACCAACGGCATCGGCGCTAAGTTGAACAAGAGCATTACCGACTTCGTGAAGACGGGCGGCATCATCGACACCCGCAGCACGGCGTTGAATGCCGACCTGAAGAGCATCACCACGCAGCAGACCACGCTCGCCAATTACAGCGCGCAGTTGACGAAGCAGTACCAGAATCAGTTCACCGCGCTCAACACGCTGATGGCGACGATGAACAACAACTCCCAGTACCTGACGGCGCTGTTTGGCGGCTCGAAGAGTGCGGGGGCGTTAGCGACCAATAAGTAAGGCTGCTTTAAAGCGCGCACCGCCTGATTCCGGGCGGCGCGCTTTTGATGAGGGCAGTTTGATGAAACAAGCTTAGTGAGGCAGCCGGACGTTGAACCTGAACGTCGCCAGCCTCGCGAGCAGGATAAAAGCGGTAGCGATCAACACGCTATAAACCGTATCGACGTCCATATAGTCCAGCAGCACGTACAGCCAGCACCCCACAAAAGCGCATGTCGCGTACGGCCGCGAATCACGCAAAATCAGCGGCACCTCGTTGCACAGCACGTCGCGAATCACGCCGCCGAATACGCCGGCCAACACACCCATCATCACCGACGTGAACCACGGCATCTGCGCGTCGTGCGCGATCGACGTGCCTGAAATGCTGAACAAACCCAGCCCGATCGCATCGGCCACCAGCAGGACCCGCTCGGAAAGCAGCCGCGACGTCATCTTCAGGAGCGTTGGCGCAAACAACGACATCACGAAGATCGCGATGAGATAGGTCTGATGCTCGACCCAGTAAAAGGGCCGCCGCTCCAGCAGCACGTCGCGCAAGGTGCCGCCGCCGAAGGCTGTCGCGACGGCCACGAGGAAGGTGCCCACAGCGTCGAGCCGACGGGTCCTCGCTTCGATAAATCCGGAAATCGCGTAGGCGAAAATAGCCAGCGCTTCCATGATGGTCAGCGCCAGCGTCAGCCTCGGATGGATCACCGGGACTCCGTCAGGACTTGGGGGAAGCCGGCAATACGCCCGGCTGTAACAGCACGACCACTGCACCCGCGCCGCCGTCATGCGGACGCGCCTGACAGAAAGCGATCACCTCAGACTTCTGCACGAGCCACGCGCGCACTTTGCCCTTCAATACGGGTTCTTTTCCAATTGACCCGAGGCCCTTGCCGTGAATCACACGCAAACACCGCAGGCCACGTTTCACCGATTCACGAATGAACTCGGCCAGCGCCTCGCGCGCTTCCTCGCGACGCATGCCATGCAGATCGATTTGTGCCTGCACGATCCAATCGCCGCGCCGCAGTTTGCGGACGACTTCCTGGCTCACGCCGGGACGGCAATAGGAGAGCGTTTCGTCGGTTTCGAGCAGGATCTCGGGATCGAACTCGTCGGAGATCGCTTCATGCAGCACGGCTTCTTCGTCGAGTTTGGTTTGCACCGGCAGCGGCGACGGAGGATTGCGCGGCAAGCTGGCGCGCGGCGGGACCGCCAGTGGCGCAACCGCACCGATCTCGCGGCGAAACAGATCGGCGTCCGCCGACGCTTCGCGCTGCGCCGCCGCTGCGGCCGCGCGCTCGCGTTCACGCCGTTGCGTGTCGTCCTTCAACGCATCGCGCAACGCGCCGAGGCCGGCCAGACCTGCAGCCGGCTCGATCTTCGGTTTGACGGCGGGTGCGGATACCTCGGGCGCGGGCTGGGCAGCGGCTCGGGCGCGCTTTGGTTCGCTAGGATGGGGCTGATTCTTCGGCATATCGGTAATACACAGAAAAGTAGATCGATCGCGCGAATCCGACGCGAACAGGACGCAAAAAAGGCCGCTGGCTTCTCAGCCGCGGCCTTCTTCAAAGCAGGCGGCCGGGCCATGCCCAGCCGCCATTTTACCGTTGCGCCTAGAGTTTCAGATCAGCGGTCGGCTTCGGCGCTCATCACGTGCTCACCAATCTCTTCGATGGTTTCCAGATAACGCTGAGCGTCGAGCGCGGCCATACAGCCCGTGCCCGCGCTGGTGATCGCCTGACGATAGACGTGGTCCTGCACGTCGCCCGCCGCGAACACGCCCGGCACGCTGGTCGCCGTTGCGAATCCGTTCAGACCGCCCTTGGTGATGATGTAGCCGTTCTTCATCTCCACCTGGCCTGCGAAAATGTCCGTGTTCGGCTTGTGGCCGATCGCGACGAAGATGCCTTGCAGCGCGATATCCGTGGTGTCGCCGGTTTGCGTGTTCTTGATACGCAGGCCGGTCACGCCGGACTGGTCGCCGGTCACTTCGTCGAGCGTGCTGTTCCACTTGATCTCGACCAGGCCTTCCTTTTCCTTCGCCAGCAAGCGGTCGATCAGGATCGGTTCGGCGCGGAACTTGTCGCGGCGATGGATCACCGTCACCTTCTTGGCGATGCCAGAAAGATAGAGGGCTTCCTCGACTGCGGTATTGCCGCCGCCGATCACGGCCACATGTTGTTGTTTGTAGAAGAAGCCGTCGCAGGTGGCGCAAGCCGACACGCCCTTGCCCATGAACAATTCTTCAGACGGCAGGCCGAGATACTGCGCCGATGCGCCGGTCGAGATGATCAGCGAGTCGCAGGTGTATTCGCCCGAATCGCCGATCAGGCGGATCGGCTTCTCATCCAGCTTGGCCGTGTGGATGTGGTCGAAAATGATTTCGGTGTTGAAGCGCTCGGCGTGCTCCAGGAAGCGCTGCATCAGCTCCGGGCCTTGCACGCCGTTGCCGTCCGCCGGCCAGTTTTCGACGTCGGTCGTGGTCATCAGTTGGCCGCCCTGGGCGAGACCCGTGACGAGTACCGGCGACAGGTTGGCGCGTGCCGCGTAGACCGCTGCCGTGTAGCCGGCGGGACCGGAACCGAGAATCAGAACTTTGGCGTGTTTCGTGGAAGTAGCGGGCATAATCGAAATCCTTTTACGGCGCCCGGCTCGCCCATGCGAGGCCGCGCGACTTGAGCTGAAACTATAGATGGGTATCAGAGCGGCATTATAAAGGGCGGCACGCCGGCCTGCTCCATGAAGCTTTCCGATCGTGGCGATAGCGTTGCCGCAGGCTTCGGCGGCCTTTCGTGTGGTCGATCGGCTAAGTTACCGTCATTTACAGCCTCGCGCGAGGCACTGCGTTTACAATAGGCCGCATCGATGGATCCGGCAGCCGGGACCGGGTCTGGAGCCGCCTTAAGCGCCGCTTCGGGCCGCGACTCCAGCGGCAAATCGGCCACACAAGCAACAGGATCAATGGCAAAAGCTCCCTATTCCGCGAGCGCGCAGGCATTGCCGCACCGCATGTCGCGCCTTTTCACCGAAATCCGCTGGATCTTGCAGGTCGCGCTCGGCGTGTTCCTGCTCATGGCGCTCGTCAGCTACAGCCGGCACGATCCGAGCTGGACGCATGCCGCGCAGGTCGACCACATCGCCAACTGGGCGGGCCGCGTCGGCGCGTGGACGTCCGACATCCTGCTGCTGCTGTTCGGGCTGTCCGCCTACTGGTGGATCGTGCTGCTCGGCCGCCATATCTCCGCCAATTACCGCCGCATCACTCGCCACGAGGAACTGCAGGATGACGCGCCGCGCGATGCCGGCTGGCTCGCGGACGCGTTCGCGTTCATGTTGGTGTTGCTCGCCTGCGACGGTATCGAAGCGTTGCGCATGTGGTCGCTGAAAGTGCAGTTGCCGCGGGCGCCGGGCGGCGTGATCGGCGAGGCGGTGGCGCGCGGCATATCGCATGCGCTCGGCTTCACGGGCGGCACGCTGGCCCTACTTATCGTGCTCGGCATCGGTTTGTCGCTGTATTTCCGTTTTTCGTGGCTGTCGGTGTCGGAAAAGGCCGGCGAGTCGATCATTTCGGCGGTCACTTTCGCCAAGCTGCGCCGCGAGGCCGGCCGCGACCGTAAATTGGGCGAAGCTGCCGCGGTGAAG
This sequence comes from Paraburkholderia sp. WS6, assembly GCF_030464835.1. Classification (NCBI taxonomy): domain Bacteria; kingdom Pseudomonadati; phylum Pseudomonadota; class Betaproteobacteria; order Burkholderiales; family Burkholderiaceae; genus Paraburkholderia; species Paraburkholderia sp. WS6. Next base: position 16,662 of record NZ_JALQCK010000006.1, read on the forward strand.
CGCGAAGGCAAGGTCGAAAAGGGCCGCGTGCGGATCGAGGAGCACGAGCCGGTCATGATCGTGCCGCCCATCGTCACGCCCGCCAAATCGGAACGCGTCGAGAAAGAGCGGCAAGTGCCGCTGTTCACGGACCTGCCGGGCGACTCCACCTTGCCGCCGATCTCGCTGCTCGACGCAGCGCCGGCCGCGCAGGAAACCATTTCCACCGATACGCTCGAATTCACCTCGCGCCTGATCGAGAAGAAGCTCAAGGACTTCGGCGTCGAAGTGAGTGTGGTCGCCGCGTATCCGGGCCCGGTTGTCACGCGTTATGAAATCGAGCCGGCTACTGGCGTGAAGGGCAGCCAGATCGTCGGTCTGGCGAAGGACCTGGCGCGTTCGCTGTCGCTGGTGTCGATTCGCGTGGTCGAAACGATTCCGGGCAAGAATTTCATGGCGCTGGAGTTGCCGAACCAGCGCCGTCAGACCGTGAGTCTCTCGGAGATTCTCGGCTCGGCGGTTTATGCGGACGCGGCTTCGCCGCTCACCATGGGCCTCGGCAAGGACATTGGCGGCAAGCCGGTATGCGCAGACCTCGCGAAAATGCCGCACTTGCTGGTGGCCGGTACGACCGGCTCGGGCAAATCGGTGGGTATCAACGCGATGATCCTCTCGCTGCTCTACAAGGCGAGCGCCGATCAGGTCCGCATGATCCTGATCGATCCGAAGATGCTCGAAATGAGCGTCTACGAAGGCATTCCGCATTTGCTGTGTCCGGTGGTCACGGACATGCGCCAGGCGGGTCACGCGCTCAATTGGGCGGTGGCCGAAATGGAGCGCCGCTACAAGCTGATGAGCAAGCTCGGCGTGCGTAACCTCGCCGGCTACAACAACAAGATCGACGAAGCCGCCAAGCGCGACGAGAAGCTGCCGAATCCGTTCAGCTTGACGCCGGACGATCCGGAGCCGCTGTCGCGTCTGCCGAACATCGTCGTCGTGATCGACGAACTGGCCGATCTGATGATGGTGGTCGGCAAGAAGGTCGAAGAACTGATCGCGCGGATTGCGCAGAAGGCGCGCGCGGCAGGCATCCACTTGATTCTGGCGACGCAGCGTCCGTCGGTCGACGTGATTACCGGCCTGATCAAGGCCAACGTGCCAACGCGCATGGCCTTCCAGGTGTCGTCGAAGATCGACTCGCGCACGATTCTCGACCAGCAGGGCGCGGAATCGCTGCTCGGCATGGGCGACATGCTGTACCTGCCGCCGGGCAGTGGTTTGCCGGTGCGTGTGCACGGCGCGTTCGTGTCGGACGAAGAAGTGCATCGCGTCGTCGACAAGCTCAAGGAGCAGGGCGAGCCGAACTATATCGAGGGCATTCTCGAAGGCGGCGTGACGGGCGAAGGCGACGAAGGCTCTGCGGGCGCAGGTGGAACCGGCTCCGGCGACGGCGAGGCCGACCCGTTGTACGACCAGGCGGTCGATGTGGTGCTGAAGAACCGCCGTGCGTCGATCTCGCTGGTGCAGCGGCATTTGCGCATCGGCTATAACCGCGCGGCGCGCCTGCTCGAGCAGATGGAGAACTCGGGCGTGGTGTCTGCGATGTCGTCGAACGGCAATCGCGAGATTCTTGCGCCGGCGCGGGAAGCGGAATAGGCATCTACACCGGCTAGTCCACCGAACCAGCCGCAAGGCACTGCGCATAAACCTCGTATAAGCCCCGCTTAAGACTTCTTGCTTAAGCTTTGACCCAAGGCTGAGGGCTCGTCCCTCGGCTGCGCGGTTCAAGCCAGCCGCCACGGTCACCCGGCCGCTGCCCACAAAGCCCGCCGTCGTGACCGCTCAACAAATTCAATCAAGGGAGAAAACACCATGCAGCTATTCGCGCAGCAGCACGCTCGACAGAGTGCTCGCCCCCGCCGTTTTGGCCAACTCGCTCGTACGATCGCACGTGGCGTCGGCAGTGTGGTGATCGGCGCGTCGATGCTCGTCGCGTCGCAGGCATTCGCGAGCGGCACCGAGCAACTGAAGGCATTTGTCGCGCAAGTGCATTCCGCGCGCGGTACCTTTGTGCAGCAGGAAGTGCGCGCGCCGAGCAAGGCGCAGGGTGCAAGCGGCGCGAGCGGTGTGCTGTCCACGGCTGGCAAGACCGGCACGTCGAGCGGCACGTTCACGTTCGCGCGCCCCGGCAAGTTTATCTGGCAATACGAGAAGCCTTATGCACAACTGCTGCAAGCCGACGGCGACAAGCTGTACGTGTACGACAAGGATCTGAACCAGGTGACGGTGCGCAGTCTCGGCGGCGCGCTCGGCGCGAGCCCGGCGGCGATCCTGTTCGGCAGCAACGATCTGGACAAGAACTTCACGCTGCGTGACGCAGGCGTGAAGGCCGGCATCGACTGGCTCGAACTGACGCCCAAGGCGAAAGACACGCAGTTTCAGCGCGTTGGCATCGGCTTCAAGGACGGCAATCTTGAAGCGATGGAACTGCACGATGTGTTCGGCAACGTGACGCTGCTGACGTTCTCGAACATTCAGAAAAACCCGCCGCTGCCGGCCGATGCATTCAAGTTCACGGTGCCGAAGGGCGCGGATGTGATCAACGGTTAAGCTGCCGCAGTTTGCCTATGCAAAAGAAAAGCCGCGCATCAATTGCGCGGCTTTTCTTTTGGCGGCGCGTGCAACGCCAAGCCGCTACTCATCGACTTCCAGCACCTGTACCGGATGCGCAGCCTTCATATCGTCGATAAACGCTTCGACGATATCCGTCCGATGTTGCCGCGCCCGCGTGACCATATGAAACGCCACCCGGTACTTCATCTGTGCGGGATTCAACGCGGCCAACAAGCCCTGTTTCACGAACGGCGCCGCGAAATGCCCCGGCAAATAGCCGAGATGATGCCCGGACAGCACTAGCATCGCGACGGCTTCCATGTTGTCCGCGAGGGCGGTGACGTTCTGCGGCGTGGTCGAACTTTCAGCTTCGGGTAGTGGATAACTGCGCCACGCCCATTCGTGAGCCGCGGCTTCGGCGGGTGGCACTTCGCCGGCAGAAGCGAACAGCGGATGCCCCTTTGCGCAATACGCGAACTGATCTTCGGCGAACACCTCGGTGTATTCGAGCGACGGCACGCGATGCCAGAAATAACCGATGCCGATCTGAATGCGGCCGTTCAGCAGCAGTTCTTCGAGTTCGCCCGGCGAGCGCACCAGAATCGAAAACCGCACCGACTGATCGCGGGCCCGAAACCGGCCGATCGCGTCGCTGATGCGCGCGCTCGCCGATACCGGCGTGTGGCCGATCATGCCAATATCGAGCGTGCCGACCAATTTGCGGCCGACATTGCGCGCCTGCATGCCGAAAGTATCGACGGCGGACAGTAGAGCGCGGGCTGCGTCGATAAATTGCTCGCCGCGCGCGGTCAGGCTGAAGCCGCCGCGGCCGCGCTCGCACAGCCGGTAGCCGAGGCGTGTTTCCAGCGTGGCGAGTTGTGTGCTGATGGTCGACTGGCCGACGTTGAGCGTGGCCTGGGCCGGCGAGACGCCGCCGGCGTCGACGATGGCGAGGAAGACGCGGATCAACCGCAGGTCGAGATCGGTGAGTTGGGAGAACATACGGCAGGATACATCGCTACGAATCAATGTGAAGTTTATTCTGTTCGTATTTTAACTTGCAGGAAACTGCTCAAGAATCGAGATTCGCCCGGCAAGGTGCGCTTTTTCTATTGATCCTTCGGCCGGTTGCACGTATTTGCTTACTGCCCCTCTTTTCATTGCCGAGACACGATGAATACTTCCTCCTTCATTTCCCCCGATGCCGGTGAACGGCCGCAGCCGCTGTCCGGCAACGCAATGCCCCGCTGCGGCGGCATTGCGACGATGATGCGGTTGCCGAACGTCGGCTCGGCCGAAGGGTTCGATGCCTGCTTCGTCGGCGTGCCGTTCGATCTCGGCACCTCGAACCGCACCGGCGCGCGCTTCGGGCCGCGCCAGATCCGCAGCGAATCGGTGCTGCTGCGCCCGTACAACATGGCCACCCGCGCCGCGCCGTTCGATTCGCTGCGCGTGGCCGACCTCGGCGACGTCGCGATCAATCCGTACAACCTGCACGATTCGATCAAGCGCATCGAAACCGCCTACGACGAAATCCTCCAGCACAACTGCAAGCCGATCACACTGGGTGGCGACCACACGATCGCGCTGCCGATCCTGCGCGCGATTCATCGCAAGCACGGCAAGGTCGGCCTGATTCACGTCGACGCGCATGCTGACGTCAACGACACGATGATGGGCGAGAAGATCGCGCACGGCACGCCGTTCCGCCGCGCGGTGGAAGAGGGCTTGCTGGATTGCGACCGCGTCGTGCAGATCGGTCTGCGTGGCACGGGTTACGCGGCTGAAGACTTCGACTGGTGCCGCGATCAGGGTTTCGAAGTCGTGCAGGCAGAAGCGTGCTGGAACCAGTCGCTGGCGCCACTGATGGCACGCGTGCGGGAACGCATGGGCGACGGTCCGGTGTACATCACGTTCGACATCGACGGTATCGATCCGGCCTTCGCGCCGGGAACGGGCACGCCGGAAATCGCCGGTTTGACGGTGCCGCAGGCGCTGGAAATCATTCGCGGCTCGCATGGCTTGAACATCGTCGGCTGCGATCTGGTTGAGGTCGCGCCGCCGTACGATCCGTTCGGTACGACCGCGTTGCTCGGCGCGAATCTCGCGTTCGAATTGCTGTGCGTGTTGCCGGGTGTCGAGTATCGGGCGTCGAAGCGGTGAACTGACCACGATTGATGGCGCATGAAGAGAAAAGGCCTGCATTTGCAGGCCTTTTCTGTATTGCGAGGATGCTTGCACGACTCAAGCGTATGCAGTTTTCCGAGTCGACACCAGCGCCAGATAACACACCGCGCCGATCACCAACGCGGGCAAGGTAGCGCCCAGATTCGGCAGCCATTGATTGATCGCCTGATACGCCACGATCCCGATTGCCCACGACGCGAACGCGCTCAAATGCCAGCCGCCCGAGAAGCCATAGCGGCCGCGCACGTCGCCGAGCACGGCGGCTTCAATGCGACGCTTGCGCACGATGAAGTGATCCACCAGCACCACGCCGAACAGCGGCGCGAACACCGAGCCGATCAGTAGCAGGAAGTTCTGATACTTCGCCATCGGCACGAGCAAGGCGATCGCCGTGCACAGCGCGCCGAACGCCGCCGACAACAACGGCACGCTGCCGCGCGTCCAGAACGTGCCGGTCGAGACCGCTGCGGAGTGGATGTCGGCGAACGCGTTGTCCACTTCGTCGATCAGGATCAGCAGCAGGGCGAGGCCGCCGCCTGCTTGCGCCAGCGCGCCGGTCAGCAGCGCATCGCCACCACCGGCCGCGAGACCGTAGATCGCACCGAGTGCGTAAAACCAGATGTTCGCAATGCCATAGCCGAGCAGCGTGCCGCGGAAGGTCTCGCCGGGGCGTCGGCCGAAGCGCGTGTAGTCGGCGATCAGCGGCAGCCACGAGAGCGGCATCGCGACCACCAGATCGATTGCGCCGCCGAACGACATCTCGCCGGTGCCCGGACGGCGCATCAACTCGGCCAGATCGTGTTTGGCAAGCAGATTCCACGAGAGCCACGCGGCGCCCGCCAGCAGCAGCCAGATGCCCCACGTGCGCAAAAACCGCCGCACGAACGACAGCGGGCCGCTGATCGCCAGCAGCGTCGCGAGCAAACCGAAGATCACGGTCCAGATCAGCGGCATCGAGAAACCGAAGGCCTGTTTGGCAAGCGCATCGGCGGAATCGCGCATCACGATCACCTCGAACGAGCCCCAGCCGACGAGTTGCACGGCGTTCAGCACAGCAGGCACCGAGGCGCCGCGCACGCCGAGCGTCGGCCGCAGGGATGACATCGCCGCGAGTCCCGTATCCGTGCCGATCACGCCGGCCAGCGCCAGCAATACGACGCCGATCACGCTGCCGATCACGATCGCCAGCAACGCATGCGGTAGCGACAGCCCCGGCACCAGCAGCGCGCCCGCCTGCGCGACCAGCAGGCCGATGCCGAGCGAGAACCAGAGCGCGAAAGCGTCGCCGGTGCGGAACGCGCGGCGTGCGTCGGGCACCGGCGTGAGCGGTGCGTAGGTGGAACCGGCGTCGCCGGCGAGTGGATCTTGTGCCATCTAATCTTGTTCCTGTTGGTGTTGCTTGTGCGTTCGGTGTTGCTTGTATGTCGCGTGCGATGTCCATGTTGCCGGCCAATCCGCGCGCGATGTTAGCCTGTCCGGCTGTCGGCGAGATTACTGGCTAGTCGGCGCGCTCATTGGCGTGCGATTTTGCCAGTTGAGTGATCTACTCAGTTATCGCTCTCGTTAGCCTGCTAATTCGGGTGCTTTTTGCGTTGTTCATCGCTGATGATCGTGCTCGAACCGTGCCGCTCGAATCTCTCTGGCACAGCGCGCGGCCATCGCCCGAGCGCCGTCACTGTCATAATGCAGGTCGTCGCCCGCATCCCTGCGTGCCGGCTTTACTCACCGGCAGCACGCCGCCTTCACACGGACCGCGTCCGGAAAAGCCGAGATTATCCCCAAAACGTCATGTTTGAAGAAACCCGTGCCAATGTTCCGCTCGCCGAACGCCTGCGGCCCCGCAATATCGACGAAGTGATCGGCCAGAAGCACCTGCTCGGCCCGAACAAGCCGTTGCGGGTCGCATTCGAATCCGGCGAAGCCCATTCGATGATCCTCTGGGGCCCGCCCGGCGTCGGCAAAACCACGCTCGCGCGGCTTATGGCCGACGCGTTTCATGCCGAGTTCATCGCGTTGTCCGCGGTGCTCTCGGGCGTGAAGGATATCCGCGAAGCCGTCGAGACCGCGCAAATTCATCGCGCGAACGGACATCAGACGCTCGTGTTCGTCGACGAAGTGCATCGCTTCAACAAGAGCCAGCAGGACGCGTTCTTGCCACACGTCGAGTCGGGCCTGTTCGTGTTCGTCGGCGCGACGACCGAGAATCCATCGTTCGAGGTGAATAGCGCGTTGCTCTCACGAGCCGCCGTCTACGTGCTGAAGAGTCTCACCGACGAAGAACAACGCGAGCTGCTCGACCGCGCACAGAAAGAACTCGGCGGCCTCACGTTCACCGACGAAGCCCGCGACGCCCTGATTGGTTCCGCCGACGGCGACGGCCGCAAGCTGCTGAACAACCTGGAAATCGTCGCGCGCGCGGCGGCCCAGCAGAAGAGCACCGAAATCGACGGCGCTTTGCTTGGCAGCGCGCTCGCCGAGAATCTGCGCCGCTTCGACAAAGGCGGCGACGCATTCTACGACCAGATCAGCGCGTTGCATAAATCGGTACGCGGCAGCAGCCCGGACGGTGCGCTGTATTGGTTCTGCCGCATGCTCGACGGGGGCGCGGACCCGCGTTATCTCGCGCGACGCATCGTGCGCATGGCGTGGGAAGACATCGGTCTCGCTGACCCGCGCGCGGCCCGTATCGCGCTCGACGCGTCCGAAACCTACGAACGCCTCGGCACACCCGAAGGTGAGCTAGCGCTGGCGCAGGCGATCATCTATCTGGCAGTCGCACCGAAGTCGAACGCGGGTTACAACGCGTACAACGAGGCGCGCCGTTTCGTCAGCAAGGACCAGTCGCGCGGCGTGCCGGTGCATCTGCGTAACGCGCCGACCAAGCTGATGAAGGAACTCGGCTACGGTCACGAATACCGCTACGCGCACGACGAACCCGATGCCTACGCTGCCGGCGAGACCTATCTGCCAGACAACATGCGCGACCCGCATTGGTACGAGCCGACGCCGCGCGGTCTCGAAGGCAAGATCGGCGACAAGATGGCGCGTCTGGCCGAGCTCGACGCGCAGTGGCGCAGCGAGAACAAGCCGAAAAAGGGCTGAGCCTTTCCGCCCGTGCTTCTGCGGCGGTTTCAGATGCCGTGTCGCCATTCCGCACGCCTTGACCATCTAACGCACCGGCCGCCCGCGCCGGTGCGCTAAAATCGCTGCTTCATACAACGAACACCTGCCCCATCCCATGCTCGACATCCAGCTGCTGCGCAAAGACCTCGATGGCGTCGCCAAACGCCTCGCCGACCGCGGCTATACCCTCGACGTGGCGGCCTTTTCCGCCCTCGAAGCGGAACGCCGCGACACCCAGACCCGTACCGAAGAGATGCAGGCGCGCCGCAACACCCTGTCGAAGCAGATCGGCGGGATGAAAGGGCGGGGCGAGGATACGTCGGCGCTGATGGCCGAAGTGGGCGGTATCGGCGATGAGATGAAGGCGTCGGCGGCCAAGCTCGACGATATCCAGAAGCGTCTGTCCGATTTGCTGCTCGGCGTGCCGAACCTGACGCACGAAAGCGTGCCCGCAGGCAAGGACGAAACCGAGAACGTCGAAGTGCGCCGCTGGGGCACACCGCGCCAGTTCGATTTCGAGGTGAAGGATCACGTCGACGTCGGCACGCCGCTCGGCCTCGACTTCGAGACCGGCGCGAAACTGTCGGGCGCGCGTTTCACGTTGCTGCGCGGGCAGATTGCGCGGCTGCATCGCGCGCTGGCGCAGTTCATGATCGACACGCACACGCAGCACCACGGCTATACCGAGGTGTACACGCCGTATATCGTGAATCCGGAGATTCTGTACGGCACCGGCCAACTGCCGAAATTCGCCGATGACATGTTCCGCGTCGAGAAGGGCGGTGACGAGAACACGGTCACGCAGTATCTGATTTCGACGTCGGAAATTTCGCTGACGAACACGGTGCGTGACAGCATCGTCGAAGCGGACACGTTGCCGATCAAGCTGACCGCGCATTCGCCGTGCTTCCGCTCGGAAGCGGGCTCGTATGGCCGCGATACGCGTGGGCTGATCCGCCAGCATCAGTTCGACAAGGTCGAAATGGTGCAGATCGTCGCGCCGGAAACCTCGTATGACGCGCTGGAGCAGATGGTCGGCCACGCTGAGGCGATTCTGCAGAAGCTTGAGCTGCCGTACCGCGTGATTACGTTGTGCACGGGTGATATGGGTTTCTCGGCTGCCAAGACGTATGACCTGGAAGTGTGGGTGCCTGCGCAAAATACGTATCGCGAGATATCGAGCTGCTCGAACACGGAGTCGTTCCAGGCTCGCCGGATGCAGGCGCGCTTCCGCAATGCGCAGGGCAAGCCGGAGCTGGTGCATACGCTGAATGGTTCGGGGCTGGCGGTGGGTCGTACGCTCGTGGCGGTGCTGGAGAATTTCCAGAACGCGGATGGTTCGGTGACGGTGCCGGTGGCGCTTCGTCCTTACCTTGGTGGGGTGGAACGGCTGGAAGTGCCGGCGGCTTGATGCCGCTACCGATTACCAAGTCCCTTTGAAATTTTTTGGCCGAGGGGCTTGGAAATCGGATTCAGCTGTTCTATAATCTTTCTCTCCCAAGCAACGACCCGCTTGGATCTGACGAGATGGCAACTAAGTAGCCTTGTTGCTGTGAGTTGGAAGACCCGGAAAGGTGGCAGAGTGGTCGAATGCGCTGGACTCGAAATCCAGTGTACCTTTAGGGGTACCGTGAGTTCGAATCTCACCCTTTCCGCCAAATTTAAAAACCCCCGCTGAACGAAAGTTCAGCGGGGGTTTTGCTTTTGGGCTGGTCGATGGCCTTTAGATGCGTCGTTAATGATAGGCGGCAAAGCTTCGGATTTCGGTGAACTGGTTGCACGAGCCCCGCTGCGGTTGACGAGGCACCGTTCGGTGTTACGTGCGGATCAACCTGCTGCTTTCGAATACGTGATAAGGCATCGAGTCAAGATCCATTTGTTCCGGGACCGGAAACGCGTTTCCGCAATAGTCGATTTCGACGTAGCTCAGATGCCCCGAATCATTGGCGAACAAAAGTATTTCGAGCGAGCCGGTTTTCCCGTCCTCGACACGGCTGCGAAAGTCGGCTTCGAATACCAGACCGTAGCCGTGCCCACTTGTGACTATTCCTGGTGCGAGTTCCGGCGTAGCCATTGATAGCCCGAAACTGTTGCAACCGCATTCACACACATCGACGATACCCGCGTTTTCGAACTGTGCCGCGAGCGCGCCGCGGTTCGGAAATTGGCAACACTCCAAGATAAATGCAATCCAGGCGGCGGTGCGGTGAAAGTCGTTCTTCGCGTGGATCATAGGAGAGGGGCGCGGGAGATTTCTCGTTTGACCGCCCATTTGTAGCGTTCAACCAGTCGCGCAGCAGCGGCCATAGCCTGCTCCCGCCAGCAATCCTCGGCGGCTTGAATGTGGATCTCCTCTCGCGCCAGCGCGTAAGGAGCCCAATAGGCTCGAACTTCGCCAACGGGCAAATGGTTGGTTTCCGACGTAATGGCGCGGAACAACTGAAACTCAGGCTCGTTTTCGGCCCTCGTCGAGGAAGCAAGAGGAGACATCGCACGAGCGGTTTCGATCACGCCCAATCGGCCACTAAGCAAATCCTTTGCTCGGGCGTGAATCTTTCGGCAATGCTTTCGCCAGCGCGCCTCGTTTTTAATTCCCATTGGCATCGGGAAAGTCGGTTCCATCGGCTTCCTACGGGTGATCTGGAAATGAGTCATTCGTTGGGGGCGATCCGTACGTCTGTGCTGGCCGTGCGAAATGGCGGCGCAAGCCGCCATGGTCGTGCTCAGTGTTTTGTGTCATTAGATGGCTCGAGGGCGTGATCGGCAACTTCAGTAACTTGTGTCCTCAACCGTCGCGCCACCATATGCCCAGCGAGCATGCCCCGATACAAATCAACATCAATCTTTGCTCGCCGCTCCGACTGACAAGCAATTCCTTCCAACGCGACGATCAACTGTTTGTTGTCATGCGCCGACCAACTGCCGATCCGGATCGACTGCGCAATCGCCGCCAACCGTCCAAACTGCTGCACATAGAAATCCCCCGCGCTAGCCGCTGCATCGAGCAGACCTTCAATGAACTCATCGCGCGTGCGGGGTTTGGAAAAAGACGAAGGGGTATTCGAAGAAGTCATAAAACGCTCCCGTTACATGATTGAGCCGCTATCGCGCGGCCATGTGCGGGTAGGTGATTCGGGCTGTCAAACCCGGCCGCCCTTGTCTAGGTGGCACCAAAAAGTATAAATCAGCGAATGCAACTGGAGACCAACCACCCAGGCAAATCAGTAATTTCCTCTCGCCCGCTGAGCAAATCCTCTCAACGATCATTTGAGCACCGCGCTCCCTGCATCTGAGCGCCGACAATCCGTTGCGGCTAATAGACACACAAGTGAGGCGGCGTGTGTCACGACCGGACGAGGCAGCATTTCGCACGCCCCGACGTTGGTCATCGAATGGCATCGCGTTAACCCGCATGTCCCAGATCAGAAGCCGTGCCAAACAGAAAGCGTCGCACCCGTATCGTGCGAATGCAGAACTGCCACACGTGCAGTTCCAGAAAAGACCCAGTCGTCGACGGTCAACGACAGCCTTCGCTGCGGTTGTGCACCGAGCGTTAGAGTCGCGTTCGGCAACTGGACTATTGAGAATTGCGGTGCCGTCGACGGACCCAGATTGAGATAACTTGACGTCTGCTGCGGTGCCGCCTCAGGCGTTGGCGTGGTGCTCCCAGCGCCAAATCGGAAATCGCGGATCGCCTGCGTGCTATAGAAATTATCGACTTGCGCGTAAAACGGCTTTCCCTGGTCCGACTGATATTCCATTTCATAGCGGTGCAAATACCGTTGCGGTTCCGGAATGGGTGGAACAACCGTCTCGGGCAGAGGCGCGATGTTCGCAACGGTCATCGCTTCGGGCAGGTCGGAGGCAAGGCCACCCGCGAACGCATATCCGTTCAGAACAAGGAATATTGCGCCGACAATCCTTTCGTTCAGGCAGGTCATGGCCGTGCCTCCAATGAAGGAATTGAAACGTCACGCTACTGACCGCTATGCCTGAATTGACCGCCGACCGCCCCTGAAATTTCGCTTTTATCAATACATTGTAGTCAGCCCTTCGCTTCTGGCTAGCAATGTATGCAGCGCCCCCGTGCTCCGGCGATTGATGTGGGACACGTTACGGCCTGGCGCGCGAGCGAGCCAGGCTGGCACCTTGAGCACATTGGATATGAAACGTTAATTTGAATCGATCGATGTTCTCGGCCTTTATCCCTGCTGACGCTGACCAGGGGATCATTTGATCATTGCGCTCCCCGCATCGCCCGTTTGATCGCGCTGCGTGGCTTCCTTCACGACCCAACTTCGCTTCATCCCGAACGAAGCAAAAAAAACGAGCACAGCACCGAATTTATGCCATTCGCATATTCGACGTGCGTTTTCCCGCTCGCATGGACGAATTCAACCTCAGCGGACACACGAATTGAAAGCAATTAGAAAATAACTTGATGCTTTCCTGTCATAAATATTTCCACCTGAATTCGGCACGCGCAGCTCTTGCCCACTAGAGATCGATTCGAGTTCGTGACCCGCCGAATTACGGTGAAAAATAAGTGGCACTTCCCGAGTCGCCTGAGTGCCTGTAAAGTCATACAGCGTTTTCGCGTCGAGCCTAAAAGCACAGACGCCAAACGCACCGCCACAACGATGTCCCGAACAGTTTGCAAGACCAGGTTTGTAAAACAGGCTTCAAAAGGGGATTCACATGTCAGTCGGCAATTCGGTCGTTGACACGACCAAAAGCAGCACGAAATACAAAGTCATCAAGTGGTCGATTATCGGGCTGTGCATCGCCATCGGCGCGCCGCTCGCCATTCTGCTGGTCAAAGGCCTGGTCGGCCTGATCCTCGCGGCGGTGATCGGGCTTGCGGCGATCAACTTCGGTCCCGTTCTGGCTATGAAGTTCGCGAACCAGAAGGTCAAGATGTTCGTGAACGAAGCGAAGTCGAACCCGATCGAGACGCTCTACAACGAACTGGCCGAAAAGCAGGAAGGGGCTGAGCGGTTCAAGAAGAGCATCACCGACTTCCGTACCGAAGTGAAAAACTTCGAAGATAAAACCGCGCAGTTCAAAAAGCAGTATCCCGAAGATGCGGCTCGTTTCGAGACCCAACTCGCGACGATGAGAAAACTGCTCGCGTTTCGCGAGGGGCGCTATAAGCAGGTTCAGGACGAACTCAAGCGATTCTCCGACGCGATCGACCGGGCCAAAGCGCTGTGGGACATGTCGCAATCCGCGCAACGCATGAACAAGATCGCCGGCATGCAAACCAGCGACACTTTCGCGCAAATCAAAACCGACGCCGCGCTCGACTCCGTGATGAACTCGGTCAACAAAGCATTTTCCGAAATGGAAACGTCGCTGATGGAAAGCGCGGAAGTGCAGCAAGCCAAGGCCGCTACCGAGCTGGGCGCTATCAGTCCGCCCGCCCAGCAACTCGGCTCGCCCGCAGCGCCCAAATAATCAGGCGCGCACCGCTCGACTACTCAACTCGATCAAAAAACAATGAAGAAAATTCTGGGTTCGGTTCTTTTCCTGATCTTGCTGGCTGCCGGTTGGTATATCCACGAAGGCGGCCTGAAAAATCCGCTTAACAGCGGCCAGAGCGCCGACAAAGACACCGTCGCGGTGAACGGCGGGGTGAACGGAGTCGACACCGGCAACCCCAGCAGTGCCGACGTCAAAACGCCAGCCCCGAGTAATCCGGACGGTTTCGTGCCCAACAAGGACACGCTGAAGTCGATCTTGAGCAACGGTGTCGTGCGCGTCAGCGTCGAAAATCCATCGCGGCCGTTTTACTCGGAAGACAACGGCAAGCCGCAAGGCTTCAACGTCGACTTCGCCAATCTGCTGTTCGCACAGAAAGAGTTCACCTCGGGCGACCATCCGACCATCGCTGTCGACACGCATCACGGCGTGGACACGTATCCGGCGGTCCCCGATCAGCTGACGAAAACCGACAAGCAGGGCAACGCGGTCGTCGACGTCGCCATGGACGGCCTGACGTTCCCCGACAACACCCCGAGCGGCGTCGTCTATTCGATTCCCTATGTCGAGGACTTCGGCTATTCGTTGATCGTCGCCAAGGGTTCGCCGGTCCGCTCCGCAGCCGATCTGGCGGGCAAAACGGTCGGCGTGCTGCAGGGCGATCCGGACGTGAAAGCGTATGTCCAGAAAGCGTTCCCGAATAGCAAGATCGTCGAGTTGTCGGATGCGAGCATCGAAGGTCAGCGGTCGTGGATGTCGCACTTCCTGGACGATCATCAGGTCGACGCCATCGTCTACGACTATCCGTTCGGCGTATCGGAGATCAAGGGCACTGACCTGACGTTCGCGGTCACGAAGCTGGACGGCTCCAACCTCGCGTACAAAATCGGCGTACGCAAGGAAGACAGCGCGCTCCTGATCTACCTGAACTCCGCGATCGCGAAGGTCAAGCAGTCGCCGGCCTATCTGGATCTGCTGCGTAAATACTTCATCAGCGACCAGGTGCTCACCACCGCTGCGACCGGCGGCGAAAAGACCTACGTGGTCCGTTCCGGCGATACGCTGAATGCCATTGCCGCGAGTCAGTTGGGAAGCGGTGCGCGATTTGTTGAAGTGCAGAAACGTAACAACCTGCCGAACCCCAACCTTATCCTTATCGGTCAGCACCTGATCATTCCGGTGCGCTGACGCGGTAGATTTTTTATGCCGGGCCCTCGCGGCCCGGCATGAACAACAATCCCTGATTCGCAATGTGCGCACGCTGTGCGCCGGTTAGCTCTGTCTCGCCGGGTCGTGTGCCCGCGTCCGCCGCCCAAAATCCGCCAGATTTGCATCCGTTTCAACCCCCGCTACGTAAATCCCCTCAAGGACGCGCAACCCCCGTCATACCCAACTAACCGACCGCGCGCCCTTGAGACCAGGAGACGCGCCCATGAGCCATCCCGCACCGACCTCACCACCACCGCGCGGCTCGCGGGTCGCGGTTATCGGCGCCGGTATCTCGGGTTTGGCCAGCGCCTATCTGCTGGCGCGCAACTATCGGGTCACCCTGTTTGAGTCGGCCGGCTACGTGGGCGGCCACACCAACACCGTGGACGTCACGCTCGAGGGCCATACGCATCCCGTCGACACGGGCTTCCTGGTTTTCAACGACCGCACCTATCCGAACCTGATCGCGCTGTTTGCCGAACTGGGCGTCGAGTCGCACCCGAGTGAAATGACCTTCTCGGTCTCGCTCGACGAAGGCCGCCTCGAATGGGCCGGCACCAGCCTGAACACCGTGTTCGCGCAACGTCGCAACCTGTTCTCGCCGACCTTCATCGGCATGCTGCGCGACATCATGCGTTTCAACAGCAGCGCGCAAAGCAATCTCGAGCTCGCGATGGAAACGCGCACATCGATGGGCGAACTGCTGACGGCCGGTGGTTATGGCGGCGCGTTCCAACGCCACTACCTGCTGCCGATGGCCGCGGCGATCTGGTCGAGCGCGACCGCCGACGTCCTCGCCTTCCCGGCCACCACGTTCCTGCGCTTCTGTCTGAACCATGCGCTGCTTCAGGTGAACCGCCGGCCGCAGTGGAAAACGGTGGTCGGAGGAGGGCGGGAATATGTGCGGCGTATCGTCGGCACGCTCGACGACGTCCGTATCGGTACCGCGGTTAAAGGCGTGCGACGCGATGCAGACGGCGTCGATGTCTTCACGGACAAGGGCACGGAGCGCTTCGACGCGCTGGTGCTCGCCACCCACGCGCCGACCTCGCTGCGTCTGCTGGACAACGACGCCGATCAGGACGAGCGCAGCGTGCTAGGCGCCGTGCGCTACCAGCCGAACGTCGCGGTGCTGCATACGGATACGAATCTGTTGCCGCGTCGTCAGCGCGTGTGGTCGGCGTGGAATTATCTGGGGAACCGCGCGGTCGACGGCACGCATCCGGTGTGTGTCAGTTATCTGGTCAATCAACTGCAGCCGCTGCCGTTCCGAACGCCGCTCGTCGTCACGCTCAATCCGGTGACGCAGCCGGCGCCGGGTACCGAGCTGCGTCGCTTCCTCTACGACCATCCGTTGTTCGATCTGGCCGCCATCGATGCGCAACACCGTCTGCCGTCGCTGCAAGGCAAGCGCCGCACCTGGTTCGCGGGCGCGTGGACGGGCTATGGTTTTCACGAGGACGGTCTGAAATCGGCACTGCGCGTGGCCGCCGATTTCGACGCGTCGCCGGCGTGGGCCAAGGCATGAATCCCGTTCGCGTCGAAGTCAACGTTGATCCGGCTGCCTGGCTTTTGACGGGTCAGGTGATGCATGAGCGTCTGCGGCCGAAGCATCATCGCTTCACGTACCCGGTGTTTTGCGTGCGCTGCGATCTGGATCGCCTTGCGTCGCTCGATAGCGACTGGTTCGGCGTCGATCGCTGGGGCCCGCTCAGCCTGTACCAGCGCGATCACGGTCCGCGCGACGGCAGCGATCTCGCCACATGGATGCGCGCACAACTATCAGCGGCGGGTATTGAAGCTGCGGACGGCAAGATCTGGCTGCAAGCGTTCCCACGTGTGTTCGGCTATGCGTTCAATCCGGTCAGTTTCTGGTTTTGCCACGATCGCGACGGTCATCTGCGCGCGCTGCTGGCTGAGGTGCGCAACACCTTTGGCGATCGTCACAGCTATCTGCTGAGCGCTGCGGGCAACGCGCCAATCACCGCTGAAACGCAACTCAAATGCCGGAAAGTGCTGCACGTATCGCCGTTTTGTCGCGTCGAGGGGAGCTACGAATTTCGCGTCAGGGAGACACCAAACAGCGCGTCGGTCTCTATCGACTACGAGGACGTTGACGGTTTGCTGATCCGCACGGCGCTGGGTGGTCGACTAAAGCCCTTAACGCGCTCGACAGCACTCTCCGCGCTGCTCCGTCAACCGTTGCTGACCGTCGGTGTCGTCGCACGAATTCATTGGCAGGCGTTGCGCCTCGCCATCAAGAAAGCGCCGTTCTACGGCAAACATCCCGCGCCGAGCCGCACCGCTGACGCATCCACCGACCACGCCGCAGCCGGCCAACCGTCCGCCGCTGCGCGCCCCATTTCGTCCGATTGAGGAGATTCAGCCATGGCGCTTTCAAGAACCCTGAGCGAGCACCGAACCATCCCCGCGTCGGGCCGTCTGTTTCTATCTCTGCTCGAACGGATTCAGGTTGGGCATCTGGTGTTGATCACGCCCGACGGCCAGCAGCGTGTGTTCGGCGATCCGCACGCGGCGCCGGGCGCGCGTCTGGAGCTGCGCGACTGGCGTGCGTGCGGCGCGATTCTGCGCAAAGGCGATATCGGTTTCGCCGACGCATGGCGCGCGTTCTGGGTCGACACGCCTGATCTGGCCGCCTTGCTGCGCGTCGCGATTCGCAACGAGCGCGCGCTGCAACGCACGGTCTACGGCGGCTGGCTCGCGCAACTCTGGTACGGGCTGCGTCATAAGCTGAGGCCAAATACGCGTGTGGGCAGTCAGCGCAATATTCACGCGCACTACGATATCGGCAACGCGTTCTACGCGCAGTGGCTGGATTCGACGTTCACCTATTCGAGCGCGGTGTTCGACGGCAATTTCTATCAATCGCTCGAAGCCGCACAGCACGCGAAGTATCAACGCATCATCGACGCGCTTGGTTTGCGCGAAGGCATGCGCATTCTGGAAATCGGCTGCGGGTGGGGCGGTTTTGCGATGCACGCGGCGCGCCAGGGGATCCATGTGCACGGCATAACGATCTCGCCGGCGCAGCTCGAATTCGCTCAACAGCGTGTGAGCGAAGCAGCCCTGAGCGACCGTGTGCATCTTGAACTACGCGACTACCGTACGCTGACGGGCCAATACGGCAGCATCGTATCGATCGAAATGTTCGAAGCCGTCGGCGAAAAATTCTGGCCGACGTACTTCGGCATCTTGCGCGAGCGTCTCCTGCCTGGCGCACGCGCGCTCGTACAAACCATCACGATCGACGACTCGCACTTCGCCGCCTATCGCGCAACCAGTGATTTCATCCGCGAATTCATTTTCCCGGGCGGCATGTTGCCGAGTCCGCAGCGTTTCATCGAAGCAGCGCGGCGTGGCAAGCTCACGGCGCGCACGTCGTTGGCATTCGGGCGCGATTATGCGGAGACCCTGCGCCGCTGGCGCAGCGCGTTCGAAGCGCAACTCGATACGATCCACACGCAAGGCTTCGATGAGATTTTCGTGCGGACGTGGCGGTTGTATCTGGCGTACTGCGAAGCCGGCTTCGACGAAGGACGCACGGACGTGATGCAATTCGTGCTCACCTCAGCGGACTGATATGCGTGTGCTCGCGGCGAATTCGGCGAGCGGACCCGGCTCGCGGAGGCCCTCCGGCGATCCTCTGTACAATTGGCCGATCGTCAACATCGTTTCACCCCCACCGAATTCATGGCCATTACCTACAAGACTCCTGACGACATCGCCAAGCTGCGCATTTCCGGCCGCCTCGCGGCCGACGTACTGGCGATGATCGGCGAGCACGTCAAGGCCGGTGTCTCCACCGACGAGCTCGACGCACTGTGCAACGACTACATTGTCAATACGCAAAAGTCGATTCCGGCAAATGTTGGCTATCTGGGTTTTCCGAAGACGGTTTGCACGTCCGTCAACCAGGTGGTGTGCCACGGCATTCCCAACCGCAGCGAAATCCTGAAAGACGGCGACATCATCAATATCGACGTCGCGATCATCAAAGACGGCTATTTCGGCGACACCAGCCGCATGTATTGCGTCGGGCAGCCGAGCACGGTGGCGCGCCAACTGATCGACACGACCTATGAAGCAATGCTGGCTGGCATTCGCGAGGTCAAGCCAGGCGCCACGCTCGGCGACGTCGGCTACGCGATCCAGAAGATCGCGCAGCGCGACGGTTTCTCGATCGTGCGCGACTATTGTGGGCATGGCATCGGCAAGGTTTATCACGAAGACCCGCAAGTGTTGCACTACGGTCAGCCGGGGCAGGGCGTGCGTCTGAAGCCGGGCATGGTCTTCACGATCGAACCGATGATCAACGCGGGCCGCGCCGGCACTTCGGTGCAGCGTGACGGCTGGACGGTCGTCACCAAAGACCGTTCGCTGTCGGCGCAATGGGAGCACATGATCGCCGTGACCGAAGAAGGCTACGAGCTGCTGACGCCGTGGCCGGATGGCACCGGCAATTACGAAGCGCCTTGAACGCAGTGGTCAGCGCGCCTGACGAACCGGCTATCAAGACGGTGGGCGTGCGAATTGCTGCGCAGCGAGCGCGCGGCGCCTGCACCAAGAACCGCCGCTGCAGTCCGATCCAGCAAATAAGGATTTGACTCTCGCGCCGGTTCGGTTAAAGCTATGCCTTAGGGTTTCAAGGGGTTTTCGTCTGCATGAGTCCGTCATTGACCGTTCGCCGTATCGCCGCTGATCAGGGCGCTGTTTTCCGCGAACTCCGTACTGCGTCGCTGCGGGAGGCGCCCTATGCCTTCGGCGAGACGCTAGAGGACGCGTTGTCGGCGGATGCCGCCACCTTCGACGCCACCGCTGCCGAACACGCTGTTTCGTTCATCTTCACCAGTTTCATCCTCTATACCGAGGGCCATCCGGCAGGACTAGTCGAAGCCTATTTCGACGACACCGCGGCGCGCCGCGCGTTCGTCTGCGAGTTGTGGGTGGCGCCGGCCGTGCGTCATCTGCGAGGCGGCGAGTTGCTGGTCGACACCGCCAGCGCCTGGCTCGCGGGCGAAGGCGCCATGGAAATCTACGCGTGGGTCGCCGACGCCAATCGCAATGCGATGCGCTTTTACGAGGCGCTCGGCTTCGGTCCCACCGGCGAGCATCGGCGCGTCGTGCGTGCGCCCGAGCAGGCCGAAAGCCTGCTGGTGCGGCACGTGCCGACCACGTCGCAGGTATTTCAGCAGTGATCCCGCGAGCGGCGCGTCAGCCTGCCGCTCACATCCCATCCGCGTCGCTACAGCGTTCATGGCCGAATGACCGGCCAGAACGCGGCCTGAATGGCCGAGGCGTGGCCACGTCATGGGTATTCAGGCCGCCGTGGTGCGTTCTGTCGGCAAAAAAACTCGCTCCCCGCCTGGACGCCTGTAAAATACGCAAAATTTTTTGCCGAACGCTATGTCGCCCAAGAAATCGCCCTTTTTCGAACTCCGCAGCGGCTCTGTCGACACGCTCCTGTTTGTGGTCAAGACAACCGACCTCGACGCGATGCGTGCCGAACTGACGCGGCGCTTCGAGGCGACCCCCGAATTTTTCGCTAACGACGTCGTCGCGATCGACGTGCGCCGGCTCGCCGAGAACGAACGCGTGCCGCTCGCCGACATCGCGCAACTGCTCGACAGCGTGCGCATGCGCCCGGTCGGCGTGGTGGCCAATGCGCAGCAGGCGTGGGCGGCGGAATCCGCGCTGCCCTTGCTCGAAGCGCGCGACCGCCGCGGCGCATCTGCTAAATCCGCTGACGAGGAAGCCGCCAATGCTGCCGCTACGGCGCCGGCTACCACCGCAGCGACGGCGACGCCGCCGGCCGATCTGTTTTCGGCAGCAGACGGCACGCCGGCCACGGCCGCCGCGGTCGAACCTGCGCCGGCCGCCGAGCCCGTGCGTCTCGCCACCTCGTCGCAGACCATGGTGGTCGACAAGCCGTTGCGCTCGGGCCAGCGCATCTACGCAAAGGGCGATCTGGTCGTGCTCGGTCTGGTGAGCTACGGCGCGGAAGTGATCGCGGAAGGCAACATCCATATTTACGCGCCGCTGCGCGGCCGGGCGTTGGCCGGCGTGCAGGGCAATCACGACGCGCGCATTTTCTGCACGTGTCTCGAGCCGGAACTCATCTCGATCGCGGGCATCTATCGGACGACCGAGAACCCGCTGCCGGCCGACGTGCTCGGCAAGCCGGTGCAGATCTGGCTCGAAGAAGAAAAGCTGATGATCGAACCGTTGCGGCTCACCTGATCGACGTGACGCGCGCGTTGCCCAGCACGTACACGGCACGCGGCGTTCCACGGCAAATATGGCCGCACATAATTGACGAATTTGACGAACACAAGGTAAGGGTAATGGCAAAAATCATTGTGGTGACTTCGGGCAAGGGTGGCGTGGGCAAGACGACCACGAGCGCGAGTTTTGCATCGGCCCTCGCATTGCGTGGCAGCAAAACCGCCGTGATCGACTTCGACGTCGGCCTGCGTAACCTCGACCTCATCATGGGCTGCGAGCGCCGTGTGGTGTACGACCTGATCAACGTGATCCAGGGCGAAGCCAACCTGAACCAGGCGCTGATCAAGGACAAGAAGTGCGAGAACCTCTTTATCCTCCCGGCCTCGCAAACGCGTGACAAAGACGCGCTGACGCTGGAAGGCGTCGAGAAGATCATCAACGACCTGATCGCGATGGACTTCGAATACATCGTCTGCGATTCGCCGGCGGGTATCGAATCGGGCGCGCTGCTCGCCATGCACTTCGCCGACGAAGCGCTGATCGTGACCAATCCGGAAGTCTCCTCGGTGCGCGACTCGGACCGTATCCTCGGCATCCTGTCGTCGAAGACCAAGCGCGCAATCGAAAGCAAGGAGCCGATCAAGGAACACCTGCTGATCACCCGCTACAACCCGAAGCGCGTGAGCGAAGGTGAAATGCTGTCGCTGACCGACATCCAGGAAATTCTGCGCATCGATCTGATCGGCGTGATTCCGGAATCGGAAGCGGTGCTGCATGCGTCGAACCAGGGGCTGCCGGCTGTGCACCTCGACGGTACCGACGTCGCCGAAGCCTATAAAGATGTCGTGTCGCGTTTCCTCGGCGAGCAGAAATCGCTTCGCTTTACCGATTACCAGAAGCCAGGGCTGCTGCAGCGCCTCTTCGGCACCAAGTAAGGGGAGCGCACGTCATGTCGATTCTTTCGTTTTTGCTGGGCGAGAAGAAGAAGTCCGCGTCGGTAGCGAAGGAACGCCTGCAGTTGATCATCGCGCATGAGCGCGCCGGCGGCCATGCGCCTGCCGATTACCTGCCTGCGTTGCAACGCGAACTGGTGGCCGTGATTTCAAAGTACGTGAAAATCTCCAATGACGATATTCGTGTGAGCCTGGAACGCCAGGACGATCTCGAAGTGCTCGAGGTCAAGATCGAAATACCGCAGGCGGGTTCCGCGTAACGTGCTGCGCGCTCTGTTTCGTTCCGTCGATGTGACGTGACGAGGTGGGGCGCGTAAGCGCTGTTGTTGTTGTTGGTGTGATGCGTTCTTTGTCTCGTTGTGTCCTCCCGCCGTTTCCCTCGCCGTCGTCCCCGCTACTTCTGCATTCATGTTCACCCGCACAGGCCTTCGCACGCCTGCATTTCGCGCGGCGAAATAATCCGTTGCACTTCAGCGTGCGCCGTTACACGCCCACAGTCAGCGCCTTCGTCCCCTCGTGCATTAAACGGATAACGCCGCATCCGGTGTCCATCCAAAGAGGGAAAACATGAACAAGACCTTTCGCTTGCTGATCGCCAACGCTGTTCTGATCGCTGCCGGTGCATCCGCTGTGGCCTCCGCTTCGGCCGAGGAAGTCGTCGTGATCGCGCCGTCCGCACCGCCGGCCGTGCGTTACGAAGCCGTGCCGGCGCCGCGTGTCGGCTATGTGTGGGATCACGGTCATTGGCGTTGGGACCACGGCCGCTATGTGTGGGACGCGGGCCACTGGCAGGCCGAACGCGTCGGCTACCACTGGGTGCCGGGCCACTGGGTCGAACACGGTCCGAACTACCGCTGGGTCGAAGGCCACTGGGCGTAAGTCCACCGGCTTCAACAGTGTGCGGCACGGCGGAATCGACACCGCTCGTGCCGCTCCCTCCAGTTTGACGACACAGGCGCGGCTCGTACGTCCGGCGTAGCGCTTGCCTGTGTTTCAGAGGAACACGTGATGAAAAAGAATCTGCTTCTGATCGCCGTACTGGCGGTCATGCTGGCCGGTTGCGTGGTGGTGCCGGCACGGCCGGTTTATATGCGCGCGCCGGCGGTTGTCGTTTACTGACGCGGGGCGCCGTCTTCAGCAGGCGCATCGCCCGTGATCTCATCGACGGCCGCCGGTTCGGGCACGTCGACTTCGGGCACTTCCGGCACCGGTGCGGGTGCCGGCTGCGGCAGCGGCGCCATATAGCGCTGTGCCAGCGACTCATACAACGGCGGTGCGAAGAAACGCGCCACGCGGCTCGCAATCAACGCGGTGGCCATCAGCGAAATCACCAGTGCATGACCATCGATCATCTCCATCACGATCACGAACGACGTAATCGGCGACTGCGTGACGGCAGCCAGATAGCCGACCATCGCAAGGGCGATCAGCATCGGCAATTGCATCGAATCGAACACCATGTGCAGCAGATTGCCGAAGCCCGCGCCGATCGACAGCGACGGTGCGAAGATGCCGCCCGGAATGCCCGGCAGGTACGAGCCGACCATCGAGATCATCTTCAGAAACGGATAGAACACGGACAGGTGCTCGTGTCCGTCGAGCAGTCCGCGAGCTTCCGCATAGCCGCTGCCGAAGGTCGTGCCGCCGGAGATGAGGCCGACCACCGCGATCACGAAACCGCACAGCGCGGCGAACGCGACCGGCCGCTCGCCGTGCAAGTGACGCAGCGGCGCCGGAATCCAGCGCGCGGTGTTCAGCAGCAGCCAGCCGAACACGCCGCCCGCAATACCGGTGACGATCGCCGTGAGCAGAACGGCCAGCGCGAGCAGATCGGGGAAGTGCGCGCCGATCTGGATGGTGCCGAAATAGGTGTAGTTGCCGTTCAGTCCGAGCGCGATCACACCGGCGATGATGATCGCCGTAATCAGCACGCCGCTGGCGCGGGCCTCGAAGCTGCGCGTGAGTTCCTCGATCGCGAACACGATCCCCGCCAGCGGCGTATTGAACGCCGCGGACAAACCCGCTGCCGCGCCTGCAAGCACCAGTTGCCGTTCGATCTGCGCGTTCGAGCGTGGATACAGCCGCCGCAGATTGAACATCAGCGCCGCGCCGACCTGCACGGTCGGCCCTTCGCGGCCGATCGTGAAGCCACCGAGAATCGCCAGAAACGACACGGCGATCTTGCCGAACAGAATCCGGAACGACAGCAGTCGCGCGCCGTATTCGCCGGGCTTGGCATGCAGGGTGGCGATGACTTGCGGAATGCCGCTGCCTTCGGCGCCGCGGAAGAACTTGCGCGTGAGCCAGACGGCGAGCGCCGCGACCGCGGGCGTGACGATCAACGGCGCCCACACGTGCCGCTGCTGCATGGTGCGGAATTCGCCGTAGCCCCAATCGATCAGCCTGGCATACAGCACCGCCACCAGGCCGACCGCGATCGCGCCGAGCCAGAAGATGCCGTATTGACGCCACAAGCGTCTGGCGCGACGCACGATGCCGGAAGAGAGGGGAGGAAGTGCCCGGGACATGGGGATGTGCTGGCGCAAAGGCTGAATTATAAAGCGTGCTCTATCGTTTCAACTGTATGAAAGTATTTTGAAATATAGTAAAAAGGCTATTCGTAAGGCGCGCAGTGTAACGCTCTGTATTAATGACCGTACGGCGCACTGGAGCGTTCGGCGAAGATTATCCCAATCGTCGGCTAAAATGTTTTGATGTTCGAACAATTAATAGGTCCTCAATGAAGCGAGTCCTTATCGTCAAGGTCACTTCGCTCGGCGATATCGTGCAGGCGTTGCCAGTCGCCGCTGACATCAAACGCGCGTTTCCCGGTGTTGAAGTGGACTGGGCGGCCGACGAGGCCTTCGCCGAACTGGTGCATTGGAGCACGAGCGTCGACCGGGTGCTTTGCGCGCCGCTGCGCCGTTTCAAGAAGGCGCGCCGCTGGGGCGATTTCAAGGCGATCGCGGCGTCGATCGCCGAATTGCGTGCCTATCGCTACGACTACATCATCGATATTCACGGCGTGTACAAGAGCGCGATCATCGCCTTTCTGGCGCGTTCGTCGAAGCGTATTGGCTACCAGTCCCAGGATCTGGGCGAGCGGGGCGCCGCATTTGCCTATACGGGGCGTTTTGGCCCGCGTCCGCAGCGCTGCGATGCGTGGCATGGCATGCGCATCAGCGCGAGCGAGGCGCTGGGTTACGAGGTCGAAGGCCCGGCCGTCTACAATCTGCGCCTGCCCGAGCCGGCCACCGCGCCGTTCGCGGCTGACAGCGCGCCGGTCGCGGCACTGTTTCACGCCACTTCCAAAGACGACAAGAAGTGGCCGCTGCCTCATTGGGTGGCGGTCGGTCGCGAGTTGGCGCAGCGCGGTTTCCATGTGGTGCTGCCGTGGGGCTCGGAAGGCGAGCGTGCCGAGGCGGAGCAGATTGCGTCGCAGGTGCCGGGTTCGACCGTCCTGCCGAAGCTGAACGTGACCGAAATCGCGCAGATGATCGACGCGTGCGCGCTGGTGGTCGGGACCGATACGGGTTTCGTTCATCTGGCGCATGGATTGCAGAAGCGCACGGTCATGATTTTTGTGGCGACGCCGCCATCGCATTTCGGCATCGAAGCGCCGTTCCGCTCGATTTCGATCGGCGACGGCCACTCAGTGCCGCCGATCGCCGAGGTACTGAAGGCGATCGATTACGTGCACAGCGAGCCACGCGCGGTCGCCATCCAGCACGGATCGGCCGCAGCCTGAGCGCAGCTTCGCAGCGCTTTCGCGCAATCGTTTGGCTAAAAGAAAAGAGGCGCGACGCGCAGGCGCCCAATCAAACGAGCGCTGCCACGGAACGCCTCCGAAAAGCGCCCGCGTCGGGGAACTACGGGCGGAGAGGAATCGCTGCAATGAACAAACTGACTCACGCACTGAGCGGCCACGTCGCGTAGCCGACTCAGTTCTACAGTGACCGCCGGCCGACGGTCGAGTTCAACGGCGCATTCATCAAGACATGCCGCGCGCGTGCCGGCAGAGTCGCGTGCCGCTTATCGGCGTCCCGCGGGCGGCTACTCGTGGCCGCTCCCAGCGTTTGGATCAGCGCCGCGCATTACACGCCTGTTAAATCTGTCGCTTTTCGTTGAGTGCCTAATTGGCTACTTGCGCGCGCTTTCGCGTGGTTACTGGCTCAGCCACGGCGCATGGAAACGCGCACTCGATACCCATAATCAGCGCCGCGATTCGCGCACCCGCCACGGGCAGGGCTTGCGCGGCGCACGCATGTTCAAAGCAGTATAGGCGGTGTTTTTGTCTGATGTGAGTCTGTCGTCGCCATGCTTCCGACGCCGCGGATTTCGGGGTTCGAAGGTGTAACACCTCAGAGATTTTCCCTTACAAATCGCAACGCTCGCGCGAGGCAGGGTCGTGTTCAATCGAGTCATTCGGGGTTTCGGCTCGAATGAATCTGACACGAAGGAGAACAATATGAAACGCTTAATCCTGACCCTGATCGCCGGCACGCTACTCGCAACGGCGCTCGGAGGCTGCATCGTTGCACCGGCGCCTGGCTATTACTACGGCGGCGGTTATTACCATCATGGCGGGTACTACCGGTAACGGCTTGCGGCGCGCGCGAGGCCTGCATGCAGCGCCACGCTGGCGGCTGCCTCTTGCCTGCATAGGCACGGGGCAGCCGCTCAACCGCTTCTTCGGATCAAGTCAGACCGCTTCCATCCGCCGCGCCGAACCAGGTATCGCGGCGCTCGCCCGTTCAGGCCAGCAGCATTTCGAAAGCGATTACCGCAGTAATGGCAGCCGCGTTCGCGGCCAGTGCTTCCACGACAATGCCTTTCCACGTCGCGGGACGAAAGCGCAAAGCCAGCAGCAGTGAACATAGCAATGCCAGCGCGATGATCATCACGATGTCCGCGTTGTGAAGATGAATACTCATCAGAGCCTCCCTGCTTGCCTTAGGGTTATTGGAATCGAGTATAGGCAAGTCAAAAAGACGCGCAAGGCAGGGGATTTACCAGCGCGCCTTTACCCTGATCACATCAGTTGGGCATCGCGGGTTTCGCGCATGCACAGCACGCCGATCAAGCTGACGGCCGCCGCAATCGACACATAAGCGCCCACCCAAGGGAGCCCGCCGTGCGCGGCCAGCACCTGCGCGATATACGGCGCGACTGACGCACCGAGAATCCCGCCGAGGTTATACGACACGCCTGCACCGGTATAGCGCACGTTGGTCGGGAACAGTTCCGGCAGCAGCGCGCCCATCGGCGCGAAGGTCACACCCATCAGGAACAGTTCGATCACGAGGAACAGCAGCACCAGCGGCATCTGGCCGCTGCCGAGCAATGGCGCCATCGTGAAGCCCGACAGGATCGCTGCGATGATGCCGACGATCAGCACCGGCTTGCGGCCATAACGATCGCTTGCCCAGGCCGACAGCGGCGTGGCGAGCGCCATGAATACGACCGCGATGCACAGCATGCCGAGGAACGTCGGCCGGGGAATATGCAGGACCGACACGCCGTACGACAGCGAGAACGTCGTGGCGTTATAGAACAGCGTGTAGCAGACCACCATCGCCAGTGCGCCGAGCAGGGTCGGCAGCCCGTGCTGCGAGAACAGCGTGGCGATCGGCACCTTCACGCGTTCCTTGCGTTCGATGGCCGCCTGGAAGGCCGGCGTCTCGGCGATCTTCAGGCGCACATACAAGCCGAGCACGACCAGCACCGCGCTGACGAGGAACGGCACGCGCCAGCCCCAACTGCGGAATTGCTCGTCGCTCAAAGACAACGCCAAGGCGAAGAACAGACCGTTGGATGCCAGAAAGCCGATCGATGGCCCGAGTTGCGGAAACATTCCGAACCAGCCGCGTTTGCCGGCCGGCGCGTTCTCGGTGGCGAGGAGCGCCGCACCGCCCCATTCGCCGCCAAGGCCGATACCCTGGCCGAAGCGCAGCACGCACAGCAGGATCGGCGCGAGGCTGCCGATCGAGTCGTAGCCCGGCACGAAACCGATCAGCGTGGTCGACACCCCCATCACCAGCAGCGAAGCGACGAGCGTCGATTTACGGCCGATCCGGTCGCCGAAGTGGCCGAACAGGAACGAGCCGATCGGCCGTGCGACGAAGGCGATACCGAACGTGACGAAAGCCGACAAAGCCTGGGCGGTCGCCGAGCCGTGCGGGAAAAACACCGGTCCGATGACGAGCGCCGCGGCGGTCGCGTAGACGTAGAAATCGTAGAACTCGATCGCGGTGCCGATGAAGCTCGCGAAGATGATCCGCGCGCTGCTGGTCTGCCCGGACGCATTGGGCTGGGCCGCGGAAATCGGCGAAGTGGACATGCAGGGTCTCCTTATGTCGTGATGCTGTTGGACGCCGTGTTTCGATGGGCGGGCGGCGCGTGGTCGGTCGGCATCTTTGTTTAAGTTCGGCGCGTCTCGCTGGCGATTGAAGCCTTCTTCAACGCCGGCGATGAAGCGACAGCTTACAACGGCGGACGTCAGCCGTCAGCCGTCAGCCGTCAGCGCTCGCGCGCGAAAGCGGACATACTAGGGGAGCAACCAGGCGGGGTTCGTGAGGCGAGCGTTCAGTCGATGGCCTGCGCTTGCGGCGAGGCGAACTCGCGCAACTGGAATTTGCCGTTGTCGTTGAACAGCCAGTCTTCGAACAGTTCGAGCTGGCCACGGCCGTTCAGCAATTTACCGGGCGGTTGCGGCAGCGGCGAGGCGCGCCGCAAGGAGGCGAGCGCGGTGCTTTCGGCTTCGTCGTCGCCATTGGTGCGATACACCGACGACGCCAGCACCTGACCATCGCGATCCACCGTGAACGACACCACGACCAACGAGCGCAGCATCGCTTGCGGCGTGCCGTGCAACACGTAGGAAGGGCTGCGTTCGACGATGCGTTGCGCGACCGCGCTGCGGTACTGGTCGAGCGTCGCACTATTGACGGCCGCCACCGGCGTGATGACAAGCGGGCGACCAGGTGGCGTGATCGTGCAGCCTGCCGAGGCTGCGAGCGCGGCCAAAACCGAAGCCGCCGTGAGCGCCGAAGTTGCGCTATGCGCATGCGACAGGGAAGCGCTAACGCGTGAAGCGAAGCGTCCAGTCAGGCGGCGAAGGTGACGTGTGCGGGTGGACATCGTCGAGGAAAGCACTGTGACAGGATCTAACTTGATGGTAGTCAAAAAATGCCAGGATGCAATGGTCGTTCACCCTGTATGCCGATCCCGAGCCATGTGATTCGACTTGCTTGCACGCCGCGCATGGCGTCCTTTCCATTGCCTTTCTGCTGCATGCATGAGCGCATTCAGTCTGATGCGATCTGCCTGACACGAACCGTGTTTAGACAAAGTTCGCCACGCCGATTCGCATACAACAGGACTTCTAAGAGTTTTCCTATGGTGTCGACAGCCTCACGTCAATAGCGTGGGCCGGACCATCGGGCGAAGCGCCGCAGCGCGGTCATGAGCCGCGCGCGACCGGCGCTGCGCGAGCCGATCGGTCCTGTCCATCCCGACAACGAGGTATCGTTTGGAACACTCTTCCTTTGCGTTGACGCGCACGCAATCCCGCACGTTGGCGCACGCCGCCGCCGGTCCCAATCTCTGCGCCGTTTACCGGATCGACGGCCGTCCGGACGTCGAGCGTCTGTCCTCGGCCGTGGCGCAACTGGTGGCCCATTGCCGGCCGCTTGCCTACCGGCTCGTCGAAGCCGAACAGGGCATGCGCTGGGTCATCCGCCGCGATGTGCGCGCGGAACTGAACGTCATCGATCTCGACAGGCGCGACGCGCGCGAGGAAGCCGCCGTGCTGTCGTTGATCGACGGCCTATGCGCGCGTGCCTTCCGCATGGACGCCGGACTGCCGTGGGCGTTCACGCTGTTACGCGCCGGCGCGCACAGCTATCTTGTGTTCGCCTGCCATCCCGCCTTGCTCGACCGTTTTTCGCTGACGCCGTTGTTCAACGCGCTTTCCCGGGCCTATCGCGGCGAGGCGCCGGGCGCGCCGCTCGGCATCGATCAGCAAGGCCTGCTCGACGCCGAGCGCGAACTCCTTGCGAGCGACCGTTTGCAGACCGACCTCGATTTCTGGATCGGCCAGGTGGGTGACGCCTCGTTCGAATGGCATGCGCCGCGCCGGCAGAACGCGCTCGCCGACAGCAGCTTTACGGTGCGCCTCGACGCGCAAACAGGCGCTGCATTGCGCAATGAAGAAAAAACGCTCGGCGTCGCGCCCGATCTACTGATCAAACTGTGTGTTCACGTGCTGCTGCGCCGCATGACCGGCAGCCGCGCGGTGCTCACCGTGCATCACCAGCGCGGCCGCTGCCAGCACGACGAGACGATCGGTTTCGATGAACGGCGGCGCTTCCTGAAAACCGACTTTGACAACACGATGACACTGCGGCAGTTTCTACGGCACGCGGCGGCGCGCGCCGGGATGGCCGATTTTCACGCTGAACTCCCGGCTTTCGAAGTGCTGCACGACATCGAGCGGCGCGAGCCAGGTTTTGTGCGCGCATCCAACGTGGTGTGCGAGACCGACAGCCTGCCCTACGACGCGCTCACGCTCGGCACGCTGCCGGTGGCGTTGCTCGCACCGTACTCGCGCCGTTTCTCGCACGAGGACGTCGGCATCTATCTTGATGTGCGCGAGGAGATCGCGTTGCACGTGCATAGCCGCCATCCCCAGGAACTCGACGGCCTGCGTCTCGCGTTCGAGCATTTGACGGCGCTGCTCGGGCGCCTCGGCGAAAGTCTCGAGCAGAAACTCGATGCGCTCGATCTTTATACGCCGGCGTTGCGGCAGCAGTGCGCGGCGTGGTCCGATGGCGGCCCGCTCGCGGCCCCCGCGCGCGACGTGCTCGATCTGTTTGCGCAGACAGCGCTCGAGCACGCCGAGCATCCGGCGGTCAGCGGCCCGGACGCCGCTTTCACGTACGCGCAACTGGCGCTTGCCGCACAGCGTGTGGGCGCAGCCCTTGCCTCGCTCGGGCCGGACGCATCGGATGGGCGGGACGCGTTGATCGGCATTTGCGTCTCGCGCGGTGCACGCATCGTTCCGGCGATGCTCGGCGTGCTCGCCAGTGGCGCGGGCTATTTGCCCCTCGATCCGCAGATGCCAGACGAGCGCTTGCGCTACATCGTCAAGGATGCGCAACTGCGAGCCGTGATTGTCGACGCGGCGACGCACGAGCGCTTGAGCGGGCTGGCCGATTGCGCGCTGTACCGGATCGAGGATCTACTGGAATGCCCGGCGGCCGGGGCGCCCCCTGCGCACTGTGCGCCAGCCGATCCGCAGCGCACCGCCTACGTGATCTACACCTCAGGCACAACGGGCAAACCCAAGGGTGTCGTCATCGAGCGCGGCATGCTGGCGCACCTGATCGCTTCGCTGACGGGCAGGTATCGGCGTGATGCAGGCACGCGCTGGCTCCAGTTCGCGTCCGTCAATTTCGACGCCAGCGTGCTGGAGATCTTCAATCCGCTGACGCACGGCGGCCACCTGATTGTCGCGCCCGAAGCGGTGCGCACCGACGCCGATGCGTTGTCCGCCTTCCTCAGCGCCGAACGCATCACGCATGCGTTCCTGCCGCCGGCGATTCTCAAGCTGCTGCCGCGGCGCGCGCTGCCGCATCTGGACACGGTGTTATGCGGCGGCGAAGCGAGCGACGACGAGACGATCCGCTTCTGGTCCAGCGTGCTGCGCCTGTCGAACATCTACGGGCCGACTGAGACCACCGTGATGGCGACCGAAAACACCTTCGACGGCGACAAGCCGGCCAATCAACTCGGGCATCCGCTTCCCGGCTATCAGATTCATCTACTCGATGAGGAAGGCGCAGCGGTGCCGCTCGGGGGGATCGGCGAGATCTGCATCGGCGGTGCGGCCGTTTCGCGCGGCTATCTGCTGCGGCCCGAACTGACCGGGCAGAAGTTCCGGGCGAATCCGTTCGGCCCGGGCCGTCTCTACCGTTCCGGCGACCTCGGCCGTTTCCAGCCGGATGGCGCGATCGAGTTTCTCGGCCGCAGCGATTTTCAGGTGAAGATTCGCGGCTACCGGATCGAGCTCGGTGAGATCGAGGCCAGCATCGTCGAGCAGCCGGAGGTGCGCAGCGCCCATGTCGGCACGTGCGAGCGGCAGGGCGGCACGGCGCTGGTGGCCTGGTACGTGGGTGCCGCGCTTGAGCCGGCGGTGCTGCGGGCGCGTCTCGCGCAACGTCTCGCGCATTACATGGTGCCGGCGTTCCTGCTGCCGATCGAAGCGCTGCCCCTGACGCTGAACGGCAAGATCGACCGCAGCAAATTGCCGGCGCCGCAAGCCGGTTCGGCTGACCCTGCAAGCCGCGCTTTCGACACCTTCGAGCTGGCGGTGCAAGCGATCTGGTCGGAGGTGCTGGGCGTGCCGCTCGAGAGCGTCGGCGAACACAGCCACTTCTTCCAGTTGGGTGGCCACTCGCTACTCGCCACGCTCGTGTGCAATCGCATCAACGCGAGCTTGTCCGCGCCGGTCAAGCTGAAGACGCTGTTCGAGCATCCGCAGTTCGACGCGTTTTGCGCAAGGGCGCGGCAGAGCGCCGAGCCAGGCGCCGCGCTGCCGCCGCTCGTCGCGCAATCAGGCGCACCTATGCCCGCGCCAGTGGCAAGCCGGCTCGTGCGGATGATGCATAGCCGCGCGCTCGGCAAGCCTGACGATAACGCGTACAACATTGTGATGCGGGTGGACTTCGGCGGGGCCGCGAATCCGTTGCGATTGCACGAGGCGCTTGTTGCCGTGCTCGCGCACAACCCGATCTTCAACGCGAGCTTCGCGGAACGCGGCGGACAATTGCTGATATTGCCGGGCACCGCCACCCTGCCGACGGATTTGCGTATTCCGCTAGAAAGCTGCGATGCCGATGCTATCGACGCGCGTGCCGAAGCCCTGCGCGCGCTGCGTTTGCCGCTCGACTGTGCGCCGTTGTGGCACGCGCAACTGCTGTTGTCGCCGCAAGAGCACCGCACCACCTTGCTGTTCTGCATTCATCACGCGATTTTCGACGGTTGGTCGTTCAAGCTGTTGCTGGATGAACTGACGTCGCACTACGAAGGCAAGCCGGTTTCCGGCGAGCGGCTTTCGTGGTTCGACTACGGCCATTGGGCGCCGCAACTGGCGTCGTCGCCGCGCTTTGCCGCCGCGCGCGACTACTGGATGCGCAAGCTCGACGCCGTGGCCTTGCGCACCGAACTGTCGTTCGACGCAGTGCAGCGCGAGCCCAACGCGAACCGCTCTTTGGCCTTGCATGTGCGGTCCGCCCAGATGCGGCGCCTGAAGCAGATTGCCGAGGCGCACGACATGACTTTGCCGCCCGTGCTGTTCGCGCTGTACCTCGTATGGCTGTGGCGCGTGAGCGGCCAGCAGCAACTGGCCTGCGCCTATCCGTATGCGGGCCGCGATGTCCCGGGCAGTGAGGGAATCTATGGGATGTTCGTCTCGATGGCGGTGCTGGTGCAGCGCATCGACACGCGGCAAGGCTTCGGCGAACTGGCGCGCGCGGTGCAACGCCAGATGCTCGAAGACCGCGATCATCTGCTCGCCACGCCTTACGACACCGATAACGGCCAGCTCGGCGCACTGAACACGATTTTCAGTTTGCAGAACGGCATTGAGCTGAACGGCCGCATCGGCGAGGCGGCGTATCACGCTGAGGAATGTCCTCCGTTGACGTCGAAAGCGGACCTGTCGGCGATTTTCTATTTGCGGCCCGATGGCGGTCTGGACGGGCGCTTCGAATACGACAGCTCGGTGCTGCACGCGGCCTCGGTCGAGCGTATGGCCGAGGTGTTCATGACGCTGTGCGACGCCGCGGCTCACCAGCCGGATGCGCCGGTCGGCGAGCTCGCCTGGCTGAGCGACGCGCACCATGCGCAATGTCTGAGCTTCGCTTGCGGCGAGCCGCTACCGGATGCACCGCAATCGATCCCTGCGCGTTTCGCCGAGGTGGCAGCGGTGCACGCGTCGCGCGTTGCCGTGCGCTGCGGCGAGCAGCAGCTCAGCTATCGCGAACTCGACGCGCTCAGCGATGCCATTGCCCGTGGCTTGTCAGCCTGCGTGCCGCCCGGCGCGCGCATCGGTTTGAGTATGCAGAAGAGCGTCCTGCTGGTGGCGACGGTGCTGGGCGTGCTTAAAGCGGGGTGCGCGTACGTGCCGCTCGACCCAGCTTATCCCGCCGAGCGCTTGCGCTATTTCGTCGAAAACTGTTCGGTCGATACGGTGCTGGCCGATGAGCCGAGCCGCTGCGCGCTGGAGGCCGCAGGTCTCGGTGAATTGCGCAAGCTTGACCCGGCGATGCTGGCAGAGGGGACGGCGGGCACCGTGACGGAAACGGAGGTTCAGGCGGAGACTGACGCGCAGAAGGTGGCCGGGAAGCAGGCCAAAAAGCAGGGGGAGAAGCGGGCGGAGAAGCAGGCTGAAGAGCAGTCAGCGCACATGCACCGGCCGCACGCTGTCGCCCCCGAGGCGCTTGCTTATGTGATCCACACGTCGGGCTCGACCGGCAAGCCGAAGGGGGTGCTGGTCGAACACCACAGCGTGGTTCGAATGGTGGCCGGCGCGAGCCGCGCGCTCGGCTACGCGCCGGGCAGCGTCAGCACCCTGGCGGCGTCCACCAATTTCGACGCGAGCGTGCTCGATCTGTTCCTCGCGCTGCTGCACGGCGGCACGCTCATCGTGTTGCCGGAGGAGGCGCGCCGCGATCCGCTGCTGCTGCACAGTGTGTTGAAGTCGGAGCGCGTCACGCACGCATCGCTTGCACCGGTCGTGGTGCAGAGCTTGCCGCGCGAGCCGCTGCCCGATCTGCAACTGCTCGGCTTTGGCGGCGATACGCTGGACGAACCGAGCGCCGCCTGGTGGAGCGAACTCACGCAACTGTTCAGCCTGTACGGCCCGACCGAAATCACGGTGATGGCCTCGTGCGGGCGAGTGCTGCCGGGCGGGCCGAGCCGCATCATCGGCAAGCCGCTGCCGGGTTACCGGCTCTATCTGCTGAATGCCCAGCGGCAATTGACGCCGCCCGGCACGGTCGGGGAAATCTACATCGGCGGCGAGAATCTCGCGCGGGGCTACATCAATCAGTCGGCCATGACGATGGAGCGCTTCGTGGTCGATCCGTTTCGCGATGCACCGTACGCGCTGATGTATCGCACCGGCGACCTCGGCCGCTTTCTTGCCGACGGCACGATCGAATACTTCGGCCGCAACGACGCGCAGATCAAGCTGCGCGGTTTTCGCATTGAACTCGGCGAGATCGAGAATTGCATCGCGGCCGCGCCGGGTGTCGCGCATGCTGCCTGCCGGGTGTGGGGCGAGGGCGAGGCGCGCTATCTGGCTGCGTACTACGTGGCCGCGCCGGGCGAAGGAGGCGGCGCGCTCGATGAAGACACGCTGCGCCGTCATGTGGCGCTGGCGCTGCCCGACTACATGGTGCCAGCGTGTTTTATCCGGCTGGACGCCCTGCCGGCATCGCCGAACGGCAAACACGATCGCAAGGCCCTGCCGGCGCCGTCACGCGCCGGCGGTACGCCGCCGCGCCAAGGCGTCGAGCAACGCATCGCCGAAATCTGGCAGACGCTGCTGCGCGTCTCCGGCATCGGCCGCGACGATAGTTTCTTCCGGTTCGGCGGCAATTCGATTCTGGCCGTGCGGATGCAAGCGCAATTGCGCGATGCGCTCGGCATCCAGTTTCAGATGGCGGCGTTTTACCGTTCGCCGACCATCGCGACGCTCGCGGACGGCGGTCACGAGGACATGATCGAACGCGCCATTGCCGACGCATCGCAGCCGTTCGTTGTCGAGCAGGCCGCGCCCGCTTTTTCTGACGCCGTCGAAGCTGCGCCGATTCGCATAATGCTTCTGACCGGCGCGAGCGGCTTTCTCGGCATTTACCTGCTGCATGCGTTATGCGGGAGGCTCGACAAGGTGATCTGCCTGCAACGCTGTGCGAGCGCTGCCGCAGGGCGCGCCGTCTTGCAGGACAAGGCGCGCGAGGCGGGTCTGGCAATCGACTTCA
This sequence comes from Paraburkholderia sp. WS6, assembly GCF_030464835.1. Taxonomy (NCBI): domain Bacteria; kingdom Pseudomonadati; phylum Pseudomonadota; class Betaproteobacteria; order Burkholderiales; family Burkholderiaceae; genus Paraburkholderia; species Paraburkholderia sp. WS6. Next base: position 52,498 of record NZ_JALQCK010000006.1, read on the forward strand.
GCCGCGTCGACGTGATCCCCGCCGATCTTGCCGTGCCGCAGCTTGGGCTCGACACACCACGCTGGCGGCAACTCGCCGCGGAGGTCGACGCGATCCTGCATTGCGGCGCGTTCGTGCATCACCTGCATAGCTATGAGGCGATGAAGGGGGCGAATGTCAGCGGCACCGAGGCATTGCTGCGGCTCGCGCTGACGCAGCGGCAAAAACCGTTCTGCTTCGTCTCGACACTGTCGGTCGGCGAGATGCTGGCGGGCGCCCGGCGCATCGACGAGCGCGTGAATGACGCTCGTCCCATGCTGGACAACGGCTATCTGTTGACAAAGTGGGTGGGCGAGCAGCGGGTCGCGGAGTGTGCGCGCCGCTTCGGTTTGCCGGCGGTGATCGCGCGGCCGGGCAATATCACCGGCCACAGCCGTACCGGCTTCAGCAACTTCGCGCACAACCATTTCTGGCTGTTCAACAAGGGCTGCCTGCAGTTGGGCGCTTATCCGGAAACGGCCCAGGAAGTGGAGATGATGCCGGTCGATCTGCTGGCCGGCGCGGTGACGGCGGTGGCACTGCATCCGCGTGCCGGCTTGCGGGTGGCGAACCTGAACAATCCGCTCGTGCTCAGCCAGCGGCAGTGGTTCGCGGCGCTGGCCGGTTGCGGTTTGCGTGCCGAGCCGCAGCCGGCGGCTGACTGGCAACGGCGGCTGGCGGATCTCGACGCGTCGAATGGTCTGGCGCTGATTCGCGACTTTTATACGGGCGATCTGTCCGCCGCGCCCTTGCCGGTCGAACAGATCGGAACGTTGACGGAGCTGGCGCGGCACGGCGTGGATCTAACGGTCGACTACGGTGCGCTGATCCGGCTCTACGTCGGGTATCTGCGCGAGGCGGGTTTTCTTGACCCGTTGCCGCAGACGGTAGTGCCCTAAAGCGCTCTGGGGGGGGCGCAAGCGAGCGGCGGTGCAGCGCCGGTTCAGCTTGCGCACCGAACCATTGCGCGCTTTGTAATAGGCCGAAATATGACCGGATTTGCCTGCGGCCAAAACACGCCTACACTTCGATGGCCTCTTTCGAGAGGCATCGGTGGAAGTCTTTCATTTGGCCCGCTTCGCGCGGGCTTTCTTTTGTGCGCGCCGGGCCTTACCTTACTTCAACGCTTCCCGTGCCGCCTTGACCGCCGCGAGCACCTGCTCGGGCGCCGTGCCGCCCGGATGGTTGCGGCTCGCTACCGAACCTTCGAGCGTCAGATACGAGAACACGTCTTCGCCGATCAGATGCGCGACGTTCGGCAGTTCCTTACGCATTTCTTCCAGCGTCAGGTCGGCCAGGTCGCAGCCGCGATCGGCACACACGCGAACCGCCAGCGCCACCGCTTCGTGCGCGTCGCGGAACGGCAGGCCGCGCTTGACCAGGTAGTCGGCGAGGTCGGTTGCCGTGGAGAAACCTTGCAACGCGGCGTCGCGCATGGCTTGCGGCTTCACCGAGATGCCCGCGACCATTTCAGCGAAAATGCGCAGCGTGTCCGCGACCGTATCGACGGTGTCGAACAGCGGCTCCTTGTCTTCCTGATTATCCTTGTTGTACGCGAGCGGCTGGCCTTTCATCAAGGTCAGCAGCGCGATCAGATGGCCGTTCACGCGGCCCGTCTTGCCACGCGCGAGTTCGGGCACGTCCGGATTCTTCTTCTGCGGCATGATCGACGAACCGGTGCAGAAACGGTCGGCCAGATCGATGAAGCCGACGCGCGGGCTCATCCACAGCACGAGTTCTTCGGAGAAGCGCGACACGTGCGTCATGATCAGTGCCGACGCTGCCGTGAATTCGATCGCGAAGTCACGATCGGACACCGCGTCCAGCGAGTTCGCGCAGATGCCGTCGAAGCCGAGCGTCTTCGCCACGGCATGACGGTCGATCGGATAGCTGGTGCCGGCCAGAGCGGCTGCACCCAGCGGCAGACGATTCACGCGCTTGCGGCAATCGACCATGCGTTCGGCGTCGCGCGAAAACATTTCGACGTAGGCGAGCAGGTGATGGCCGAACGTGACCGGCTGCGCGACTTGCAGGTGCGTGAAGCCCGGCATGATGGTCGACGCGTTTTTCTCCGCCATGTCGAGCAGGGCCGTGCGCAATTCCGTCAGCAGGCCGCCGATGCGGTCGATTTCGCCGCGCAGCCACAAACGGATATCCGTTGCCACCTGGTCGTTGCGCGAGCGGCCCGTGTGCAGGCGCTTGCCGGCGTCGCCGATCAGCGCGGTCAGGCGCGCTTCGATGTTCAGGTGGACGTCTTCCAGATCGAGTTGCCACTCGAACTCGCCTCGCTCGATTTCACCCTTGATCTGCGCCATGCCGCGTTGGATTGCGGCGAGGTCGTCGGCGGCGATGATCTTCTGCGCGGCCAGCATCGAGGCGTGCGCGAGCGACCCTTCGATATCGACGAGCGCCAGACGCTTGTCGAAGAAAACCGACGACGTGTAGCGTTTGACAAGCTCCGACATCGGCTCCGAGAAGCGAGCCGACCAGGCTTCGCCTTTTTTGTGCAGTTGGGACGTCATGGTGTTGGGCAGTTGAGCGAGCGGTGAAGAGGCAGACGGCGTTTGCGTACGGTACAGGCGCCATCGAAACGGGCGAAAGACTGGGATTTTAACACTGGGCTATTCCCGCACCAGCACCACCAGCTTCAGATCCTCGCGATGCGCAGGCTTGAAGGTAATCTGGTCGTAGACGAGGCGGCCGTCGCGCGGATGGTTGAATTCGCGCCGGCCGCCTTCGCGGCCGCCGACATCCTGCGATGCCCAGAAGCGGGCGAACGCGTCGCTGGCGGCGGTGAGGGAGTCGATCAGCCCGCGGGTGGGCGCGTCGTTCAGATGGCGGATCGAGTCGGCGCGGAATTCGGCGGCGAGGCGCCGCGCGCGCGTTTCCCAGTCGACGATCAGCTCGCGTGCGGCCGGTTCGGTGAAGGTGTAGCGCAACAGATTGCGGTCGTGCGCGCCGTCCAGCCAGCCGACGAACAGATCGGTGGCGCGTTCGTTCCAGGCGAGCGCATTCCACTGCCGGTCGAGCACGTAGGCAGGTGCGTTCACGAGTTGCACCGTTTCCAGCAGGGTGGCGGGCGCGTCGGCGGCGGCCGGATCAGGCTCGGCCGGGTCGCGCTGAGCGGCCAGTTCGAACAGATAGGCCCGCTCGGCGCGCGACAGTTGCAGCGCGACGGCGATCCGCGCCAGCGCATCGGCGGAGGCGGAGACGGGGCGGCCCTGTTCGATCCACGTGTACCAGGTCGGGCTCACGCCGCACAACTGCGCGACTTCCTCACGCCGCAAGCCGGGCGTCCGGCGGCGCGGACCGGGCGGCAGGCCGAGCGCTTGCGGCGAGAGCCGTTCGCGATGCGCACGGATAAAGTCGCCAAGTGCGCGGGCGGGCGTGGCTTCGAGCGGCGGCGGATTGTCGGCGGAGGACGGCGTGGTCATTCTGGTCGGGCGGCGCTTGGTGGGGGTGGTGTTATTGATACCAGAATAATTGCTTAACTTGTACTGGTACACGGCGGCCTCTATTGTAACGACTGGAACGACGCAGTGCCGTCCAGACCAACCCGGGCCTCAGCCCGGCGCGACCCCACGTAAATAACCGGAGCCTTCCATGAAGCATCACGATCAGGTCGCCGACGCCTTCGGCTCGACCGCTGCCGCGTATTTGACGAGTCAGACGCATGCCACCGGCGCCGATCGGCAGACGCTGGCCGAATCGATCGCCGCGACGCCGGATGCGAAGGTGCTCGACATGGGCTGCGGCGCAGGTCACGCGAGTTTCGCGGTGGCGCCGCACGCAAAAGAAGTGGTCGCGTACGACATCGCGCCGCAAATGCTGGCGACCGTCGACGGCGCGGCCAAAGATCGCGGCCTGACCAACATCCGCACGCAACAGGGTGCGGCCGAAGCGCTGCCGTTCGAAGCCGATTCGTTCGACTGGGTCATCAGCCGGATGAGCGCGCATCACTGGCACGACGTGCCGCTTGCATTGGCCGAGGTGCGGCGCGTGTTGAAGCCGGGCGGCAAGGTGCTGTTCATCGACATCGCCGGCGCCGAGCATCCGCTGCTCGATACGCATATTCAGGCGGTGGAATTGCTGCGCGACGGCTCGCATATCCGCAACTACCGCGCGGACGAATGGATTGCATTGTTCGAAGCGGCCGGTTTCAATGCATCGATTCGCGAGTGTTGGCGCATTGAGATTGAGTTCAGTTCGTGGGTGGCGCGCATGCGCACGCCGGAGCCGCGCGTGTCGGCGATTCGCTCGCTGTGGAGCAACTCGCCCGATGAGGTGCGTCAGTATTTCGATGTACAGGACGACGGTTCATTCAAGCTCGACGCGCTGATGATCGAGGCGCAGTAGGCTGACATGGAAGCGGAACGGCCGCCGCCGCGGCCCGGCGACGCGCACGGCTTAACGCAGCGACGGACCTAATAACGAGATGTGCGCCGTGATAACCTCCGGATCACTTATTAATTCCGAGGTGTCCGGATGCAACGTTGGTTACTTTTTGTGGCGGCCGCCGTGCTGTCTGCCAGCGCGTCGGCCCAATCGGATCGGGACTACTATCGCGAACAGGGCACCACCTTGCCGCGCGCACTGTCGTCCAGTCCGGTCACGCCGCAGTCATCCAGTTCGACGAACAGCATCACGGCGCCCGGTTCCAATGTGAATATGTCGCCTCAAGCACGCCGCGACCTTGACACACGCCTGCAGTCCGAGCTTGCCGAGCGTGAAAATCACAAGCAGGTGTGGCGCGAGCCTCCGCTCAAATTCAACATTCCAGCCTCAGAAATGCCAAAGCCGAACATGGCGAAATAATCCGTGTTCGGCTTTGGCGGAGCGGTGGCTGAATCAGCCGCCATTCAAACCGTCCTCGATCAGCCCGTATTACGCAACCCCGCCGCAATCCCGTTGATACTCAAATGAATCCCGCGCCGCACGCGCGCGTTGGTATCGCCCGCGCGGTGACGCTTGAGCAACTCGACCTGCAAGTGGTTCAAAGGATCGAGATACGGAAAGCGGTTCTTGATCGAACGCGCAAGCAACGGATTTTCCGCAAGCCGTTCGCTCTTGCCGGTGATCTCCGACAACACCTTCGACGTCCGCTCCCATTCCGCGACGATGCGCTCGAACACATGTTTGCGCAGCTTCTTGTCCGACACGAGCTGTGCGTAGCGCGAGGCCACCGCGAGGTCGGTCTTCGCCAGCACCATGTCCATGTTGGAGAGCAGGTTCGCGAAGAACGGCCACGTCTTGTGCATTTTCTTGAGCAGCGCAAGACGGCGGGTGCGCTCGGCGTCGCTCGGCGCGCTGTCCAGATGCGCGGCCACCGCGCTGCCGAAACCGTACCAGCCGGTCAGCAGCAGACGGCATTGGCCCCATGAGAAGCCCCAGGGAATCGCACGCAGATCTTCGATCTTGCGTTGCTTCGGGTCCTGCAATTTGCGCGAGGCTGGACGGCTGCCGATATTCAACTCGGCGATCTCCGAGATCGGCGTCGACTCGAAGAAATACTCCTTGAAGCCCGGCGTTTCGTAGACCAGCGCGCGATACGACGCCATCGCCGCGTCGGACAATTGCTGCATCGTCTCTTCGAAGGCGGGCAATTGCGCAGGCGCAATGCCGTGCGGCAACAACGACGCTTCGAGCGTCGCGGCCACCACCGTTTCCAGATTGCGCCGGCCGATTTCCGGATTACCGAACTTGCTGGCGATCACTTCGCCTTGCTCGGTCAAACGGATCTGGCCGTCGACGGTGCCCGGCGGCTGCGACAGAATCGCCTGATACGTCGGACCACCGCCACGGCCTACCGTGCCTCCGCGTCCATGGAACAGGCGCAGGGTCACGCCGCGTTCATTGAATAGCGACACCAGCGCCAGTTCGGCGCGGTACAGCTCCCAGTTCGACGTCAGGAAGCCGCCGTCCTTGTTGCTGTCCGAATAGCCGAGCATCACTTCCTGCTCGTTACCCTGATGTTCGATCAGTGCACCCACGCCCGGCAGCGCGATCAGATCGCGCATGATATGTGGCGCGTTGCGCAAGTCGGGGATCGTCTCGAACAGCGGGATCACCATCAGCCCTGCTTGCGCGGGATCGTGCGCGTCGCCGAGGCGGCCGTGCAGCAGGCCGGTTTCCTTCTGCAGCAACATCACTTCGACCAGATCGCTGACGGTTTCCGTGTGCGAAATGATGTAGTTGCGCACCGCGCGCGCGCCGAACTTCTCGCGCGTGACGCGGGCCTCTTCGAGTACGCCGAGCTCGCTCTTCACGAGATCGGAATACTCGGCGTAGGGCAGGCGCAACGCTCGCGGCTGCGAAAGTTCGGCGAGCAGCACCTTGAGCTTGTCTTCTTCCGAGAGCGACGCGTAGTCGTCCTCCACGCCCGCGCGTTTCAGCAGCTCGGCGATCACCGCTTCATGGATGTCGGAGCTCTGACGCAAGTCGATGCTCGCCAGATGGAAGCCGAATACTTCGGCGGCGCGCGCGAGCGGTGACAGGCGGGGTGCCGCGAGCGGCGCGCCATGATGCTCGGCGAGCGAATCGATCAGCACATGCAAATCGCGCACGAATTCGGCGGAGTCGTCGTACGGCTTGGCGCGTATCGGCGCCGCGCCGCGGCCCGCGCTGCGTACCGGCACGCTGCCTTCACCGAGACGTACGCGCGCACTTGCCGCGAGTCGCGTGTACATGCCGATCAACGCACGGCGATACGGTTCGTCGGTGCGGTGCGGCGACTGGTCGGGCGAGATGGCCGCGAGCTCTTTCAACGCGTCGCTTGCGCCCGCGAGCAGGTTCGACACCGACAACTCGGCGCCCAACTTGTGCACCTGCTCCATATAGTGTTCGAAGATCACGGCCGCCTGGCGGGTGATTGCGTGTTCGAGCGTTTCGGCCGTGACGTTCGGATTGCCGTCACGATCGCCGCCGATCCAGCTACCCATCTGGAGGAACGGCGGCAGGCGCGCCTCGAGACCGTGCTCGGCGAGCGCTTCCTCGATGTCGGCGTAGAGCGCCGGAATTTCTTCGAGGAAGGTGGCGCGGTAATACGACAGCGCGTTTTCGATTTCATCGGCTACCGTCAGACGCGAATCGCGCAGCATCCGCGTTTGCCAGAGCGACGTGACGCTCGCACGCAGCATCGCTTCGTTATGCGCGCGTTCGCGGTTGGTCAGTTGCTGATCGCGTTCGGCGAGGAGGCGCGCGACGTCATGCTGCGCGTCGAGAATGCTCTTGCGCTGCACCTCGGTAGGGTGTGCGGTCAGGACCGGCACGATCAACGCGTCGTTGAAAAACTGCTGCAGGACCGGCGTCGCGGCGGCGCCCGCCTCGACGAGCCGTTCGAGTGCGTGCGACATGGTGCCCGGTTGCGAGGTCGAGCCGGCCAGCGCGTGAATCCGGTGACGGCGATTGCGGTGGCGGTCTTCAGCGATATTCGCAAGATGCGAGAAGTAGCTGAACGCACGCACCACGCTGACCGTTTGCTCCGGGCTCAGCGAACGCAGTTTCTTGTCGAGCGTTTGCGCGGCGGCGCTATCGTCCTCGCGGCGAAAACGCACGGCGGTCTGGCGGATCGTCTCCACGACGTCGAACACCGCGTCGCCTTCCTGTTCGCGCAGCACGTCGCCGAGCAGGCGCCCCAGATAGCGGATGTCCTGGAACAGCGGATGGTCCTTGTCCTCACGCGTGCGGCCGCTGCTTTTCGACGCGGGTGCAACCGTATCCGGCGAAACAGCTTGCAGCTTGGGCGCCTGAGTGGCTTCCGGCGCGGCAACGCTTGCGACGACCTTGGTCTTCGGGGACTTCGCTTTGGCCGGTTTCAGCGTCTGGGCGGCGTTCGTGGCTTGCGTCGCCTTACCTGTCCTGACGGCCTTCACTGCCTTGTCCGCCTTGGCGGGCGTGGAGGCTTTGGCGGATTTGGAGGCTTTGGCGACGTTAGCGGCCTGGCTTGCCTTGGCAGCTTTGCCGGCGCGTTTGGCCGGTGTGGACTGGGCAGCCGTTGCGGCGTCAGCCGCTTGAGCGTTGGGCGATGCAGTGTTGCGGCGGGCAGGGCGCGCCGATCCGGAAGACGTCACGATGGGTTTCCTCAGGGAAGCCAGGGTCTGTTGAGTGATGAACTGCTACTGCGGAACTGCACTAAGAGTTGCAACGGGAACTGCGCGAAACCTGGACAAACCGGTATGCGCCGATGGCAATACGCTGGAGAGGGTGGCCGCGTGCGCATTTGCATGAAGCGCACGAGGTGTGTGACGTGCATTGCATGCACGACAGCCACGGTGCGCCGCATTGCATCATCCCGCATGCCACGCCCCGGTGCGCGAACGACCGTGCTTGAACAGGCTGGGATGAGGCAGGCGCGCGCTGTGCGAGGCCCGTCTCCTCCATCGATACCGCGCCGGCACGGCGCTCCGCTGTGCCTTGAGACACAAGGGCGCGTGCTAACATTGATTGTTATTACATCCCGTCATTCGATCAGCAAGCTAATGAACACCGAGACGTTTTCTGCGCCACCCCACACGCTTGTGATTGCGTCGCGAGAAAGCCGCCTTGCCATGTGGCAGGCGGAGCATGTGCGATGTGCGCTGCACAAATTATATCCATCTTGTGACGTAAAAATCCTCGGAATGACGACACGTGGCGATCAAATTCTCGATCGCACTTTGTCGAAGGTTGGTGGTAAGGGCCTCTTCGTCAAGGAACTGGAAGCGGCGCTGGCCGACGGCCGCGCCGACCTGGCCGTGCACTCGCTCAAAGACGTGCCCATGACATTGCCGGCGGGCTTTGCGCTCTCCACCATCATGGAACGCGAAGATCCGCGCGACGCGCTGGTGTCCAACGAGTACGACTCGCTTGCCGCGCTGCCGGCCGGCGCCGTGGTCGGCACCTCCAGCCTGCGCCGCGAGGCCATGCTGCGCATGCGTTATCCGCACCTCGTGGTGCGGCCGTTGCGCGGCAATCTGGATACCCGTTTGTCGAAACTCGATCGCGGCGACTATGCGGCGATCATTCTGGCGGCGGCCGGTTTGAAGCGTTTGGGTCTCGGCGAGCGCATCCGTGCGCTGCTCGATCCCGAAGACAGCTTGCCAGCAGCCGGTCAGGGCGCGCTCGGCATCGAGATTCGCGCCGATCGCGCGGACCTCGCGGCATGGCTCGCACCGTTGCATCACGAACATACGGCAGCGGCCGTCGAAGCGGAGCGGATGGTCTCGCGTGCCCTCGGCGGCAGTTGCGAAGTGCCGCTCGCGGCCTATGCACACTGGCACGACGGCGCGCTGCATCTGCGCGGCATCGTCGCTACGCCCGACGGTCAGCGTGTGTTGAGCGCGCAGGCATCGGCGCCGGCGCCCACCGTCGAACGTGCTGTGGCACTCGGCAAGGAAGTGGCGGACGCGCTCGAACAGCAAGGTGCGATGGAAATCGTCCGCGCGTTGAGCACGGCCAGCGGCCCCGCGGCCGGGCCGGCGGACAGCGCGGCGACCGGCGAGTGATGGCGGCCGATATCCCGGGCAACGCATCCTCATCCGTCGGCAAGGCGGCGTTCACTGTCGTGATTACGCGACCGGCCGGTCAGTCGAACGAATTGATCGCGCAACTCGAGGCCGCGGGCATTGCCGTGCTCGACTTTCCGCTGATCGACATCGCGCCTGTCACTGACGAGGCGCCGTTGCGCGCGGCGCTGGCCTCTCTGGAACGCTATGCACTGGTGGTGTTCGTCTCGCCCAACGCGGTTGATCACGCGTTTGCCAGGAGCGATGCGATCTGGCCGCACGCGCTGCCGATCGGCGTAGTCGGGCCGGGCAGCGTGCAGGCGCTGGCGCGCCACGGCGTCGCGGCGCCGGCGTACAACATCATCAGCCCACCGTCCGTACCCGACGACGATACGGCGCGCTTCGATTCCGAAGGCCTGTTCGCGGCGATCGATACCGCGCTTGGCGCGACGAGCCTCGAAGGCAAGCGCGTCCTGATCGTGCGCGGCGACGGCGGCCGCGAATGGCTTGCTGACCGCTTGCGCGAGGCGGGTGCCGAAGTCGAAACGGTCGCGGCCTATCGCCGCCTCGTGCCGGAACCGTCGATCGGCGGCTGGGCGCGCGTGCACGCGCTTCTGGCGGGTGCACCGCATGCCTGGCTGCTCACCAGTTCGGAAGGGGTGCGCAACCTGCATGAACTCGCGCTGGAGCATCTGACCGCCGACGAAATCACGCAACTGAAGCACGCCAATCTGGTCACGCCGCATCCCCGTATCGCGCAGACCGCGCGGGCATTGGGTTTTGATAGCATTACGGTGTCCGGTGCGGGCGATGAGCGTATTGCCCGCGCCTTGCTTGCCGCCGTCCCGACCGTTGTTCAACCGGTACCGTCCAACCCGGCTCATTCACCGGCTAAATCACGCATGACTGAAACGAACGCATCCACGAACGCTTCACCCCAGCCGGCCGCAACCACTGCGTTGCCGCCGAATCCACCCTTCACGCCCTACGAAGCGCAGCAAAAGCGCCGCAGCGCGAGCGGACCGCTGCTGTGGTTTGTCGTCGTGATCATCGCTTGTGCGGCGGGTGTGGGCGGCTATGCGCTCAATCGCAAGGTGGAGCGCACCCAGCAGCAGATCGCGCAACGCCAGCAGGCCAACGACGCGCAGACCAACGAATTGCGCGTCAAGACCGATCAGGCGCTGGCCACGGTGCATCAATCCGATGCGCAGGTCGCGCAACTCGAAGGCAAGCTCGCGGATGCGCAGACCGCGCAGCAGGCGCTGCAACAGCAATACTCCGATCTCGCCCGCAATCGCGACGACTGGACGATGGCCGAGGTCGGTCAGATGCTGTCGGCCGCGAGCCAGCAATTGCAGCTCACCGGCAACACGCAGCTCGCGCTGTTCGCGCTGCAAAGCGCGGACACGCGTCTCGCCGCGTCGGATAGCCCGCAGGCCGTGACCGTGCGTAAGGCGATCGCGCAAGACATCGACAAGCTGAAGTCTGCGCCGTCCACTGATCTGACGGGTATGGCGATCAAGCTCGACAACGCGATCGACCAGGTCGACAACCTACCGCTCTCCGGCGAAGCACCGATTGCCCACGCCACGCCGAAGGCCGCCACCTGGGCCGATACGGCGAAGGTGGCCGAGGCCACCGGCGAGCCGCGCTGGAAAGTGTGGTGGCGTGAAGTCACGACCGGCATTGGCCAGCAGCTCACCAGCCTCGTGCAGGTGCGCCGCATCGACAACGCCGACGCCATGCTCGTCACGCCCGATCAAGGCTACTTCGTGCGCGAGAATCTGAAACTGCGCTTGCTGTCGGCGCGGCTTGCGCTGCTCTCGCGCAACCAGACCACGCTGAAGTCCGACCTGCAGGCGTCGCAGGCCGCGCTCACTCGCTACTTCGACAACACCTCGAAGAAAACGCAGACCGTGGTCGATCTGGTCAAGCAGGTGGATGCGGGCTCGGCCGCAGTTGAACTGCCGAATCTGAACACCAGCCTGCAGGCCGTCAATCAATACCGGAGCCGAGGTTAATCATGGCAATCCGGGGACTTCTATGGCTCGCGTTGCTGTTCGCCATCGCGGTGGTGCTGGCGGTGGTCGGACGCTTCGACATGGGGCAGGTGCTGCTGGTCTATCCGCCGTACCGCGTCGACATCTCGTTGAATCTGTTCGTGGTCGGGTTGGTGGTGCTGTTCATCCTGCTGTACGCGCTGCTGCGCATCGTGCGCAACATCTGGCGCATGCCGCAGCGCGTGGCGGCCTACCGTGCTCGCTCGCGTGTCGCGAAGGCGCACGCCGCTTTGCGTGACGCGATCGGCAATCTGTACGCCGGGCGTTTCTCGCGCGCTGAAAAAGCCGCGAAAGATTCGCTCACGAATGGCGACAACAAGGGCGCGGCCGGTTTGATCGCGGCCACCGCGGCGCATCGCATGCATGAATATGCGCGGCGCGACGAGTGGCTCGCCCAGATCGACGGGGCCGACTGGCAGGACGCCCGCCTGATGGCCACCGCCGACATGCGTGCCGATGGCCGCGACGCGGACGGTGCACTCGCCGCGCTGACTGAAATGCAGTCGCAGGGCGCACGGCGGATTCACGCGCAGCAGATCACGTTGCGCGCGCAACAGCAATTGAAGAACTGGGGCGAAGTGCTCAAGCTCGTCAAGACGCTGGAAAAACGCGAAGCGATCCATCCGGCGGTGGCGGTGCGTTTGCGTCAGCTCGCGGCGGAAAACCTGCTGCGCGACCGGCGTCATAACGCCGATGCGCTGCTGGAGTTGTGGAATTCGCTGTCGGCTACGGAACGTCATTCGCCGCGTCTCGCTGATCTCGCCGCCGAACTGCTGGTGTCGCTGAATCGTCCGCAGGAAGCCCGCAAAATCGTCGAAGAAGCGTTGGCGCAGAACTGGGACGCGCGTCTGCTGCGCCGCTATCCGGACACGACTGGGGGCGACGCGTTGCCGCTGATCCAGAAGGCCGAAGGCTGGCAGAAGGATCGCCCGGAAGACGCGGACCTGATGTTCGCGTTGGGCCGCTTATGCCTGCATCAACAGTTGTGGGGCAAGGCGCAATCGTTCCTCGAACGTGCACTGAAACTGGCCGACAACGAGACGCTGAAAATTCGTTCGCATCGCGCGTTGGCGCGTTTGCATGAACAGATCGGCGATTCCGCCAAGGCGAGCGAGCATTATCGCGAGAGTGCGTTGGCGATGAATATCGTTTGATGCGTTGAGTGCTGCGGCGAGCGGTTGAGACGCGCCGCTGTAGACCGCAATAGACGCATATGAAAAAGCCCCGGCGTTGGAAGATGCCGGGGCTTTTTCTTTGGAACGTGGAGCGTTGCGCGTAACTCAGGACTTTTGGCGGTGGTTGCTGCGTTACGTCGTCCGCGAGATCGTCGGTCAGCCGCGCTTACTTATTGACCATCTTCGCCGGCACACTGATCGCCAGCAGACCGCCGAGGATCATGAACGCCGCCAGCATATACATGCCGGAGTCGTTCGCGGCAGTTGCCTGCTTCAGCCAGCCGACCGCGTACGGGCTGAGAAAGCCCGCGAGATTGCCGATCGAATTGATCATCGCGATGCCGGCCGCCGCGCCCGTGCCGGCGAGAATCGCCGTCGGCAAACTCCAGAACAGCGGCAAGGTGGTGAGGATGCCCATGGTCGCGAGCGTGAGCGAGGCCATCGCCAGCACCGTGTTGTGCGCCCACACCACGGAGAGCACGAGGCCGATCGCTCCGGCGAAGGCCGGCAACGCGATATGCCAGCGCCGCTCGCGCTTGCGGTCCGCGCTGCGCGACACGAACACCATCGCGACCACCGCCGCCGCGAACGGAATCGCCGACAGGATGCCGATCATGAACGCGTCTGTCACACCGGTCGCCTTGATGATGGTCGGCAGCCAGAAGCTCACGCCATAGAGGCCCATCACGAACGAGAAGTACGTGAGGCTCAGCATCAGCACGCGCCCGCTCGTGAGCACCTGGCGAATCGGCATGTCGTGCTTGGTGGCTTCTTCGGCTGACACCTGACGTTCGAGCAGTTCCTTCTCTTCCTTGGTGAGCCACTTGGCCTTCGAGATGCGGTCATCCAGCATCAAAAACACCATGATCCCGACGATCACCGAAGGAATCCCTTCGAGCAGAAACAGCCACTGCCAGCCATGCCAGCCGTTCATGCCGTTGAAGCTCTTCAGGATATAGCCCGAGACCGGGCCGCCGATGACGCCTGACAACGCGATTGCCGTCATGAACCAGGTGGTCATGCGGCCACGCCGGTGCGACGGATACCAGTAGGTGAGATACAGGATGATGCCGGGGAAGAAGCCCGCTTCGGCGAGCCCGAGCAGGAAGCGCATCACATAGAACATGGTCGGCGTGGTGACGAACATGGTCAGCATCGAGATCACGCCCCACGAGACCATGATCCGTGCGATCCACACCCGCGCGCCCACCTTGTGCAGGATGACGTTGCTCGGAATCTCGAAGATGAAATAGCCGAGGAAGAAAATACCCGCACCGAAGCCGTAGACCGCGTCGCTTAGGCCCAGATCGGTGGTCATCTGCAGCTTGGCGAAGCCGACGTTGACGCGATCGAGATACGCGACCACGTAGCAGAGCATCAGGAACGGCGCGAGCCGCCAACTGACCTTGCGGTAGGTCGCCTCTTCGAAGCTGGAAGGTGGCGCCCCCGCGCCAGGATGGTGAAGCGGATTTGCGGGACTAGCCATGGTGTCTCCTCTTTTCTTGTGGAAATGAAGTACCGCCGTCGATCGCGATTCTAGCCGTGCTGGATGGTTTGGTTAGCATGGCGTTTACACGCAGCGCCCACCGTCCACTTCGAGGCACACGCCGGTGACGAACTCGGCCTCGTCCGAGGCGAGATAGAGCGCCGCGTTGGCGATATCCTGCGGCGTCGAAAACCGCCCGAGCGGAATGCCGGCGAGAAAGCGCTTGCGGTTTTCAGGCGTATCTTCGACACCCATGAATTCGGTCAGCAGCGCCGTCTCGCCCATCACGGGGTTCACACAGTTCACCCGAATGCGGTCCGGGCCCAGTTCGACGGCGAGCGACTTGCTGGCGATGATCACCGCGCCCTTGCTGCCGTTGTACCAGATGAGGCCTGGCCGTGGCCGCACGCCGGCCGTCGACGCAATATTGATGAAAACGCCACCGCCTTGCTGGCGGAAATACGGCACGAATTCCTGCACGCTCCAGTAGATGCTTTTGACGTTCACCGCATAGACGCGGTCGAATTCGGCTTCCGTCACGTCGAGCACCGGTTTGTTGCGATGCGTGGTGCCGGCATTGTTGACGACGATCTGCACGCTGCCGAAGTCTTCGAGCGCGGCCTCGCGCAGTTTTTGCCAATCCTCGCGTTGCGTGACGTTGCCGGCCACCGCGATCGCCTTGCCGCCGGCGATGGCGATTTCGCTCGCCACACGTTCGGCCGCGGCGCCGTTCAGATCGTTGACCACCACGTTCGCGCCTTCGCGCGCGTAGGTCTTCGCGATGCCTTCGCCGAAACCCGAGCCGCCACCCGTGACGATGGCTGTTTTACCTGTCAACCGCATGATGTCTCCGTTGTTTTGTTGTGGATGGTGATGCTTTCACTAACTTCGCTGCGAATTCAACCGCACTAACTCAGCCTGCCTAGCCGTGACGAATGGCGATGGTTTTCAACACCGTGAAGCCATACAGCGCTTCGAAACCTTTTTCGCGTCCATGGCCTGAATGCTTCACGCCGCCGAACGGTAATTCGACGCCGCCGCCCGCGCCATAGTTGTTGATGAACACCTGGCCGGAGCGCAGACGCCGCGCAAGGCGCATCTGCCGGGCACCGTCGCGCGTCCAGATACCCGCGACCAGACCGTACTGCGTGCCGTTGGCGAGCGAGAGCGCTTCGTCTTCGTCGGCGAACGACATCGCGGCGAGGACGGGGCCGAACACTTCGTCGCGCGCGAGACGGTGGCTTGCGGGCACGTCGCGCAGCAAGGTGGGCGCCTGATAGAAGCCGCTTTCGGGCGCTTCGGGGATGACTTCGCCGTGCGCCGCCATCGGGATGCCGTCGTGTTGGGCGTCGGAGAGGAAGTCCCACACGCGCTGTTGCTGCTTCGCATTGATCAGCGGACCGCAATCGAGATCGGCATGCGACGGTCCGACCCGCAGCGCGTGGAACGCGCTGCTCAGCCGGTCGAGCAACGGTTCGTAAATCGCCCGGTCGATCAACACGCGGCTGCCCGCCGAGCAGGTTTGCCCGGCGTTCTGCACGATCGCCGATACCAGCACGGGCAGCGCCGCCTCGAGATCCGCGTCGGCGAACACGATTTGAGGCGATTTGCCGCCCAGTTCCAGCGTGACCGGCACGTGGTTCTCCGCGGCCATTTGCGTGACGAGCTTGCCGGTTTCGGGCGAGCCGGTGAAGGAGATGTGATCGATGCCGGGATGGCGCGCGAGCGCCGCGCCCGCTTCATGCCCGTAACCGGTGACGATATTCAGCGCGCCCGCCGGCAAGCCCGCCTCGGCAGCCAGTTCGGCGACGCGCAATACCGAGAGGCACGCGTCTTCCGCCGGTTTGACGACACACGCATTGCCGGTGGCGAGCGCCGCGCCGACGCTACGGCCGAAAATCTGCATCGGGTAGTTCCACGGCACGATGTGGCCGGTCACGCCGTGCGGCTCGCGGATCGTCAGCACCGTGTAGCCGGCCTGATAGGGCAGCGTTTCGCCGTGCAGCTTGTCCGCCGCGCCGGCGTAAAACTCGAAATAGCGCGTGAGCGCAGCCGAATCGGCGCGCGCCTGTTTGAGCGGCTTGCCGGTGTCGCGGGCTTCGAGTTGGGCGAGTTCTTCCTGATGGGCGGCCACCAGCATCGACAGCCGGTACAGCACGCGGCCGCGTTCGGCGGCGCTCGCTTCGCCCCATGCGCCTTCGAAGGCGCGGCGGGCGGCATGGACGGCGGCGTCGATATCGGCCGCGGTGCCGCGAGCCAGCCGGGTGAACGGCTGGCCGTCCGAGGGATCGAGTACGGCGATCGTTTCGCCGCCTGATGCAGCGGACCATTCGCCGCCGATGAAATGCCGGGCTTCTTCCATGCATGCTCCTTGAGGTGTCACCCAGCCGTGATTCAAGCCGAGGTTCAGGCCGAGGTTCAGATACGCGATGTTCACAAACGAGAGGCACAATCGAGCGACGCCAGACGATTATCGCGCCGATCCAACCAGAGGTGCCATCGGCCGATTGGCTATAATGGCGTATTCCGCACTGTCCGGCCGTAGCGCCTCATGCTGGCGAGTTTCACGATTCACGCCGCTCGAGCCCGCGCGTCGCACGCCGTGTTCCGAATTCCATCTGATCAGAGAGCGCTCATGAGCTTCAATCACGTCCCCGCAGGCAAAGACCTTCCGCAAGATTTCAACGTCATCATCGAAATCCCGGCGCAAAGCGATCCGGTGAAGTACGAAGCTGACAAGGAAACGGGCCTGCTCCACGTCGACCGTTTCATCGGCACGGGCATGCGCTATCCGGCGAATTACGGCTACATTCCGCAAACGCTGTCGGGCGACGGCGATCCGGTCGACGTGCTGGTGATCACGCCGTTCCCGCTGCTGGCCGGCTCGGTGGTCCGCGCCCGCGCGCTCGGCATGCTGCAAATGACTGACGAATCGGGCGTCGACGCCAAGCTGGTCGCCGTCGCGCATGACAAGGTCTGCCCGATGACCGCTGATCTCAAGTCGATCGACGACGTTCCGGCATACCTGAAGGACCAGATCAAGCACTTCTTCGAGCAATACAAGGCGCTGGAAAAGGGCAAGTGGGTAAAGGTCGACGGCTGGGCCGGCATCGAAGCCGCTCACAAGGAAATCACCGAAGGCGTGGCGAACTACAAGAAGTAAGCTGCGTTACATCGGTGCTTGATGAAAAAACCGCGTGAGCCTGCAAGGGCCACGCGGTTTTTTCATGGGCGGCGTTTTCAGGAATTCCGCTCCCCGCCCAACGTGTCTTGCGGTCAGTGCGCCTGCCTGGCCGGGCGTTGCAGCGCATAGACACAACGCATCGAATGGATGAACCGAAGGCATTTTTATATATGAGTGTTAACCCTTATCATTCGGCGGCCACGGCAGGTTTTCCGCCGTCGGCGTATTAATGCGCTGAGGTAGCGCCAACGTGCGTTTTTTGGAAGCCCACCGTCCGGATGCTGAATCGCAAGTCCAACCCTTCGTCGCTGCGCTGGCCGAGCCGCCTTTACGCGAGCCTGTACGCGCTCGTCACCGCGATCTACCGCAGACGGCCGGTATGGATGGTGTCGTTTTCGACGAGCGAGGCCAATCTGTCGGAAGGGCTGAGAGCCGCCTGCGCGTCCACCGCCATGCTGGTGCTCGGCAATCTGCTGCACGACCCGGTTTTTGCATGGGCCGCGATCGGCGCTTTCTGGACCTGTCTCGCCGACGCGGCCGGCTCGAATCGCGCGCGCTTCGCCTCGATGATGGGCTTTGCGCTTCTGTCCACCGTGTGCGGTGGCGTGACCGCCTTCGCGTCAGGCGAGGGGGCGGTGTTCGCGGCGCTCGCCATTCTGGTATTCACGGCGCTCGGCGCGTTCGGCAGGATCTGGGGCGCCGCGACATCGCAGGTGACGATTCTCGCGGCGACCGCCTGCGTGGTGATGGTCGACCGGCCGATGCACCACCTTCGCGAAGGTGCGGCGTTTCTCGGCATCTATCTGGCCGGATGCCTGTTCGCCGTCGTGCTGAGCTTGACCGTCTGGCGCATTCATCCGTTCGGCACGAGCCGCGCTGCGCTGCGCGCGGTGTATCTGCGTCTGGCGGACATCGCCTTCGACAGCGCGCGACTGCTCGAAGAGCGTGCAGCGCCTGGCGAGTGGGCCACGCATGCCGCGAAATTTCGCGCTGATGCACGCGCTGCGCTGGAGCGCTCACGCAAGGCACTGGCGAACGTGCCTGGCTCGAGAACGGCCGGCCGGGAAGCCTACGACAATCTGCTCGCCCTGCTGACCGAGAGTGAAGCGCTTTTTGCCTACCTGATTGCGGTCACCGGCGCCTGCGAAAAAATCCCCGAAGACGCACGTCGCGCCAGACGTGCGGCCCGGCTGCTGACCGGGCTGGGCGAGGTTCTGCGAAGAATCGGCGCGGCCACCAACGAAGCGCAATGGAACCGTCTCGCTGACCTGCAACTCCGTTTGCGACGCCTGGCGTGGCGACTCGAATCCGCGCTGATGGAACCTGTGACATTGAAGTTCGACTTCGAACTGGTCGATTTCGCACCGACGACTGCCCAGCCGCTCGGGTGGTCGGACAGTGCCGTCAGACTGCTGACGCGGGCGTGGTCGACCCTCAAGGCAAACTTTTCCGTTCAGTCGGTCGGCTTGCGCCACGCTGCTCGCGTAGGCGTCACGACCACGGCGGGCTTTCTGGTCATCCGGGCGCTCGGGCTTCCCTTCGGCTACTGGGCAACCATGGCGACGCTGCTGATCCTGCAACCGTCCATTGCCGCGACCTGGCCACGGAGTATCGAGCGCGCTGCAGGGAGCATCGTCGGGGGCGTGCTGGCGGCCGGCATCGGCTATGCGATCCATTCGCCTCTCGGCATTTCATTGGCGGTGTTTCCGCTGGTGGTGGCCACCATGGCGCTGCGTCCCGTCAGCTACAGCCTGTTCGTACTTTTCCTGACCCCGACCTTTGTGCTCGTGGCCGACTTCGCGACGCCCGGCGCCAGCGAATTCGCCTTCGCGCTCACACGGCTCGGCAACAATGTGCTTGGCTGTGTATTGGCGCTGCTGGCAACGTTCTATCTGTGGCCGACGCGGGAAAAAGTCGACTATCGCGCCTATCTGAGCGACGCGGTGCGAGCCAATCTCGCGTATCTGAGGGCGGCACTGGAGTCGCCGGACCGAAGCGAGAAGGACATGGAACGCCTGCGCCGAGCTGCTGGCCTGGGCAGCAATAACGCCGAGGAGGCTATCGGCCGCATTCGACTTGAAAAGCTCGAGGACTCGATGGTCGACACGGTGACGCTGACGGTGCTGAGCGTATTGCGAAAAATGGCGGGAACCGCAACCCAACTGCGCCTGAGTACGAACCGGCGCAGCATGCACGATGAACTCGACGCGTGGATTGCGGCCACGAGCACGGACATCGACGCGGCTTTGAACAGGACGTTGCGGCCGATCCGGCACGACCTTCCCCCGCGGGAGCGGTTGACGTCGCTGGAGGCGGACGCGGTGGGCGAAATCGCGCTGATGCATCGGCTGCTGACTGAGCGGATGCGAGAGGCGAGGGGGTAGGCGGTGAGCAGAAGCATCCGCCTTGGCATGGTCCGCTGACTATCGCTTTGCAGCCAGAGCGCGCGTGACGAAGCGAAGTTGCTGTTAAGACGTGCCGGTTTCTTTTTCCACTTCCTCCGTGGCAACCGGCTCGGGTTCGGGCACGGGCAACACCGATTCGAGCGTGCGCAGTCCCGCTCCTAGCGCCCGCTTTTCGGCCGGCGGCAAACGCTTGACCCAATACTCGGCGCGCGAAGCGCTTGATCGGTCGGCCAACTCAAACGACACCAGCACCTGCACCGGTTTGCGCGAGCGCGTATAGCGCGCGCCTTCACCGCTCACATGTTTGTCGAAGCGAGCCTGCACATCGGTGGCAATGCCGGTATAGACGCTGCCGTCCGAGCATTCGAGCAGATACAGAAACCACGCCATGGGTACGCTTCAACCTTTGAACGGATTGTGTTCGCGCAGCTCGTCCACATACGCGTGGATGCTGTTCTTTTCGTTGTCGAGGAAGTGGCCGACCGCATCGGCGAAGCCCGGATGCGCGAGCCAATGCGCCGAGCGCGTCACAGTCGGCAGAAAACCGCGCGCCATCTTGTGTTCGCCCTGGGCGCCGCCTTCGAACGCACCGAGCTTTTCTTCGATGCAGAATTCGAGCGGCTGATAGTAGGCGGTTTCGAAGTGCAGGCAGGGCACGTGTTCCAACGCGCCCCAGTAACGGCCATAGAGCGTGCCGCCGGTTTTCCCGTCGCGCTGATAGATGACGAGCGAACTGGCGATCGGCTTGCCTTCGTATTCGGCGATCACCAGCAGCAGATTTTCCGGCATCGACGCACCGATCATGCGGAAGAAATCGAGGTTCAGATACGGACTCGAAAAGTGCTCGCGGTAGGTTTGCCGATAACACTTGCTGAAGAATCGCCAGTCGGCGTCCTGGATGTCTTCGCCGCGAATCCGCCGCATCGTCACGCCGGCTTCCTGAACCTTGCGACGCTCCGCGCGGATGTTCTTGCGCTTCTTCTGTTCGAGCGTGGAGAGGAAATCGTCGAAGTCGCGATAGCCGTCGTTCAGCCAGTGGAACTGCACGCCTTCGCGCTGCATCATGCCCATGTCGGTCAGCGCGCTTGCCTCTGCTTCGGTCGGAAATAGCACATGCAGCGACGACACGTCGGCCTGCTCGGCGAACGCCATCAGCGTCGCGGCCAGATGCCTGAGCGCATGCATATCCGCCGATAACAGCCGGTTGCCCTGCACCGGTGTGAACGGCACCGCGCACAGCAGCTTCGGGTAATACGGCAGGCCGTTGCGTTTGTACGCGTCGGCCCACGCCCAATCGAAGACATACTCGCCGTACGAGTGCCCCTTCAGATATACGGGCGCGGCGGCCGCGAGCTTGTCCGTGCGCGGGTCGGTGAGCGTGACGAATTGCGGCGCCCAGCCGGTATCGGCGACCGCGCAACGGGTCGCGTGCAGTGCGCTCAAGAACTCGTGCCGCAGAAACGGCGTGGGCTGCGCTTGCTGCGCAAGGAGGGCATTCCATTCCGCGGCGTCTACCTCGGAGGGCGACGCCAGAATGCCCGTGCGATAATCAAAGCGTTCCTGGTTCAATCTGTGTGACTGTTCCCAATGAGCGGCGCCAAGCGTTTAGCGATGCGTCGTTCGTTTATCCGATTTGTCCGTTGCCGTCGAGCTAACCAGCCACGGTACTCGCAAGCCGCCTGGCTTGCCTGTCGATCCTGCCATGAAGACCCGAATCGCTCTTGCCCAAATCAATGTCACCGTCGGCGACTTCGCCGGCAATGTCGCGAAGATTGTCGCTGCCGCGCGCGCCGCGCACAACGATGGTGCGAAGCTGCTGATTGCGCCTGAACTCGCGCTATCCGGCTATCCACCCGAAGATCTGTTGCTGCGTCCCGCGTTCTACACCGCGAGTGCGGCGGCGCTCGCGGATCTGGCCACGCAACTGAAGCCCTTCGCCGGCTTGCATGTGATCGTCGGCCACCCGCTGCGTGACTTGACGCACAGCGCGGCAAACGGCCATGGTAATGCAAACGCGCCGATCGAGCGCGGCGTGCCGCCGGTCGATACCTTCAACGCGGCCTCGCTGATCGTCGACGGGGAAGTGGCCGGCACCTATCGCAAGCAGGATTTGCCCAATACCGAGGTGTTCGACGAGAAGCGCTACTTCGCTTCCGACCCGCAGCCGTTCGTGTTCGAACTGGACGGCGTGAAGTACGGCGTGGTGATTTGCGAGGACGCGTGGCATGCGTCGGCCGCGCAAATGGCGAAGGCGGCGGGCGCGCAAGTGCTGCTGATTCCGAACGGCTCGCCGTATCACCTGAACAAGGAAGCGGTGCGCTTCGACATTCTGCGCGCGCGGATTCGCGAGACCGGCTTGCCCATGGTCTACGTGAACATGGTCGGCGCGCAGGACGAACTGGTGTTCGACGGCGGCTCATTCGTACTCGATGAAAAGGGCGAGCTGGTCGCGAAGATGGCGCAGTTCGAGGAAGGCAACGCGATTGTCGAGTTCGACGGCGGCAAGCCGGTGCCCACGGTGATTGCGCCGGAACTCTCGCTCGAAGCGCAGGTGTATGCCGCGCTCGTGATGGGCGTGCGCGACTACATCAACAAGAACGGCTTCCCCGGCGCGCTGATCGGCCTGTCGGGCGGTGTGGATTCGGCGCTGGTGCTGGCCGTCGCGTGCGACGCGCTGGGCGCTGACCGCGTGCGGGCGGTGATGATGCCGTCGCGCTACACCGCCGACATTTCCACCACCGACGCAGCCGACATGGCGCGCCGCGTCGGCGTGCGTTACGACGAAATCGCGATCGCGCCGATGTTCGACGCGTTCCGCGGCTCGCTCGCCGAGGAATTCGCCGGCCGCGCCGAAGACGCCACCGAAGAAAACATTCAGGCCCGCATCCGCGGCACCTTGCTGATGGCGCTGTCGAACAAGTTCGGTTCGATCGTGCTGACCACCGGCAACAAGAGCGAGATGGCGGTGGGTTACTGCACGCTCTACGGCGACATGGCCGGCGGCTTCGCGGTGATCAAGGACATCGCCAAGACGCTGGTCTACAAGCTGTGCCATTACCGCAATCAGGCCACGACTTTCGGCAAGCAGAACGTGATCCCCGAGCGGATTCTGACGCGCGCGCCGTCGGCCGAACTGCGCGACAACCAGACCGATCAGGACAGCTTGCCGCCGTACGAAGTGCTCGACGCGATCATGCGCATGTACATGGAAGAGGACCGCTCGCTTGCCGAAATCATCGCGGCGGGCTACGCGGTCGACGACGTGAAACGCGTCACGCGCCTCATCAAGATCAACGAGTACAAGCGCCGTCAGGCGCCGATCGGCATTCGCGTCACGCATCGCGCGTTCGGCCGCGACTGGCGTTATCCGATTACGTCGCGGTACACCGAGCCGGTGGAGTGAGCCTCAGGCGAACGGCTGCGGACTTACCCCATAGCAGACCAGAAGCACGCGCCGGATTGCCGCAACGCATCCGGCGCGGCGTAGAATAAAAATCATCCATTCTCCTTTCAACCTTCCCATCACGAGACGAGGTCCGCCATGAAGCGCATCACTGCAGTCATCAAACCGTTCAAACTCGACGAAGTGCGCGAGGCGCTTGCTGAAGTCGGCCTCACGGGGTTGACCGTGACGGAAGTCAAAGGCTTCGGTCGGCAAAAAGGCCACACCGAGCTCTATCGTGGTGCAGAGTATGTGGTCGACTTTCTGCCGAAAGTGAAGATCGAAGTGGTCGTCGCGGACAACCAGTGCGATCAGGTGATCGACGCGATCATCGGCGCGGCGCGCACCGGCAAGATTGGCGACGGCAAGATTTTCGTCGCGGACGTGGAGCGTGTGATCCGGATTCGCACGGGTGAGGAGAACGAAGCGGCAGTTTGAGCGGTTCGACTCGCACTGTTGAAACGCAGAGTTAAAGCGTCGGTATTGACATCCGCGGCACGCACGCACCGATCAGGTGCGCCGGGGCAGTGGCAAAACCGTGCGCGCAAATAAAAAACGGTGCGATACCCTTTCGGACATCGCACCGATACGCGCCTCTCGCAGCAGCGTGAAAAAGATTCTCTTGGAGAACTTGTTACTACGCCCCGAAGGAAGTCCCCCCGGGGCACACTGTTCGATTAGAACGAGTGCTGAATACCTGCATACACGCCGGTCTGGCTATGACCCGGCAGCGGGTTGTCTGTGCTGACAGCCGTGCCCGAGTTATTCGCATTCAGGCCGTAGTTAGCCGTCTTGCTGTTTTGCGTTGTTGCGACTTGAAGATCCAGCAGCGTGCGCTTGGACAGGTTGTACGAGCCGCCGACCGTGTAGATCGTCGCATTGCCTGCGCCATTGTTGCCGTTGACGTGATAGACCGCTGCGATCAGTGCTGCAGCCGGCGTTGCTTGCCACGTCACACCGCCCCATTCGTGATTGAGCGTGGTCGGTTGGCCAGGCAGAACGTTCGTCGCGCCCGCAGAGCGGATAGCCTGGTAAGCAGCCTGAATCTTGAACTGGCCGAGGAACACGTTCACGAGAGCCGAGTATTCACGCGATGCCGCGAACACGCCAGTTCCGATGTTGGCCGTGTTGACGGCAGTGCCGGTCGGGCCGTACAGGGTGCCGTTAGCCGGGTTGCGGATTTCGTCGTACAGGCCGCGAATCTGGAACAGCGAGGTCGTGTAGGTGACCTGTGCGCCGGCTTCGCGACCTTGAGCGGTCGTGCCGTTACCGTTCCAGCTCGTTGCGTTCGACAGGGCGTATTGACCGTAGAAGTCAAAGCCTGCGATCTTCGGCGACTGGTATGCGAAGTTGTTGCTCGATTGCGGCCAGTTGCGGCCACGCACCAGCGATGCCGACGACCAGTTCGATTGACCGAACGGGTCGAAGTCCCACACGCCGTTCGAGATATAGAGCATGCGGCCCATCGTGAACGTACCGTACTGGTCGTTCGACACGCCGACAGTTGCCCAACGATTGAAGAGACCGCCGCCGCCAGGGCCTGCACCCGTCATGGTGTTGAAGGAGCCTTCCAATTGGAACAGGACCTTGTTGCCGCCACCGATGTCCTCAACCCCCTTCATGCCCCACAGGCTGGTACCCCAGTCGCCGCTTTCCGCGCGCCAACGGTTCGTGCTGCCAGTTGCCTGGCCGTTTGCACCCGTGCCTTGCGGGACACCCGTCATGTACTCCAGGCCAGCGTCAAGGCGGCCGTACAGCGTCACGCTGCTTTGGGCGTGCGCAACTACACCGGCTGTCATCAACGCAGCGGCGAGCAAAGCTTTCTTCATCTTCTCCTCCATACCCTGTCAAAAAGTGAAACCTAGTACTGCGAATGGTGTTCGGACGCAAGCGCGCCGAACAGAAATCGGTACCAGGGAGATTAGCGGGTGGATTGGGTCTCCTGCCGTGACGGATAGCCTCAGCGGGCTATTCCTCGCGTCATGCCGATCCCTCGCCGACCGGTTCTCCTCTGTTGCTTTGAAGTGAAACTACTTTTAATGAACTTTGTTTTGCTACTTTGGTTACTAATTTATCAAAAATACCCTGGGGTGGGAGAAGAAATTAGTACCGGCTTGGGCCGGTGTCTCCAAATTGCAATACGAATGTGTGCAAGGAATCGTCGCGATATCCCCAAAAAGGCGGGAAACCCTTATGCCGTAAGGGAATCACGGATTGGGACGAGCAACGTCAAGGATTGCCACTATTGACGCTTCAAATGCGGCAGAGTAGGACGGAAAGAGGGTGGTTCGGGGCAGCTTCGTGCCCATTTTCGAGGCCAGAATGGCCGGAATGCAGAGGTGAGCGAAGTAAAAAAGGCGCTCGTAAGCGCCTTGTAATGCTACTTTGACTACAGCCCAAATACCAGGCTGTACGACAGTCTTATTTGAGGCTGCCAGAGAGGAACTGCTTGAGCCGTTCGCTCTTCGTGTTCCTGAAGACTTCGTCCGGATGGCCTTCTTCTTCGACCCGGCCTTGATGCAGGAACATCACGTGATTCGACACGTTGCGCGCGAACGGCATTTCGTGAGTGACGACGATCATCGTGCGGCCTTCTTCGGCGAGCGTCTGCATGACCTTGAGCACTTCGCCGACCAACTCGGGATCGAGCGCCGAAGTCGGTTCGTCGAACAGCATCACGTCCGGATGCATGGCCAGCGCGCGCGCGATCGCGACGCGTTGCTGCTGACCGCCCGACAAGTGCGACGGGTACTGCTTCTCAAGACGAGGCGCGAGGCCCACTTTCTCCAGATACTCGCGCGCGCGCTCTTCGGCTTCCTTGCGCTTCAGACCCAGCACGTTGACCGGTGCCTCGATGATGTTCTCGAGCACGTTCATATGCGCCCACAGATTGAAGTGCTGGAACACCATCGACAGTCTGGTGCGCACGCGCTGCAACTGCTTCGGATCGGACACGCGCAAAGCGCCGTTCTTGGCGAGCTGCGTGCGGACTTCTTCTCCGTCGACGAAGATGCGTCCGGAGTTCGGCTGCTCGAGGAAGTTGATGCAGCGAAGCATCGTGCTCTTGCCCGAACCGGATGAGCCGATCACGCTGATCACGTCGCCGGCGTTGGCCTTCAGCGACACGCCCTTGAGGACTTCGTTGTCGCCGTACTGTTTGTGAAGCTCGTCGACGAAGAGCTTTTGCTTCTTGGTGTTCATCGGGGTCCTTGGCGGGCTTACTTGCTTGGGGGCGTAGCGCCCATCTTGTTTACTTGCCTTGCGGCCGCAGGTAAGCGAGCCAGCGGCGCTCGGCGCGGCGGAACAGCCATACGAGCGCAAAAGAAATCAACAGATAGAGCAGGGCGGCGAGGCCGAACGCATTGAACGACTGGTACGTGGCCGAGTTCACGTCACGGGCGATCTTGAGAATGTCCGGCACGGTCGCGGTGAACGCGACGGTGGTGGCGTGCAGCATCAGGATCACTTCGTTGCTGTAGTACGGCAACGCGCGGCGCAGCGCCGACGGCAGAATCACCCGCCGGTACAGCGTGAACGACGACATGCCATACGCGCGCGCCGCTTCGATCTCGCCATACGGCGTGGCCTTGATCGCGCCCGCGAAAATCTCGGTGGTGTATGCGCAGGTGTTCAGCGTGAACGCGAGCAGCGTGCAATGCATGCCGTCGCGGAAGAACGCGTTGGTCAGCTCGTGGTTGCGGATGATTTCGAGGCTGTACAAGCCGGTGTAGCAGAGCAGCAGTTGCACGTAGAGCGGCGTGCCGCGGAAGATATACGTATACAGCCATACCAGACCGGCGAGCCATTTCTTCTTCGACACGCGCGCGACCGAGAGCGGAATCGACAGGCAAAAGCCGAGTCCGATCGACACCACCAGCAACCACAGCGTGATGACGACGCCGGTGAGGCGGTAGCCGTCGGTATACAGATAGTTGCGCCAGTATTCCTGAATGATCTCGATCATAGATCCGCCTTTCGCACGCCGGTCGAGTAACGCTTTTCGAGGTACATCAGCACGAAGTTGGACACTGTGGTGATGACGAGATAGATCGCCCCTGCGAACAGGGTGAAGAAGAAGAACCGCAGCGTGCCCTTGCCCGCATCCTGCGAGGCCTTGACTACATCCGCGAGACCGATGATCGACACCAGCGCCGTGGCTTTCACCATCACCTGCCAGTTGTTGCCGATGCCGGGCAGCGCGAAGCGCATCATCTGCGGGAACATGATCCGCGTGAACACCTGCCAGCCGGTCATGCCGTAGGCCGAGCCCGCTTCGAGCTGGCCGCGCGGCACCGCGAGGAACGCGCCGCGGAAGGTCTCGGTGAAGTACGCGCCGTAGATGAAGCCCAGCACCGCGACGCCGGCCACGAATGGGTCGATGTCGATCTGGTCCCAGCCGAGCAGGTCGGTCAGGTTATTCAGCCAGATCTGGATGCTGTAGAACAGCAGCAGCATGAGCACCAGGTCGGGCACGCCGCGCACGAGTGTCGTGTAGACGGTGCCGGCACCATGGGAGAAGCGGTTTTTCGACAGTTTCGCCGCCGCGCCGAGCAGGCCCAGCACGAAAGCGAACGCCAGCGACAACACCGCCAGTTTGACGGTTTGCCAGGTGCCGTTGAGAAGCAGCGGGCCGTAGCCTTGAAGGAACATATGGGGTCCTTGACGATGCGTTTGTGACGCAGCGCGAAAGACGCGGCCAGCTCTGCGCCGCGTTTGCCGCGAGCCTGGGCTCGCCGTTTCCTGCGGCGCACAGCGCACCGCTGTGCAAATCATGACTGCATGGCCGTTGCCGGTCTTGCAGCGCGCTTTTCGATTCTTGTTGTGAATCGGGGTTGAAGCTGCTTCTGAAACTGCTTGTTGAGGCTATCAGCGACTGTATTACGAAGCCTCGGGAAAGCCCATGCGGGCGAGCCCCGAGTTGATGACCCACTCAACGACCAGGATAGATATCGACGTCGAAGTACTGCTTTTCCAGCTTCCTGAACGTACCGTCCTGGTGTACTTGCGCCAACGCCTGGTTGAACATCGCTTTCAGCGCGACGTCATCCTTGCGCAGGCCGATGGCCGTGCCTTCACCGATCGTCCTGGGGTCCTTCACTTCCGGGCCGGCCCAGGCGAATCCTTTGCCGCGAGGCGTCTTCAGGAACCCGGCGTCGGCTTGCAATTCGTCCTGCAACGCGGCGTCAAGACGCCCCGATGCGACGTCGGCGTACACCTGATCCTGATTCTGGTAGGACACCACGGTCACCCCTTTGGGCTCCCAGTACGCCTTGGCGTAGGCTTCCTGAGTCGAGCCCTGCTCGACGCCGACATGCTTGCCCTTCAGCGATTCAGCCGTAGGCAGCAGGGGCGATCCGGCTTTGGCGATCATGCGGGCCGGCGCGTCGAACAGCGTGTCGGAGAAATCGATCTGTTCGCGGCGCTTGTCCGTGACGGTCAGCGATGACACGATCGCGTCGAACTTCTTGCCCTTCAACGCCGGGATGATCCCGTCCAGGTCCTGCTCGACCCACACGCACTTGACGTTCATTTTTGCGCACAGCGCTTTCGTCAAATCGACGTCGAAGCCGACGACCTGGCCGCTGGCCGCCTTCGATTCGAACGGCGGGTAGCTGGCGTCCACCCCGATGCGCACGGTTTTCCATTCTTTCGCCATGGCGCCGGTGGCCATGACGGCAAGCGCCACGCACAGTGCGGCCTTCTTCATGTTTCTCCTGGATCAAACTGATCGTCGTGGTGTGCCGATCTCGACGACCGCCGGCTCGTGGCCGGCCGTCGCTATTCTAGGCGGTCAAAATTGTCGCGCCGCGTGCAAGTGCCGCTTCGGGCCCGCCGGCGCGCCTTCGGCGCCCACGCGTCTTGAAAAGGGCGGTATTTTACCCGATCAGGGGCAGCGCGCCAGTGCGGGACGGCGCCGGCTGCCGGTGGGCGGGCGCATGCGTTGTGCATGCGCGACGGTCCCGGCGGGCGATTGCACGGATTTATGGAACGATCCAGTGCGTCGATGCCGATTGTTTAGTGCGCTTCGCGCCCATACATTCTGGGCATCGCTATTTACTTACCGGGAGATCCCCCATGATCGAGATTCGCCGTTCCGACGAACGTGGCCACGCCAATCACGGCTGGCTCGACTCGTATCACAGCTTCTCGTTTGCCGACTACCGCGACCCGCAACACGTGCATTTCGGACCGCTGCGGGTGATCAACGAAGACCGTATCGCCGGCGGCCAGGGCTTCGGCACGCACGGCCATCGGGACATGGAAATCGTCACGTATGTGCTCGAAGGCGCGCTCGCGCACCGCGACAGCATGGGCAACGGCTCGACCATCCGTCCCGGCGACGTGCAGCGCATGAGCGCCGGCACGGGCGTGCAGCACAGCGAGTTCAATGCATCGCAGGACGAGCCGGCGCACCTCTTGCAGATCTGGGTGATCCCGCAACGCGCGGGCGACCAGCCCGGCTACGAGGAAAAGCGCTTCGACGACGCCGACAAGCGCGGGCGTCTGCGCGTGGTCGCCTCACCCGACGGCCGCGACGGCTCGGTGACGATTCACGCGGATGCATCGATTTACGCGGGGCTGATCGATGGCGCGGAACAGGCCACGTTTGCGTTGCCGAAAGGCCGGCTGGCGTATGTGCACGTGGCGCGGGGCGCGCTGACCGTGAATGGCGAAGCGCTCCATGCCGGCGACGCCGCCAAGCTCAGCGAAACCGATACTGTGACGCTGGAAAAGGGCGACAACGCCGAAGTGCTGCTGTTCGATCTGGGTCCGCTCAACGGGTAAGTGCGGATAGGCGCGAATAGGTGTGGTAAGCGCCGATCACCGGACGTTCATTCATCGCCCGATGGTTGAGGGTTGCTGGTTGCGAGCGCAACGAGTCCCCCGGCTTGAAGCATGAGCCGCACGCAACGCAAAAACGCCACGGAAGTTTTTCCGTGGCGTTTTTGCGTTCGGACGACGGCCGCACCAGCCGCCTTCCGCCTACGTCGACCCGCTTACTGATTCGCAGCCGGCGCCGGCGCTGCGCCCTTATTGTGTTCCCAGCGGTCGCGCATCTTCTCGTGACGCGCTTCCATCTTCGCAAAACGCTGCTTCAGCGCCGTGCTGACGGTGGTCTTCTGCTGGTCGTTCAAGCCGTTATAGAACTTGAGCCACGCGTCCGTGGTTTGCTGACGCAGTTGCGCGTCTTTCTGCTCGACCTGCTGGTGCGCGGCAGCCATGGCGTTCAGATCCAGAATCGGCTGTTGCTGCGCGGCCTTCATCTGGTTCTTGATCTGTTCATGGTTGGCGCGCATGGCCTCATGGTTCTGTTTCATGGTGTCGAGCGCGGCTTGCCATTGCTTTTCCTGATCCGCGTTCAGCTTCAACTGGTCATGCAGTTGCGTCAGTTCCTTCATGAAGTGGCCATGCCAGCCGCCGGGGCCGCCGTGATCGGCGGGTTGGGCGGCATAGGCAGCGCCCACGCCAATCGCGAGGGCAGTGGCGGCAACGGCGAGAACGCGCGACATTTTTTTGGTGGACATGTAAGACTCCCTGTAATGGAATAGCCGACGATGCAACCGGTAATGTGGACGGCCTGCATTCGGTAAGTCACAGCGTAGAGAACTGGGCCCGGCGCTGTGTTACGTGGCTTGATGCGGCTGTTACGGGTCATTACGTACGCCTTTCACCGTAACACCCGGTAACCCTTGCGGGCCGTCTGAAATCGAAAACCCTTCCTGCTGCGCGTTAAACTTCATCCCATGGCTACTCAAATACTGGTTGTCGACGACGACGTCGAATTGCGCGATCTGCTACGCGACTATCTGGCCCGTCAGGGCATCGAAGTTTCGGTGCTGCACGACGCGGGCACGCTCGAGCGCAGGCTCGAACGCGAGCGTCCTGATCTGATCGTGCTCGATCTGATGATGCCGGGCGTGGACGGGCTCACCGCGTTGCGCAAGCTGCGCGCGTCGGGCGACGACATCCCTGTGATCATGCTGACCGCACGTGCTGACGACGTGGACCGCATCGTCGGGCTGGAGCTCGGCGCGGACGACTATCTCGGCAAGCCGTTCAACCCGCGCGAGCTGTTGGCGCGCGTGCAGGCGGTGCTGCGGCGCCGCCGCACGCTGCCGTCGGCGGCGGCGCCGGAGCAGCGCGAGCCGTTCAACTTCGGCCGTTTCACGCTGGATTTCCAGTCGCGCACGCTGCATCTCGAAGACAAGCCGCTCACGCTGTCAGGCAGCGAATTCGCGCTTCTGAAGATTTTCGTCAATCACCCCATGCGCACGCTCACACGTGAGCGCCTGCTCGAACTGCTGCATGGTCCGGAATACGACGGCACCGATCGCGGCATCGACGTACAGGTGTGGCGTTTGCGTCGCATTCTCGAAACCGACCCGTCCACGCCGCGCTTCATTCAAACGGTGCGCGGACGCGGCTACGTGTTCGTGCCGGACGGCGAACAGCATGCGCCGGCCCATTGATTCGCTGTTCGGGCGGCTGGCGCTGCTAGTTATTGCGGTGCTCCTGCTGTCGCATTTCGCGTGGTATGCGCTTATGCGGCTCGAGCGCAGCCAACTGCAAACGCGCTACGCAGTCGAGGAAGCCACCTTTCTCGTCGACGCGGTGCGCCAGCACGTCGCCCGTACGCCGGACCAGCCCTTGCCGTCGCGCGTCAGGCTGGTCGATCCGGCGAGCCCCGACGTACCGCCGGATAACACCGCGCTGCCGGCGCCGCTTGAACGGTTCATCGAGGACGTGCGTGATCGCATGCCTACCGGCACGCTGGTGCGGATCGGCCAGCCTGGTCGTCCGCCCACGCTGTGGGTGCGCGCCACCACGGATCGCAGTTGGATCGTGGTGCCGGTGCAGCCACTGCGCACGCCTCGCTCGCTCGATCGCACGGTGCTATGGCTCGCGATTATCTTTTCGTTCGCGGTGATGGCGGCGCTTTTTGCGGCGTGGGCGCTGCAGCAGCCATTGCGCTCGCTTGCTCAGGCGGTGGCGCGCTTTGGCCGCGGCCTGCCGGTGCCGCCGGTGCCTGAACGCGGTCCGCGCGAGTTGCGGCAGTTGACGCACGGCTTCAACCAGATGGTTCAGGAAGTGGCGCGCACCGAACACGACCGGGCCGTCATGCTGGCCGGCGTCGCGCACGATCTGAAAACGCCGCTGGCGCGCATGCGGCTGCGCGCCGAAATGATGGAAGAAGTGAAGATGCGTGACGGCGTCGTGCGCGACGTCGATTCGATGACGCATATCGTCGAACAGTTTTTGGTGTTCGCACACGACGGCGCCGATCGCAGCGAAGCGGTCGAAGTGGACGGGCAGTGCGAGCGCGTGGTCCGCAGTTATCGTGCGGTCGCTGCCGGTGCGCCCACGGTGCAGACCGAACTCAATGCAGGGCCGGGTTTTCTGCTGCCGGCGGCGACGCTCGACCGAATCCTGTCGAACCTGTTGGACAACGCACATGCCTACGGCGCGCCGCCGATCGTCGTCGCCACGGCGCGCACGGCGCAAGGCTTCACGCTTTCAGTGAGCGACAACGGCAGTGGTATCGCCGCGCAGGACCTGATCAATGCCAGCCGGCCGTTCGTTCGGCTCGACCCGGCACGCGGCGGCAATGGGCATAGCGGGCTGGGGCTTGCGATCGTCGAACGTCTGGTGCGGCGTGCGGGTGGGGAGTGGGAAATCGGCAATCACGACGGCCGTGGCTTGCGGGTCTCAATGAGCTTTCCCTTCGATGTGGTGCCGCGTGTCGTGGCGGCGTCGGAAAACGCCTGGGGTTGAGCGGGGCAAGGGCGGCAAGCGCCTGCCCCACTATATATATGTCGCAATGTGATGTCCGAACGCGAGGTTCGGAATGCGGCGTCTGGGTCGCAATGCCGGATGCGCTGTCTGCAATGCGAGTCCGGCAAACTTTGCGCTAGTCTGAAAACAGCGTGTTCAACGCATTGGCCGCGTCACCATCCACCGTATTCCACGTTACCGTTTCGGCTTCGAAGATGTAGTGCGTGGTGTACTTGCCGAGACGCGTGAGTATCTCTTCCTGAATCAGTTCCGGCGCGACCTCCAGCTTCAGATACCACGCGGTCGACGACAAGCGCGTCTGGAACGCGCCATATTCGGCCAGCAGATGGTCGAATGCGTCAGCATCCTGATCGCGACAGACGATGACCAAATTTCCCTTCATGCGAATCTCCCGTTAGAGCGGTAGCGGCAACCTCAATGTCAGGGTTGATGATACCTGCTTCGTTACGGGACGCCCGAGGCCGGGACTTGCTTTGCATCAGCAGCCGCACGCATCGGAGCGCCGACGGTGCGACGGCGCGAATTTAATTCGGAGACGACCGTCGCATTACCTGGCGTCAGCAGGCGTCACCAGGCGTTGACCACCGTCCGCGCGGGCGGCGCGGTGTCGTCGGGCGGAAGGGCTTCGGTGCGGTCGCGGCCGCCCGTCTTTGCCGCATAAAGCGCCGTGTCGGCGCGGCTCATGATGCGCTCGGGCAGATCGTCGGACGAGAGTTCGGTGATGCCGATGCTCACGCTCAAACCCACCGAGGCCGGCAACTTCGGCGAAGGAATTGCCTTCAGACGCAGGCGCAAGCGTTCGACGACTTCGCGGCCGCCGGCCAGATTCGTGGCCGGCAGCAGCAAGCCGAATTCTTCACCGCCCAGCCGGCCGATTGCATCGGTGCCGCGCAGTTCGGCCCGGCAGGTGTCGACGAAATGTTCGAGCGCGCGGTCGCCGGCGGCGTGGCCGAAGCGGTCGTTGATCTGCTTGAAGTGGTCGAGGTCGGCGATCGCCATGCACAGCGGCTCATTGCCCGCATGCGCGCGTTCGATCTCGTGGCGCAGCAGGTCGAGGAAGTAGCGCCGCGACAGCGCGCCGGTCAGCGCATCGTGGCGCGCCTCAGCCGAGAGCAGTGTGTTGGCCGATTGCAATTGTTCTGCAAGGTCGCGCGTGGCGCGATGGTGGCGCCGCTCGCGTACGTACGACACGGTGATGACCCACGCGAGCGCGACGGTGCCGGCCAGCGTCAGAAACACCAGCAGATGGTCGCGCTTGTGATTGCGCAGCAGTTCGGGCCAGGCCGCGAGCGGATCGACCAGATGCGCCGACAGCCCCGAGTTCAGGCCGCTGCGTGCCTGGTACAGCGATGGCGCCGGCTGCTCGCTCATGCCGAACAGCTGTTCGGCGACACCTGCGGGCACCCAGGGCGCTTGTTCGCGCACCCGCGTGTCGACCTGAATCTGGATGTCGGGGAGGATTTCGCGGCGATAGATGGTCAGGCGCTCGGCGGCGCCCATCTGCGTGACGTGCGAGTTCGGTAGCGCGTGGCCTTCGAGTGCGCTGTTGTGCGCCATGATGATGACGCCGTTTTCATCGGCGACGAAGGTACCGGCATGCGCGACCCAGTGGCGCAGCCGCGCGATCCCCACCTTGGCCACCACCACCCCGACCAGCAGACCGTCGGCGTACACCGGCGCCGCGATGAAGATGCCCGGCTCGCCGCTCTGGCGGCCGACGCCATAGGCTTCCGAAAACGCGCCGAGCAGGGCATTCGTCAGGTAGCCGCGCGTGCGCATATCGGCGCCGACGAAGGAGTGCTCCGCGGCAAGCGGTCGATTGACGGAGTTGCTGGATGCGACGCAGATGCCGTTGGCGTTGACGAGCCAGACCTGGTCGAGCCCGGAGAAACCTTGCGCGTCGTGCAGGAAATTGCTCACGGCCAGCATCTGCTGGTCTTTTAGCAACGCGGCGCGCAGAGCGGGTTCCGCCGCTGCGCCGTTCGCGGCATAATTCTGCGATTGCACCAGCGCGTGCTGGACCACGTCCATTTCGGCCATGGTTGCGGGGATGGCCCGAGACATGGCGAGGTCGCTGGCGATCACCTCCGCCATGTTGTCGACGATCGACGTGGACATCTGGCGTTGCGTGCGCAAAGCCGCGTCCAGCTCTTGCTGTACCATCCGGTCCGCGACCATGCCGGCCACGAACCAGCAAACGAGCACGATCAGCACGAAGCTGATCGGTCCGGTTGCCTGGCGCAAGGTTGTCCTGTTCATCGACCCTCTGATTCGTCTGGCTGTGACATGCAACTGGCTCATTCGTGGCAGCGCCCCGGCGCTGTTTCGCCCCTGTGGAAGCGGCTGGCGATACGCCCTCGGTGTGGGCCGCGTTGTGGGCCGGCAAAACCGCAAAGAGACGTGCCGTTTCTTGATTTTAACCGTCATGGGGCCTGACGCCACCGTTATTGCGGGAATGCGAAGTACGTCCGCTTTGCCCATCAGGTTCTTAACGGCAGCGCATCAGCTTTCTGAATGGCTGCGCGGGTTTAACAGGTGTTTGAAACCCGATCCGCGCCGCGCTAGCGATTGCGGGGAAAGTGGCTGGCGCACGGCAGTAGATGGCTCGCTGCACACGCCTCACCGTCCCTGGCCGGAGGCGGTCGCCGGGGCATTCGACGCTATTTATTGCTATTTGCCGTGAAAGGTTGTGCCTGAAACATAGGATGGTGTAGTGTCGTGCCGTCCAAAACAAGGAAAGCCCGCCAGCCTTCGGGCGGCGCCTGCGGCGACAGGAGCCCGGCTTGACGGTTGCGGTCCCGGGCGGGCTTGCCCACGGACCTGTCCGTCACCGGTCCACGTGTCTCCAACGCTAACGATTCACCGCGCACATGCGTTTTGCCATGCCTGATTTCCGCTGTCTGGACCGATCTACAGACTGCCGCGCCGAAGCCGCGGCCCCCTGCGTGCGTTTGAATACCTGTATGAATAGGGAGAGCGTCTGATGGATTTCAGCTTCAACCTGAAGCGCACCGCCAATGCCTCGGCATGGCGGGTGTTACCCAATCGCTGGGACTTCGTCGCCTTTCCGCTGATCATCTGCATCATTGCGATGGCGGCGATCGGCTTTCACGAGACGCTGGCGCCGATGTCGACGCTCAAGACTCAGGCGATCTCGCTTGACGCGTCGAATCTGCCCGAGTACGCCATGCGCACCACGCTGCGCATGCTGGCGGCGATGGTCGCCTCGCTGACCTTCACGCTGGTGTACGGCACGCTGGCTGCCAAGAGCCGCCGCGCGGGCATGGTGCTGGTGCCGATTCTCGACATCCTGCAGTCGGTGCCGGTGCTTGGCTACATTTCGTTTACGGTCACGTTCTTCCTCGCGCTGTTCCCGGGCCGCGTGCTCGGCGCCGAGCTGGCGGCGATCTTCGCGATCTTCACGAGCCAGGCGTGGAATATGACGTTCAGCTTCTACCAGTCGCTGCGCACGGTGCCGCGCGATCTGGACGAAGTGTCGCGCGGCTTTCATCTGACTTCATGGCAGCGCTTCTGGAAACTCGAAGTGCCGTTCTCGATGCCGGGCCTCATCTGGAACATGATGATGTCGATGTCGGGCGGCTGGTTTTTCGTGGTCGCGTCCGAAGCCATCACAGTCGGCAACAATACGATCACCCTGCCGGGGATCGGCGCTTATCTCGCGCAGGCGATTTCCGACAAGAATCTGCACGCAATCGGCTGGGTGATCCTTGCCATGACGGTCGTGATTCTTGCGTACGACCAGTTCATGTTCCGCCCGTTGGTTGCGTGGGCCGATAAATTCCGCATGGAAACCACCAGCTCAGGCAATGCGCCGGAATCGTGGCTGCTCGACCTGATCCGCCGCACCCATCTGATTCACCGTCTGCTGGTGCCGCTCGGCTGGATGTTCGCCAAGGCCGCGCGCGTCAACTTCACGTTGCCTGCGTTTGGCGGCCCGCGTTTCCAGATTCCGCAGCGCGAGAAGACTTCGCGCATCGGCGACATTGTCTGGGCGGCCGTGGTGTTGCTCGCCACGGTCTATGTTGTGTACCGCGTGATCGCGTACGTGCGAACCGGCGTGTCGCTCGACGAAGTCTGGCACGTGCTCGTACTGGGGCTGATCACGCTGCTGCGGGTGGTGGTGCTGATCGCGATCGCTTCGGTGATCTGGGTGCCGATCGGCGTGCTGATCGGCCTGCGGCCGGCGCTGGCCGAGAAGGTGCAGCCGATTGCGCAGTTCCTCGCCGCGTTCCCGGCGAACCTGCTGTTCCCGGTGTTCGTCATCGCCATCGTGCGCTTTCATCTGAACCCGGACATCTGGCTGTCGCCGCTGATCGTGCTCGGCACACAGTGGTATATCCTGTTCAACGTGATTGCCGGTGCGAGTTCGTATCCGAACGACTACCGGGAAGCGGCCAAGAACTTCCATATTCGCGGCTGGCAATGGTGGCGTCAGGCGATGCTGCCGGGCATTTTCCCTTATTACGTGACTGGCGCGATCACCGCGTCGGGCGGCGCGTGGAACGCCAGCATCGTCGCGGAATTCGTTCAGTGGGGCGACACCAAGGTTGCCGCGCATGGCTTGGGCGCTTACATCGCGCAGACCACCGCAGCAGGCGACTATCCGAAGATCATTGTGGGCATCGCCGTGATGTCCCTGTTCGTAACCCTGTTCAACCGCCTGCTGTGGCGTCCGATGTTCGCCTACGCCGAAGCGAAGCTCCGGCTAGATTGAGAATTAAAGGCTAAACGCGATGCAAAATCCTAAAGCTGCTATGACCGCCGCGCCGATCCAGACCCCGCCGATGCCGCCGCGCCTCGGTGAGGAGATTCTGCGCGTCAAGGACGTGTGCCGCGGGTTCAACAAGTCGCAGGGAGAGCTGCTCGTCCTCGACGACGCGAATCTGTCGTTGCGCGAAGGGGAGATCGTCGGGTTGCTGGGCCGATCGGGCTCGGGCAAATCGACGCTGTTGCGCATCATCGCTGGTCTGATCGAGCCGACCGACGGCGAAGTCACGTATATGGGCAAGCCGCTCGACGGCCCGGCCAAGGGTGTGGCGATGGTGTTCCAGACCTTCGCGCTGTTCCCGTGGCTGACCGTGCTGCAAAACGTGGAAGCGGGACTCGAAGCACAAGGCGTCGGCGCGAGTGATCGCCGTACGCGCGCGCTGGCGGCGATCGACCTGATCGGTCTCGACGGTTTCGAAAACGCGTATCCGCGCGAGTTGTCGGGCGGCATGCGTCAGCGCGTCGGCTTTGCGCGCGCGCTGGTGGTCGACCCCACGTTGCTGCTGATGGACGAGCCGTTCTCCGCGCTCGACGTGCTGACCGCCGAAACGCTGCGTACCGACCTGCTCGACCTGTGGACGCAAGGCCGCATGCCGATCAAGGCCGTGCTGATCGTCACGCACAACATCGAGGAAGCGGTGTTCATGTGCGACCGGATTCTGGTGCTGTCGTCGAATCCGGGCCGTGTGATCGCCGAGATCAAGGTGCCGTTCAAGCATCCGCGTAACCGTCTGGACCCGGCGTTTCGCCGGCTGGTCGACGACATTTACGCGAAGATGACCGCGCGCCAGACTGACGAAAAGACCAAGAAGGGCCTCGAGCTGCATAGCTGGCTGCCGCACGTGTCGACCAACCTGATGGCCGGTCTGATCGAAACGCTGGCCGCCGCACCGTACCACGGCCGTGCCGACATGCCGGAAATCGCCCGTTCGCTGCATCTGGAGGTGGACGATCTGTTCCCGGTCGCCGAAGTGCTGCAGCACCTGGGCTTTGCCGACATCCGCGAAGGGGATATTTTCCTGACGCCGCCGGCGCGCGTGTTCTCCGAATTCGGCACCCAGGAGCGGAAGATGATGTTCGCGGAACATCTGCTGCGCCACGTGCCGCTCGCCGCGCGAATCAAGAAGGTGTTGAACGAACGGCCGGGGCATCGTGCACCGCGCGTGCGTTTCGAGCAGGAGCTGGAGGATTTTCTGTCGGACAGCGCCGCGGAAGAGACGCTCGACGCAGTGATCAACTGGGGCCGTTATGGCGAGATCTTCTCGTACAACGACCAGACGGAAATTTTCAGTCTGGAAGACGTGGAGTCTTAAACCCGGTTGAGTCGATTAAGACGCTTCAGGCAAAAAGCGGCAGGGGAGACCCTGCCGTTTTTTATTGCAGAGCGCCCCAGCGCTCGACTGCCGGTTCCGCCGACGCCCACTTCCAGCCCTTGTCCTGCCGGCACGCGCTCGCCGTGTACCAGTCTTCGTGCGCGTTCGGGCCGTCGCCGTCCTGAACCGAGAACACGAAATCCTTGCACAGCGCGAGCGCTGAGCTGAACGCGCGCGTCACGCGCACCTGGCCGTGGCCGTTCTCGATCGGCAACGTGTGCTTGACCGCCCAAGGCCGCGTCTCGCCGACCGGCATGGCACCCGCCAGCGCGGCGATCAAATTCTGCTGATCGGTGTGCATGGTGCGCATGTAGCGGCCGACAGCTTCGTCGGTCGCGGCCTGCACGGCGATGCCGACGCCGATGC
Organism: Paraburkholderia sp. WS6; assembly: GCF_030464835.1. Taxonomy (NCBI): domain Bacteria; kingdom Pseudomonadati; phylum Pseudomonadota; class Betaproteobacteria; order Burkholderiales; family Burkholderiaceae; genus Paraburkholderia; species Paraburkholderia sp. WS6. Next base: position 92,072 of record NZ_JALQCK010000006.1, read on the forward strand.
CGACTGCCGGGTTGGAGGTCACGAGGCCTGACGCGACACCGGCCGCGGCACCGCTCGCCGCGCCGACGGACGAGCAGCCGCTCGTCAGCAGACTTGCGCCGACGCAGATCGCACCGGCCAGCACGAGCCGCAGCCGGTTGCCGGAGAGCGCCGCCGCAGGCGTGCGCGGAACCAGAGCGGTACGCGCGTCATCGACGAGCGCTGGCTCAGACAGTGCGTGTTCATTCCAGGGGCGTGGAAGCATCAGCGCCTTCATTGCAGCGCGCCCCAGCGTTCGGTAGCGGGTTCGGCCGACGCCCATTTCCAGTTGTCGCCGTCGCGGCAGATCGACGCGACGTAGAACGCGCTGCTCGCCGGCACATTCTTGGTGGCGGTCTGATCGACCGAGAAGACGATTTCCTTGCAGTCGAGTGCGCCGGCGCTGATCGTGCGGCTCACGGTGACACGGCCGTGTTCGTCGTCTTCGATCGGCACGGAGTGAGTCACGCTCCACGGTGCGATTGCGCCGACGTCGAGCGGCCCGGCGATTTTGGCGATGCCGTCCTGCGTATTCTTGTGGACCACGCGTTCCGAGTACTGCACGCCGGCGCGGGCCGCGGCCAGCGCGCCGAGACCGATGCCGGTAGCGACTGCCGCATTGCTGGTGACCTTGGCCGCGAGCGCGGCGCCCGCGATACCGGCGCCGGCGGTGGCGCCTTCCGAGTAGAGCGAACTACAGCCGCTCAACGCCGACGTGATCGCCACGGCTAATGCGACGAGCGCCGTTGTATTCGGACGTCCACATGTTGCCGCCTTGGACGCGTTGGCTGTTCGCTTTGCCCATTCGACCCACACCATACTTTTTTGCATTTCCCTGTCTCTGCTCCTGCAAGTGCCTTTCGCACACGCACCGTTCACACATGTGTTTCGCGTGTGTCGACGGTGCGTGAGCGAAAGGCACGTCTTCCTTATCGTTGCGCCGTGCGCTGCCGCATTTTGCAGGATGCCATTTGTAATTGGCAGTGGGAAAGTGCAAGCAATTGCAAAAGATGGTGCGAGTCAAATTGGTTTCTGCTGGGAAGAAGCCGATTTGATTGGTGGTGCGAAGGGATTAATTATGAGATGAGAGGTGCGCAAAAAGTGCCGTTGCAGCAGAGAGGGGCCTGGACAGCACGCGCACAGGGAATGCGCAAAAAACAGACGGCGAGCACACAGAAAACACCTGCTCACGCGAACGAACCGCGTGAGCGCCTGGCACGGCTTATTGCTCGGTTTCTTCGTCCGAGCCTTCGTCACCGCCGTATGCGCTCAGGCGGTTGTAGAGCGTTTTCAGACTCACGCCGAGTGCTTTGGCAGCCCGCCGTTTGTCGCCGCCGCAATACTTGAGCGTGCCGAGAATGATCTGCTTTTGCGCATCGGCGAGCGGCGTGCCGATCCACACGCTCATTGCATCGCCCTGCGTCACGGGCTTTTTCACGCGCGATGCGAGATGCGGATGTGGCAGCTCGACCGTCTTCTCCGCGAGAATGAACGCGCGATACACCGCGTTCTTCAACTCGCGCACGTTGCCCGGCCACGACCAGGTTCGCAGTGTTTCGATCGACCGTTTGCTAAAACTCTTGCTCGTGCTTTCCTGCTGATTCAGCAAGGCGAGGAAGTGTTGCGCGAGCAGTTCGCGATCGTTTTCACGCTCGCGCAAGGGCGGCGCGCGCAACGGGAAAACCGCGAGCCGGTACATCAGGTCTTCACGCAGACCGTTTTCCTTCACCGCTACCGCGGGGTCGCGATTCGTCGCTGCGATCACGCGTACGTCACCACTAATCAATTCGTTGCCGCCGACCCGAAAAAACGTGCCGGTCTCGAGCGCGCGCAAGAGCTTGACCTGGCGCACCGGCGCCATTTCAGTGATTTCGTCGAGAAACAGCGTGCCGCCGTTCGCATGTTCGAAGTAGCCGACGCGGGCCTGGACCGCGCCGGTGAAGCTGCCTTTTTCGTGGCCGAACAATTCGGCTTCGATGAGTTCGTCCGGAATCGCGCCGCAGTTCACGGCGACGAACGGTGCGTCCTTGCGGCTGCTTTGATCGTGAATCGTGCGGGCGATCAGTTCCTTGCCCGTGCCGGATTCGCCGATGATCAGCGCGGTCGCGTCGGTGCTGGCGACGCGTTCGATCTGTTCGTACAGATCGAGCATCACCGGCGACGAGCCATATAGCAGCCCGTACGATTTCAGTCCCGCGATGCCGTCCGCGACGCGCTGCTTCGCCTGTGCCGAAGCTTTGCCGCCGGCGGAGACGGCGGGCGAGTCCAGCTCGATTGACGCCATAAACGGGGAGTCCTGTGCAAATGGGGTTCGGTGTTGCGGCGCGCAGGCCTTGGGGCAAGACGGACCCGTGCGGCCACTATCTCACAGAAATTCGATTTAACCACTTTGACGCGGCTTCCGGCAATCCATGTGACGGTCGGCGAAATAGGCCGGCGCACGCCTGGTCAGAAGTGCCTGAGCCCCTACCGGCATAGAATAAGAGCGGTGAATTTACCGGGCACGACGTTTGCGGCATGGACTAGACATACGTGTGCTTTTGGGCGGCTCTGTTCAAAGCGCGCTAGCGGCGGACGCGGTTCTCCGATCGGTCGCTCGTGCCGGAAACAGGACGCGAAGCGCTACGTGCGGCGCAACCGTGGCACTCGATCGGTATGCCGCGGGCGCCGGCTTCCGGCTTGGCGTTTCCAGCGCTCACTAACGCGCGGTGCGCGACGCCGATCCGCTTGACGATAGCAAGGAGAGTTCACGATGGCACGACCTAAAATTGGCATCTTCGGCGCGCTGGTGGCCCTCGGTGGGTTTCTGGCTGTGCGACATATGCAGCGGAACCGTGCCGCGCAGGCTCAGGCGGCGCGTGAACTGAGCCGCTGGGAAGGCGAGGGCGGCACGGTGGCGACGTCGGCTGCGCCGTCCGGCAGCGTGAGCGCGGCGAGGACTGGTCCGTCTACGCCTGACACCGCGCATGGCGCAAATGGCTCGGCACATCCGAACCGCCAGGGCGACGCATGGCCGTTTCCGCGTGGCTGAGGGCCACGATGTTGACCTTGCGTGCGCCGCTGCGCCTGCGTGCCGCTTCGACAAGCGGCACCTGGCACGCGTTTCAAATTTGTCTCGATAAAGCCGTATAATAGATAAATAGACAACAATGTCGCGCAATGACGGGGGATTTTGCCGCTGATTGTTGCGATATTGAATCAAGTCAGGGGTTCGGCACTGTCGCGGAACGTTAGCGTGTGCTCACATCAGAACGCGCACGCGGCGCACCGGCAAGCTGCTGAACGGCTTCCCACTATGCGGTTTAGCATGTTCCCCCATTCACGCTTTCGGGCTTTCGAGACGCGATGCCACACGTACTGATTGTCGATGACGATGCCGGTACCCGCGAGGCGCTTTCCGCCATCATCGGGGAAGACGGTTTGACTACCGCTACTGCGGGCGATTTGCGCGAAGCGCGCATTCAACTGGTCCGCCAGATGCCGGACGTCGTCTTTACCGACCTGAAGCTGCCCGACGGCAGTGGAGTCGATCTGTTTGAAGATCTCGATCCGCGCTCCGGTGTGGAGGTGATCGTGATTACCGGCCACGCCACGGTGGAGTCAGCGGTCAACGCGTTGAAGATGGGCGCCACCGACTACCTGGTGAAGCCGATCAATATGCAGCGCGTGAAGGCGATCCTGTCGCGTTTGCCGCGCGCCGGCGACCTGAAGGCGGAAATCGGCACGTTGCGCGGCGAGTTGCGCCGCATGGGCCGCTTCGGTTTGATGCTCGGCAATTCGCCGGCTATGCAGGAGGTTTACGACCAGATCGGCCGCGTCGCACCGACGGCGGCCTCCGTCATGCTGATGGGCGAGTCAGGCACCGGCAAGGAAGTCGCCGCCCAGACGCTGCACCAGCTCAGCTTGCGCCGTAAGCATGCGTTCCTCGCAGTGAACTGCGGTGCGATCTCGCCGAACCTGATCGAATCGGAAATGTTCGGGCACGAGCGCGGTTCGTTCACCGGTGCGGATCGCCAGCACAAGGGCTATTTCGAACGTGCGAACGGCGGCACGCTGTTCCTCGACGAAATCACCGAAATGCCGATCGAGTTGCAGGTGAAGCTGCTGCGCGTGCTGGAAACCGGCATGTTCATGCGGGTTGGTACGACCAAGGAAATTGAAACGGATGTGCGGCTGATTGCGGCGACTAATCGGGATCCTGAGCAGGCGGTGCTGGAAGGCAAGTTGCGGCTCGATTTGTACCACCGTCTGAACGTGTTTCCGATCAGTCTGCCGCCGCTGCGCGATCGGGGTAAGGATGTTGATTTGCTTGCGCAGGCGTTTCTTGATGAACTCAACGAGCGGCATAGCACGAAGAAGCATTTTCCGGCTGCTGTGAAGGACATGTTGATGTCGTATCCGTGGCCGGGCAATGTGCGCGAGTTGAAGAACTATGTGCAGCGGGCGCACATTATGTCGGGGACTGATTCGGATAGTACGGCTACCGTGCCGTTGCAGATTACCTTGTCGAAGCCTGCGGCTGGTACGGCGATCACGATTCCGTTTGGGACTTCGCTTGCTGAGGCGGATCGGCAGTTGATTCTGGCTACGCTTGAGCAATGCGGTGGCGTCAAGACGCGGGCTGCTGAGATTCTTGGGATTAGTTTGAAGACGCTTTATAACCGGCTTGTTGAGTATGGGAATGATGCGCGGGATGAGGGGGAGGTTGCGGATGAATCGCGAGTTGTCGGGGGCGCTGGCGCTTGAGGTTTTTGCCTGTTCGGCGCTTATTGTCAGTGTTCTTAGGGGGTTGGCCTTTCCTTGAATTGGTAGTGGTCTATTAGTGTTGCCCCTGTGCGGGGCGGCACCTACTTTTCTTTGCATGCCGCAAAGAAAAGTAGGCAAAAGAAAGCGGCTCAAACCACTCCTGCTAAGTGGGCACCGTGGTCTGCTGCGGGTAGTGGTGCATCTGGAATCTGGGTTCGTGCACCGGCGTGCGCTTGTGACAAGGGTGTCATTCTTCCGGCGGCGCTGCGCGCGCCGAAGCGTAGGTCTTCGAACCATTCGTCGGTTTTTTTCCTTCCTTTTATTCGGCATGGGCCTTGCTGCGGTTCGATGGAACGCAAAACGAGGTAACTGACATGCCGGAATACGCCGCCGCTTCTCCGCTTCCCCTCCCGATGCACGCTCATCGTCCTGAACCCAACGAGCCGCCGAATCCTGGTGAGCCCGACACCGTTCCAAGTCCGACTCCGGACCCCATCGAACCGGTTGCGCCGCCGATCGGTGATCCGCCATCGCAGCCCACGCAAACGCCACAAGCCAGTCGGTGTCCGCCGTTGCTAGCCTCCAGCATGCAACTCTGACATGTTCCGTGCGCTGCACCACAGTCCAACGCAGCGAATTTATGTACTTGTTACAAAGCCGGCGCATCTTTTACCGGCAATTTACCGTCGTGAACCCTACACTGAATTGACGCCGCTCACGATGGCGGCGGGCTTCCCCCGGAGGCATCAATCATGAGACACCCAGCACTGCGACGTTCCGCGCGCCACTCGAAGCGCGACTCCCGGCCAGGCAGCAAGAGCGCCCCGCCGGAGTCGCCGGACCCGGCCGCGCAGAACCGCGTCGCGCCCGATGCGCCGCCAGACGGCGAGCACAACCAGGGCGGCGTGCGTCGGGAAGGGCTGGAGTACCAGCGCGATCTCGGTTCGGAACAGGACGCATGAGCCCGGCTGACGGCCGGTAAGAAGGGTTCCGGTTTCGTCACGCAAAGCAGAAAAAATTTCCTCGCGGTGCTCTGATGCCGCGCGTTTCTGCTCGTTTGTCACATTTACATACATTTTTATTTCCGGCATCTCATAAAACGGCACGCGACTTGCATGCACCTTTTTGGCACATATCCGCATGCAACGAAGCAACTGACTAGGTGGAGCACCAATGAGCAGACTGATCGTGGTATCGAATCGTGTGGCGCCGACCCAGGAAGGCCGCCCCGCAGCAGGTGGCCTCGCGATCGGCGTGCTGGACGCGTTGAAGGAAACCGGCGGAGTCTGGTTCGGCTGGAGTGGTGAAACGGTAAGCGAGCCGTCCGCGCCGGTGATCGAAAAGCAGGGCAATGTGACGTACGCGACGGTGGGCCTCACCAAGCGCGACTATGACCAGTACTATCGCGGCTTTTCCAACACGACACTGTGGCCGACGTTCCACTATCGCAACGACCTGTCGCGCTACGACCGGCAGGAATACGCGGGCTATCAGCGGGTCAACGCGACGCTCGCCAAGCAGCTCAAGGAGCTGCTCAAACCCGACGACATCATCTGGGTGCACGACTATCACCTGCTGCCGTTCGCGCGCTGCCTGCGTGAGCTCGGCGTGAAGAATCCCATCGGCTTCTTCCTGCATATTCCGTTTCCGGTGCCGGAAGTACTCCGTACCATTCCGCCGCACGAGGAATTGGTCAAGGCGATGTGCAGCTACGACGTGGTCGGTTTCCAGACCGAAGCGGACCGCCAGTCGTTCGTCGATTTTATCGAGCGCGGCCAGCACGGCACCTCAAGCGAAGACGGCATGGTGCACGCCTACAACCGCTTCCTGAAAGTGGCCGCGTACCCGATCGGCATCTATCCGGACGCGATCGCCAAGGCCGCCGAGCAGTTCACCGACCGCAAGCCGGTGCGCAGCCTGCGTGACGGCATGCGCGGGCGCAAGCTGATCATGAGCGTCGACCGGCTCGATTATTCGAAGGGTCTGGTGGAGCGCTTCCAGGCATTCGAACGGCTGCTGCTGAATGCTCCGGGGTGGCACGGACGCGTTTCGCTGGTGCAGATCGCGCCGCCGACGCGCGCGGACGTGACAACCTACCAGCGCATTCGTCAGACGCTGGAGGGCGAAGCCGGCCGCATCAATGGCCGTTTCGCGCAACTCGACTGGACGCCGATTCAATACCTGAACCGCAAGTACGAGCGCAATCTGCTGATGGCGCTGTTCCGTCAATCGCAGGTTGGCTATGTGACGCCGCTGCGTGACGGGATGAACCTGGTCGCGAAGGAGTACGTCGCATCGCAGGATCCGGCCGATCCGGGCGTACTCGTGTTGTCGCAATTTGCCGGTGCGGCTGAGCAACTGCCGGGGGCGCTGGTCGTCAATCCATTCGATCTGTCGCAGATGGCCGAGGCGCTGGAGCGTGCGCTGTCGATGCCGCTCGCCGAGCGTCAGGCGCGTCACGCGGACATGATGGCGCCGATGCGCGAGAACAATCTGTCGGTGTGGCGCGATACGTTCCTGGGCGATCTGCGCAACGTTGCGACCGCCTCTTCGGTGACGGCCAAAGCGGTAAAGCTCGCTGACGTGACGGCATCGTCGTCGTAGTCGTATCAACGGCGGCGCGGGCGCCTTCAGGGACCGCGCGTGCCGGTCACGTCGAACTCTTTACCACGCGCATCATGCTGACCACGGCGGCGACCGCTGAAAAGCAGGCCGCCACATACAGCACGATAGTCGGCCCATTTTGCGGCGCGATACCGAAGATCAGCGCGACCAGTGCTGCGCCGAGCGTCTGTCCGGTCAGGCGTGCGGTGCCGAGCATCCCGCTTGCGCCACCGCTGCGCTCGCGCGGCGCGGCGGACAACATGGTCCGATTGTTCGGCGACTGGAAGATCCCGAAGCCCGCACCGCACAGCGCCATGCGCCACGCGATCTGCATGGGCTCGGGATGTGCGCCGAGGGTGGCGAGCAGCAGCAGGCCCACTGTCATCGCAACGAGTCCGACGCCGCCCAGCCAGCCGGACGACACCTTGTCCGACAGCACACCCGCAATCGGCGCGGCGATGATGATCACCGCCGGCCACGGCGTCATCAGCAAACCGGTTTCTACCTGCGACAAACCCAGCGTGTCCTGCAACAGAAAGGGCAACGACACGAAGGCCAGCATCTGGGCGCAGAACGAACACACCGAGGTGCCGATCGACAGGGCGAACACCGGAATTCTCAGCAAATCGATCGGCAGCAGGGGCGCGGGTTGAGTCAATTGACGGCGCACGAAGAAGTAGCCGATCACAACCGCAACGAGCGCCTCAGCGACGACCCAGCCGATGTGCTCGCCGTGACCGAGACCGTCGATTGCAAAGATCAGCAGACCGAACACGAACGCGTTCATCACCGCGCTCAGATAGTCGTATGGAGACTCGTGGCCGGGATTCATCGGCAGCGCCTTGAAGCCGCCGACAATCGCAGCGATCCCGATCGGCACATTGATCGCGAACAGCCACGGCCACGAGGCGATGGCGAGCACGCCGGAGGCGACCGTCGGCCCGACCGCGGACGATATCGCAACGACCATCGCGTTGATCGCAACGCCGCGTCCAAGCTGCGTGGGCGGATAGATCATGCGCACGAGCGCCGTGTTCACACTCATGACGCCCGCTGCGCCGAAGCCTTGGACCACGCGGGCGAGCGCGAGCGTCGGCAGCGAAGTGGACAACGCGCAACCGAACGACGCCACCGTGAACAGGATCAGCCCGGCCAGATAGATGCGCCGGTAGCCGATGCGATCGCCGAGCGACGCAAGCGGCAGCAGTGAAATGGTGATGGCGAGCTGGTAAGCGTTGACGACCCAGATCGAGCCGGCCGCGCTTGCATGCAGATTGCGCGCGATGGTCGGCAGCGCCACGTTGGCGATCGCGCTGTCGAGCACTGCCAGGGTCAGGGCGAGGGCGATAACCAGCATCGCCCAATAGCGTTGCGGAATCGGCAAGCCTTGTTCGGTGCTGTCCGCGAGCGGTGTGCCTGCGGCGAGTGGAGCGGCGGAGGCGGCATCGGCCGGCATCGAACCGTCCTTGCGCGATGGTTGTGCGTGCATCGTTCTTTTGATTTCGAAGGGAGCGGCGCATCGATCCTACGATGAGCCACGCGCACTGCGTTCCGCCCTGGAAAGGCAGGACGGCACGCAGTGACGATGCCGGCGCTGCGATAGCGTCCCGGCATCGCGTCTCACGCGTTATTTGAGTTCGTACAGACCGGTGTGGGTGGTCGAGTCGAGTTCGTTCAGATGTGTCATGAAGCGCGCGACCGCGTTGGTGGTCTCCGCGTTGATCGGCAGATGCGGCACCTTCAGCGCATGCAGGCGGAAGATGTAGCGATGCGTCTTGTCGCCACGCGGCGGCGCCGCGCCACCGAAGCCGACCGTGCCGTAGTCGTTGCGCAATTGCAGCGCGCCTTGCGGCAGCAGCGAGCCATCGGTTTTACCGGCGTTGCGCGGCAGCGATCGGGCCTCAGCCGGAATGTTGACGACGACCCAGTGCCAGAAGCCGCTGCCGGTAGGCGCGTCCGGATCGTGAACGGTGAGTGCGAAGCTTTGGGTATCGCCCGGCGGCGCATCCCACTGCAACGCGGGCGAAATATTCTCGCCGTCTACGCCGAAGGCCTTGTCGTGGTACTCGTGGGCTTTCGGCATAAAGCCGTTGGTGGGGAAATCGTCGGACCAGAGACGGAAATCAGCCATCGTGTGCCTCCCTTCTTGGTGGTTCTGGGATGGTCGGAGCGTGCTGTTTTTGCTACCGGCTTGCCATTGAGCTGCCGGCCAGTTGCTGCCTGATTTCTGGAGCATCGGCACGCAAAAATGCCCCGAGCTAGCCAATCGAGTGTATCACCAGCGGCTCTTGAGTTCCCTCCAACAGGGCAGGCTACAAGCAGCTTTCAGCTACGTTCCTCAAAGCTCGGCGCGTCGCTCTTCAACCACTCGACGAGCCGCTGCAACACGCCCTCGATATCGCGATTCGCGCCACGCAAAGCGCATTCCCATACCACCCCGACGCGCCAGCCGCTTGCAAGCAGCGCCGCGCGAACCTTGTCGTCATTGCTGCGATTGCGGCCGATCTTGTCGCGCCAGAACTCGGGCCGGGTTTGCGGCCATTTGAACAGATGGCAATCGTGACCGTGCCAGAAACAACCGTGCACCAGCACGACGGCGCGATAGCGCGGCAGCACGATATCCGGCCGGCCCGGCAGATCGCGCGCGTCTAAACGAAAACGAAAGCCCCGGCCATGCAGCAGGCTGCGGATCAGGATTTCCGGCTTCGTATTGCGGCCGCGAATGCCGGACATCATCCGGCTACGCGTTGCGCTGTCGACGATATCGACCATCGTTAGCGTCCGGGTAGCGGATCGGGGCGCTCAGGAATAGAGCGAAAGGGCTTGCTTCGAACCATTGTGCATCTCCTCGGCGAGCAGGGTTTGCACATGCGGCAGCATGATGCGCGCCACTTCCCGCATCACCGGCATGACGACACTGTTGCCGAATTGCCGGTAAGCCTGCGTGTCGCTGACCGGAATCCTGAAGGTATCGGGAAAGCCCATCAGCCGTGCACATTCACGCGGCGTGAGGCGCCGCGGTCGCAACTGCTCGCCTTGATAGACCAGAATCTCCGACCCGTCCTTGTGATAACGCGCGGAGAGTGTGCGCGTAACACTGTCGGGATAAGCCATGCCGAAGCCGAAGCCATTGCCCGCCGCGCGATGCTTCGCCGCGTAGTTTTGCAGATAGGTCCAGAGATTCGGGGTGAGCGTGTACTTCGGTTGCACGCGTTTGCTCGCGTGGTCGAAGAAACGATCGTGGTCCCACGGCAGCACGGGTTCGCTGCCGTCCGTGCGATGCAGGATCGAGCCGAGGCGCGGCCCGCTTTCCGGCAAACGCAGATCGTCCCAGGAAAACGACGTCTTGCCGCGAAAGCCGACGATGATGATGCGCTCCCGATGCTGCGGCGTGAAATGCTGACCGTCCACCACGCGGTAGTGCACTTCGTAACCGAGCTCGTCGCGCAGGGTCTGCAGGATCACGTCGAAGGTGCGGCCTTTGTCGTGCGAGAGCAGATTCTTCACGTTCTCCAGCAGGAATGCGGCGGGGCGCTTTGCCGCGATGATCCGCGCGACGTCGAAAAACAGTGTGCCTTGCGTCGTACATTCGAAGCCGTGCGGGCGGCCCAGCGCGTTTTTCTTGCTGACGCCGGCAATCGAGAACGGCTGGCACGGAAAGCCGCCGAGCAGCACGTCATGGCTCGGCACTTCTTCGGCGGGAAAGGAGACGATGTCGCCGATCAGCGCGTGGTCGCCGCCGGCAGGGTAGTTCTCGCGATAGGTCTTGGTGGAGAAATCGTTCCACTCGCTCGTGAAGACACAGTCGCCGCCGTGCGCCTCGAAACCCATGCGAATGCCGCCGATGCCGGCAAACAGATCGATGAAGCGGAATTGGGCGTCGCCGGTGCCCGCGCCGGCCTTTGTCCGGCCGCTACTGTGCAGCAGATCGCGCAAGGCCGGTTCGAGCATCGACGGGCACGGTGTTTCGCCTTTTTCCCAGCGACGTACCGTCTTGATGTCCTTACCGACGTGCGCGGCGATTTCGCGTTGAGTGAAGCGGGCGCGCGCCTGTTTGAGCAGGTCGAGCGGTGCGGCGAGGGTCACGGAGGTCCTTGCTGGGAATTTTTGCGGACATTATGACCTAAGGTCGTCCCTTTTTCCTATTTTCACTAAGTGTGAGCAGAAAATTTCCGGTAGTGCAAAGACCTTTTTTGCCTAAATGCGAATGTCACGGTTGGACGTGTAGGCTTACAGCGTGACGCGAAATCCCCGCGTTGCGACGTGTTCAGGCCGCGACAGGGTTCGCGGCCTTTTTTTAACGGGGAAGAGTAGGGCTGGCCGGCGCGGAAGACCGGCCATCAAGACTTGTAGCGCGTCAGATCAGATACGACGGCCGGCGGCGACTTGTAGCGGCTGGAACGGGGCGGCGGTTGCCGCGGCCGGCGCAATCCATACTGGCGGGGGTTCGGTTTCGAACTGGTCCAATTGCAGCAGGAGGCTATCGACCGCGCACAGTTGCGCGTGGGACAGATTGCCGGTGTCGAGCAAATGGTACAGACGCTTGCGCCAGTAGGTAACCGGCAGAATCGGTCCACCCAGATCGCCTTGTAAAGACGGCCGCATCACGCGCCCAATATGCGCGACATCCTGGTCGACCAGCGCCGCGTGGGATGACCCCGTCAGCGTAGTGAGTGTGCGTTCCATATCCCCTCCATGGCACCTTTACGGCCGGCCCCAGCCGGACTTTAGGGCTTTTTTGAAATATTTTTCACGGCTGGCTCCATCGACCAAAACGGGCTGGCGGCGGGCGCGGGCACACCCGTTGCTGAATCGGGATACTGGCGTAATGACGCGCCGGCATTCCAGATATCGGAGCCAAACATGAACAAGGACCAGGTAAAGGGTGTAGGTGAGCAGATCAAGGGCAAGGTTAACGAAGTCGTCGGCAAGGCCACCAACAACCCGGGTAAGGAGCTTAAAGGCGACCTTCAACAAGGCGCCGGCAAGGTGCAAAAGGCCTATGGCGACGCTAAGGAAGACGCCAAGGACAATGCAAAGCGCAACGCGCCGTAATTCGGCTTGCGGTGTCGTTTGACGGGAAAAGGCGCTTCGGCGCCTTTTTTGTTTTGATGAGGCGTGGGTGGGTGCCGGGCTGTGGTTGTCGGACGCCAGGGCTTGGCCGCCGGGCGCGAGGCGCGACGCCGTTTTCGCCTGGGAGTACCCGGGTTCGGCGCCGCGGACGCTCCGCGCGCTGTGCGCCGCCTTTAGACTTGGCGCATCCAACACGGAGGAGGCGCTTATGACACCCGAAAAAGTGCTTGCGATGTTCGAGCGGCAGTACCTGGAGGGCAAAGCACCCGTCGACCTCGAAACCACCTGTGCGAGTTTCGCCACCTGGCTGGCAGCGACGTGGGACCAACATGATGGCGAGCAGAAGACGCTGTTGCTGACGGTCGGCGCGGCCTTGTGGCGCGAAGGGTATGACCTGCGCGCCGGTACGGCCACCAAGGATTTGTGGTGAGTCTGAGTGCCTTCGTGCGGTTGGGCGGTGGGGAAAAGCGTCGCGTGGCAATGTTCGCGTTGGAGTGATTCGAGGCGACATGCATTGAGGCGCTCACGCACGCGTTGTGCCGAGTCGGTTTATATTTGGCGGTCGCGTGTTCGGGTCTCTCCTTTCGGTCTTCTGGTCGATCGCTGAATCCCGGGCCCCATTTTCAGCCGCAGCTCTCGCACAAGGGTTACACCATCACCATGACCGATCTCTCCACCTTCCCGATCACGAAGAAATGGCCTGCCGAGCATCCGGACCGGATTCAGCTATATTCGCTGCCGACGCCCAATGGCGTGAAGGTGTCGATCATGCTCGAAGAGACTGGTCTGGCCTATGAACCGCACCTCGTGCGCTTCGATACGAACGACCAGATGTCGGCGGCGTTTCTGTCGTTGAATCCGAACAACAAGATTCCGGCGATCATCGATCCGAACGGCCCCGACGGCAAGCCGCTGCCGCTGTTCGAATCCGGCGCGATTCTGATCTACCTGGCGGACAAGGCAGGCAAATTGATTCCACAGGATGCCACTGGCCGTTATGAAGCGATCCAGTGGGTGATGTTCCAGATGGGCGGCATCGGCCCGATGTTTGGCCAGGTGGGTTTCTTCCACAAGTTCGCCGGCAAGGAATACGAAGACAAACGCCCGCGCGATCGTTATATCGCCGAGTCGAAGCGGCTGCTAGCGGTGCTGGATCAGCAGCTCGAAGGGCGCGACTGGATCCTGGGCGATAAGTACTCAATCGCCGATATCGCGACTTTCCCGTGGGTGCGTAATCTGATCGGGTTCTACGAAGCCGGGGATCTGGTCGGGATTGACGACTTTTCGAATGTGAAGCGGGTGCTGGCGGCGTTCGTTGCGCGTCCGGCGGTGGCAAGGGGATTGGATATTCCGAAGCGGCCTGCGTGATGGGGTGAGAGCGGTTTGTGCTGCGATGACTACACTGACCCAAGGTCGATCAAGGCAGCTCGGCCGGGTTGCCACCCATCGCTCGGTACAGGTCGCGCACGAACTCCTCGCTGACAACGTCCCACTCGGGTGAGGCATAGAGGACGTCTTCGGGATTCTTCTTGCCCTGTGCGTGGCGCAGTGTGCGCACGGTCAATTCGAGGGCCATCGCTTCTTCATATAGAGGGTGGCCAGGGCGGAGGCGGTCGTCGTTTTCCATGCCTGATTTTCGGCGTCCGCTGGGAATACTTTAGGTGTTGGAGTTCGATGCTTTTTTATATGTTGCATCGATTCCGTGGGTACGATCAGGCGAGTCCGGTTGTCACCGACCGGCTGAAGTCGACCCACAAGGGACCATCGATATTGCCCGGAGCGGCCAGAAATCAGCCATTCAACGTGGAGCGCGCTCGGCCCACCAGTGCCGACACCTGCCACGAAGTGTGGGTGCCATCCAGTCGAACGCCGATCTGCTAGGCACCAATTTGATAAGGGCGGGTCATGACTTCAAGCAAATGACCGTCAAGATCGTCGAAATACACTCCCCGGCCACCGTTGTGCTGATAGGTTTTGCCGACACGTCGTTTGCCGGGGTCTGCCCAGTACTGAAGACCTCGGTCACGAATACGAGAGAAGACCTCGTCGAATTCTTCTTCACTGATCAGAAATGCATAATGCTGACTGGAAATCGCGCTGTCGCTTTCGAAGAAGTCGAGCGAGACGCCATTTGCGAGTTGAACGACCAGCATCTGCCCAAACTCGATAGGGCTCGGCACCTGCAGGATGTCCATGAGGAACCGTGTCGATTGCCGCTTGTCGCGGCACCAGACGATAGTATGGTTTAGCTGTACGCTCATTTTGCGACCCTCACTGGTTGCGACCGAATGTCCGTTCTGGCCAGGAAAGGACTCTTGTCTCGCTATGGATGCAACATAGCCGAAGCCCGATAGCATTCAAGTGAAATCCAGCTACGACCGGCGTGACGGCCGGACCTGTACCTCGACGAACTTCCGGAGTGGACGCCAGGCCGCCGGCCGTCCTCCGCGTGATCATTCACGACATGACGCGCCCGCCTGCTACATCCAGGGTCACGCCGGTGATCCAGGATGAGGCCATGGACAGCAGGAAAAGAGTCGCAGCGACGACATCTTCTGGATCACCCAGCCGACCCAGCGGGAAAGCGGGGATCATCTGTCGCTCGTGTTCGTCCGTGATGGCCTGCCGGGTTCGCTCCGTGAGGACCGCCGATGGCGAAACGCAGTTGACCCGGATGCCGTGCCGGCCCACCTCATGCGCCAGATGACGTGTGAGCATGATGACCCCGGCCTTGGCGGCGCCATAGCCGGCGGGTGCGCCGGCGGCAATCCTGCCACCTGCAGACGCCATGTTGACAATGCATCCGGAACCGCGCGCAATCATTGCGGGCAAGAAGCATTTCAAAGTGAAAAATGTAGATGTCAGATTGTTGTCAATACTTGAGCGCCAGTCTTGCTCTGTGATCTGCTCAAACGGCACCGGCCGACCGGTGCCGCCGCCGGCGAATGCCACGACGAAATCAGGTGCGCCAAGTTCAGCGCCGACGCGTACCCGCATCTCCTCAACCGAAGACAGTTGGGCACAGTTCGCGGGCGCAGCAATCGCTTTCCCTCCCGCGGCGCGCACGGCGTGCACGGTCGACAGAATCGCCGTTTCGTCGCGACCGTTGACGGCAACTTTCACGCCGTTCTTCGCAAGTGCCAGGCACGTTGCGGCTCCGATTCCACGTGAGCCGCCGGTGACGACAGCAACCTTTCCCTGAAGATCGGGAAACGTGGGGATGACTGACGGTGGTGTGGCCATGGTGGCATGCCTCCTGGTAGCGTTGATCGGACTCTAAAGCGGATGTAGACTAAAAACAAATAATGTGTTTTCGGTCTATACATAAATATTTTTATGTCTCAACTGCTTTACCTTCGAAGCTTTCTCAGCGTCTACCGGCACAACTCGATTTCGAAAGCTGCCGACGCACTCCATCTGACTCAACCCGCTGTGTCTCGACACATCAAGGTTCTGGAAAATCATCTGCAGTGCAAGCTGTTCGAGCGCCTGCCGCGCGGCCTGGCGTCGACACCGGCTGCCACCGAACTGGAGCGCCAGGTGGGACCCCACCTGGACGCGTTGCAAAGAGTCGTAGATTCAGCAGGCAGTAAAAATGCATCGCTGGAGGGCATCATCCATGCAGGATCAACCAGCGGCTTCGCAAAGCTGATCTTCTCTGGCCTCGCGACCCTGCCGCAGTATGGAATCCGTCTCGACTTGCGCGCGGCACCGCCCCCTGTCCTGATGAAGGCTCTGGTCGACGGGGAACTGGATCTTGCCGTGACACCGGCACGAATTCCTCACAAGGCAGTCGAATACGATCTCCTGTACGAAGGCTCCTTAATACTGGTTTGTGCGCCACGCTGGCGCGAGCGATTGCTCCGGACAGGTGCGCCAGGTGGGGTGCCGCTGATCGAAGTCCAAGGTCCGCTACCTGCGCTGGCCAACTACTGGCGCGTGGCATTCGGGCGGAACCCGGACCTCCCCTCGGTCACCGTCCCGGACTATCAGGCAGCGCTCGACGCTGCCGCTGCAGGAACCGGACTGTCAGTCGTTCCCGAGTGCTTGTGCAGCGACATGCTGCAAACGGGTCAGTTGATCGGTCGAAATGCCAGAACCAAGGCTCGGATATCCCTCTACATAGCTCGCGGTAAAGGGAGCGCCGGAGTCGACCGGGTCGATGTGAGTCGTCAACTTCTTCTCGATGCAGCACGGAACTGGTAGCTCAGTAGTTGCACGGTCAATTTTTATCTTTGGACCTATGCAATTACCGCTTCAACAGAGGCGCTTGTCCTTGCGACGAAGGTCCTATCCTTGCAATTCCGGCGAGCACCCTAACGCGTCTCGGAGGAGAATTTCGCGGATACGATCAGGTGGTCCGGTCGGTGCGAAAGGCAGACGGAGATTTGGCTTCAGCCGTTCTGTATTCAGCGGACGTGGGAAATGAAGGTGGCTAAAAAAAGCCCCGCCAGGCAATGCCGGGCGGGGCTTTTTGAGGTGTCTGGATGTTGCTGATTGGTCCCCCCGACAGGAATCGAACCTGTATCTAGCGCTTAGGAGGCACTTGTTCTATCCATTGAACTACGGGGAGATGGATATTTGCAATGGGACGACGGGAGCTTTGCTGATATTGGCTTTGGCCGTATCCCGTGGGCGTTTCCGGCATTTCTGCTTCTTCCTAAATGAAGCGCCGTGACAGCCTGTGAACCCCAGTTTATAGCAGCCTCTGCTACAAATTGACCCTGTAGCGCTGAAAAGAGATCTGGCACTGCTACAGTTTCCGAGCAGGGTAAAACATGGCTTCAATCCTGCCAGTCGGCAGTCGCTGGCGTGCCCAGGTGCGCAAGCGAGGGCAGAGTATAGCAAAAACGTTCAAAACGAAAGGTGCCGCCGAAGCCCGGGCGCGGGAGAAAGAAGTAGAGATCGAGAACGGCCAGAATGCGGTCGACGCCGCCACAGTCAAGGTCGGCGAGCTCGTCAGGAAATACCGCACAGCCCGCGCATCACCTCGCGCTGATGCGCGATCGCAAGCATCCCCGGCAGAAAATCGGCAACAACGAGTGGATTCCGCTGATCGGCGACGCGTTCGAAGTCATCATGCGGCAACCGCGTTACCCGGTGCCGCCGGAATACACCGAAAAGCGCAAGGCAGATCCGAAGGCGCCGCCGCACAAGAACAAATACATTTTCCGGTTCGACAAGGGCTCCGCGAGCAAGTACTTCAAGCGGACCTGTGATGCCAAGGGCTCTGAAGCCGCTCAAGCGCCTGATCGCCACCGTGCGTGCGAATCTCGTCAATAGCGAGCGTCGACGAGACAATCTTGTCTCGGACCAGCTTGTGAAGTGCCGCTGTCGTCCACACGGAGACCGTTGAGGCGAAGGTGCAGGTGCCTGTGCCGTGCATCGATTCCGTTCCGCCGACGCCTGTGTTCCTGTCCGATGCGGAATTGCTGGCCGCGCCAAACGGTTTGGCCGTCGACCGGCTCTGGCGGGATCATCTGCAGCGCAAGCAATGGGAGGGTCAGCTTGAGGCGCTGGTGGTCGCGTGCGTGGGTTTGAAGAAGTGAAAAAGAAGCCCGCCAGCGGACCAGCCGGCAGGCTGAAAGACTTTTTAAGGGAATGTGAGTTCGCCACAAACTCGCCCTCAAATAGTCCGAGGTGACGTGAATATAGGGCTATAGAAAGTCTGCAGGAAACAGGTTGCGGCGCAGGACAAAGTATTGGCGGAATGGATCAACAAAAAAAAAGCCCATCAGAAACCGATAGGCCGAAACGTCCGTGGATCAGTCCGTGTGGGTGCAATCTACTCCCGCTGCCCGCGTCGGCGCCGCGCATCGGCCTTGAACTTGACCGCGTCCGGGTTGCGGGCGTATCTAACCGAAGATAGGTACGCCGGAGGCGCTTTGAAGTTGCAGACCGGTTACCCAGCGGTCATCTCGGCGTTGGTGATTGCGGTGCCTACTCCGCTCGGTACCTCGCGCGGTACCTCTATTGGGTAAATTCAAGCCGCGCGCCCGGCCCGAATTTGGCCGTACATCAGGCTGGCCTGCGAGCAATCATGTCCGCCACCTCGTCACACCACGCGATATAGGCCTGTTCCGCCAGCACCCCGCGGCGCGCCACCAGCAGCGGTCCAAGCTGACGCTCGGTCAGCATGGCCTGTCTTGCGAGAAAGAATTCAAGTTGGACCTGGTGGTCCGCACGCACCTCGCGGATTTGCTGCAACGCTGTATCGCGCGGCAGCAAATCGAAGCACAACACCCGCAGTATCTGTTCGTCCTTGATGGCGGGGCGCGGCGAACCGTTAGCCACCCACGCCCTCAGCTTATCGAGCCCAGCAGCGGTCATGCTGTAGATCGAGCGGTCCGGCCCGCGCGTTCCCGGCAGGCGCTCCGACTGGATGAGTTCATCCTTTTCCAGTTCGCGCAAAGCGGGGTAAACCGAGCTGTGCTCAACCGACCAGCAATGCTGGCCCACCATCTGCAGCCATTTGGTCAGTTCATAGCCGGAACGCGGCTCGTTATAGATACCGGCAAGAAGAACGTATTTCAGCGGCTTTTCCTTGCCTGCCGCGGTTTCCTTCAGATCACTCACTCGCATTGCTCCTAGATTGCGCCAACGCGCACACGGAATGACTATGTTTTTTTTGACATAGTCAAAACGACGTGTCACTATGTATTTTCCTACATACTCGATGTTATCAGGAAGGCCATGTCCCAAGAAACTATTCTCGTCACCGGCGCCGCCGGCAGCGTCGGTTCGACCGCGCGCGCGGCCATCGCCAACCTGCTGGAACAAGGCCATCGCGTACGCGCGATGGTGCGCAAACTGGACGCCCGCGCCGACAGGCTGCGTGACCTGGGCGCCGAAGTCGTGGTCGCCGACATGCTCGACATCGTCGCCGTGCGCGCAGCCATGCAAGGCTGCTCAGTGGTGTATTTCACGATGTCGGTTTCGCCCGAATACCTGGAAGCAGCCGCCACCGTCGCGGTCACAGCCAAAAGCCTGGGTGTGAAGGCCTTCGTCAATCTGTCGCAGATGACGCTGTCGCAGATGAGCGAGACAGAGACCACCGGCAGCCCGCAACAGAAGCAGCACTGGCTCGCAGAGCAGATGCTGCGTTGGTCCGGCCTGCCGGTGATCTACCTGCGTCCAACTGCTTTCTTCGAAGGCTTGTTCCTGCCGGCGGCCAAGGGCATCCGCGACGACAACGCCATCCGCCTGCCGTTCGCTGATGGCAGGACCTCGCCGATCGCCGCCGCCGACGTGGGGGTTGCCGCCGCTGCTGTGCTGGCCAACCCACAGCCGCATATCGGCAAGGTCTACGAATTGACCGGCCCCCAGTCGCTGACGATGACTGAGCTCGCACAGGAATTCAGCAGCGCTCTGGGCCGCACAATCCAATACGTCAATGTGCCGCCGCAGATCTGGGAAGCGAAGCTGCGGGAGCTCCAACAGCCGGCGCATCTGGTCGCACACCTGGTCATCATGGCCCAGCTGCATCGCAACAACCGCTACGACCGCATGACCGACAACTTCCAGCAGTTGGTCGGCCGCGCGCCGATTTCCGCCGCCGAATTCGCTCGCCGCCACGCGGCCGCGTTCACCGCCGACTGATCCTCCTTTCTAACGGGAAACAACGATGGAATTCGTTCTCGCTTTTCAACAGCCGCCAAACGTCTATGAAACCTACGCCGATCTGCTTAAAGCGCAGCAAGTCTCGCTCGCGTGGAAACAGTACATGGGCGCCCTCGCGGCCGCCGGCGTCATGCGGGCCGGCACGCAACTCGATCCGCGTAACGCCAGCACGGTGCGGATGCGGGACGGCCAGCGCCAGGTCCAGGATGGCCCATCCCCGGACGCGTACGCACTGTTTGGCGGCTTTGTGGTGATCAATGTCGAGACGCTGGCAGAGGCTTTGAATTGGGCCGAACTTAGCCCCAGTTCATCGGCCGGATTCACGGAAGTGATCCCGGTCCTGCCGATCACCCGCGCCTAGGTGCCGATAAGATCATGCCCGCTACTCTTGCCAATCAGGCTGAGAAGATTTCTTCTCAGCCTGCCAACCTGCCGGCCAACGAACTGCTCCATGGTCCGCTGTTGTCAAACTTGATCCGCCTTGCCTTGCCGACAGTCGCCGTGCTGTTCATGACGACCTTGCTAGGTGTTGCCGAGACCTATTTTGTCAGCTCACTGGGCCTGAAAGCGATCGCCGCAACATCGCTGGTGGTTTCCGTCATGATAATGATGACCACGGTAGCGAGTGCCGGCATCGGCGGCGGCGTGTCGTCGGCTATCGCCCGAGCCACCGGCGCCCGCCGCCAGGACGAGGCGGAAAGCCTGGCCTGGCATGCGGTGGTCATCGCCGTCGTGGCAGGCGGACTGTTCGCCCTTGTGTTGCTGCTGGCCGGCCCGGTGCTGTACCGCAGCCTTGGCGGCAGCGGGCCATCGTTGAACCAGGCCGTGCTCTACTCGAACATCCTGTTCGGAGGCGCGATCCCGTTCTGGATATTGTTGCTGCTGCAGGCATCGCTGCGCGGCGCCGGCAACGTCAAGGTGCCGGCGATGATCATACTGGGCGGCGCGGTCGCCGGCCTGATACTGTCACCGATGCTGATCAACGGCTGGCTGGGTGCGCCGCGCATGGGTGTGGCAGGCGCCGGCGTCGCCCAGGTCCTGTGCAATATTGCCGCGCTGGGCGTGGTGGTCGTCTACATGCGTTCGCCCTCGTCGACGTTGCGCCTGCGCCGCTATCGACTGCAGCGCAAGCATTTCAGTGCGATTCTCGGCGTCGGCTTGCTGTCGGCGATCAATGCCGTCATGTCGGCCATGTCAGTCACCGCGCTGACCGCTGCGGCCGGTGCCGTGAGCGTTGCCGCCATCGCCGGTTACGGCATTGCATCCCGCCTCGACATGCTGCTGATACCGGTGATGTTCGGATTCGGCACTGCCGCGATCACGCTGGTGGGCACGAACCTGGGCGCAGGCAACGTGGCGCGTGCGCGACGCGCGGCGATCGTGAACGTACTGTTCGTTGCCGGCGTGGTTGGCCTGGTCGGACTCGTTGTCTCGCTCTTTCCGCTGCCCTGGATGGGCCTCTTTACCAGCGATAGCGCCGCTATGGCGGTCGGCGCACAGTATCTGCATGTGGTCGCGCCTTTCTATGCGGTGATCGGCGTGATTTTCGAACTCTACTTCGCAGGTCAGGGGGCACGCCGCATTTTCTGGCCGATGACCGCAAGCGTGGTGCGTTTCGTATTTGCGCTGGCCGCGATGGTGCTGGTCCTGCAGGGTTACGCGAGCCTGCACACAGCTTTCGTGATAGTGGCAGTCAGCATCGTCGTGGCGGCGACCATTAGCCTGCTTGGATTCCTGCGGACCCGCTGGGATCGTTAGGCATCAGTTGGAGTCTGCGACGCCTCAACTCTCACGCGCGTGGCTTCTACAAATATACCCGGTAGGTAAGCCGAACATATCGGCTTGCTGTCTGCTTATTCAAACGAAGAAACTCATCACGTCGACGATCCACTTCTGCTACAAGACCGTTTTGAAGCCCGAGCAGTTTGTCGCCGGCCTCACGGACTTCGGGCCTGATCGCTCGAAGCTCTTTGGCAATAGCGCCGATGAATACCCCAAGGTTCATCGGCGTGACCCCTTTGAGGCCGACGTCACAGAGGGCTCGGGCGGTATCTGGGAACGCCTGCACTACGACTGGTCCGACCCCGACTGTGTCGTAATGAAGACAACCGACTCCAACGTGTGGGGAGGTCGGGCCATACCTACACATTTACGCGTCTGCCCTACGGGACGACTGCGCTGGACGCGGTCGTTGTTCGCGAAGGCAAGAACATCAAGGGACGGGTGCTCAGGTTCGTGCTCGGAACCATCGTCAGGCACGTTCTGGAAAAAGTCTTTGCAGACAGTATCAAGGCCATTGAAGCCCGGCACGGTGCGGCAAGAAAAGAATGCGCGCCTTGTGCCAGCTAATCCTCACGTGCAGGCGGCGACCTGGGCAATCCGCCGCACAGCCCAAGTGCTTGCGGGAAGCCGACGATGTTGAGGTCGCGACCCCGGCGGCACCGATCGTTAGCGGAGATCGCGCAACCCTCACCTTCTGAAGTCCGACGACTGCTTGCAGAGTGGAGCAGACCTCTGAACGTCCGGCGGGCGGTACGGGCGAATGGCGACGTGTGGCCGATTGTCGTCGGATGAACGCGCGAGCCGGGACTGCGCGATAGTCAGCGCAATGGGCTAGGAGG
This sequence comes from Paraburkholderia sp. WS6, assembly GCF_030464835.1. NCBI lineage: Bacteria > Pseudomonadati > Pseudomonadota > Betaproteobacteria > Burkholderiales > Burkholderiaceae > Paraburkholderia > Paraburkholderia sp. WS6. The sequence goes on from NZ_JALQCK010000006.1 coordinate 114,754, forward strand.
GGAAGTTTCGCGTGCCACAGATTTTGCTACAGCAATGGTAGCAATCCCTATCTGACGGGCGTTGCGCCTGTCATTCCACCCCTGAACTACGGGGAGAGGGCCGAACCAAAATAATCGCTGCAATCCCGCCGACGAACAATCCGGGCAGGGACCAGGCGAGTCCAAATTCGCCAGCGAGCGCGGAGGATATCAAACACGCCTATCCACGAGGAGGGCTGCAAAGCCCGTCCCACAAAGCAAACGGCCCAGCGGGCATCACCCACTGGGCCGCGCGAACCGCCCGGCGCACTACATCAAGCAGCGCGCCCCCGGCTCAATCGAGCTCGCTCAGAATTCCACCACCGCAAACTCCGCCTTGCCTACATCGCACAGCGGGCAGCGCCAGTCGTCCGGAATCGCGGCGAAGCGCGTGCCCGGGGCGATACCTTCTTCAGGAAGGCCTTCTTCTTCGTTGTAGATCCAGCCGCAAATCAGGCAGACCCAGCTCTTATATTCAATCAGTTCAATTACTTCGCTCACGACGTACTCTTCTTTGGTTCGGTGCATTGATCCGCCCAGTCTGCCCCTTTTTTGGGCATGGCGGCGACTCGCAATATTACCGGAATTTGTCAATTGGACAGATATTTACCCATGCGGCATCGCCGCAAAGCGCTTGAGACGTGTCCGGGCCCGCGTGACGGACCCGTCATACACAGCGTGTATGCTTTGATCCGCAGCTAGTCGTTTGGACAGGCGCGCCGGGCGCCTGGCATGCATTGCGACGATCGGCCTCAGGCGACTCGCGCCACGATCGACGCCTGCGTGGCCCGCGCATGACTCTTGTTTCCCAAAAAGGAGAAAAACGATGTTCAAAAACAAATGGTTGGCCGGAACTGTACTGGCCGGGTTGCTCGCGATATCGGGCGCGGCGCAGGCCGCAGGCGTGTCTTTCGTGCAACCGGCGGATGGCGCGACCGTCACCAATCCGGTGCACGTGGTGTTCGGTGTCGACGGCATGAAGATCGCGCCAGCCGGCACGATGACGGAAGGCACGGGCCATCATCATCTGCTGATCGACGGCAAGCCGCTTCCCAAGGGCGAAGTGATTCCCGCCACCGACAAATCGCTTCACTTCGGCAAAGGCCAGACCGAAACCGATCTGACGCTGCCGCCGGGCGACCATACGCTGACGCTGCAATTCGGCGACGGCGCGCATCGTTCGTATGGGCCGGAGATGAGCAAAACCATCACGGTGCACGTGAAGTAACGTGACAGGTGAGGCGGTTGGACGAGCGCGAGCGCCGTCCGGCCGTATTTTTCTGTTTTATCTCCTGGCTTGCGCAGGGCTTGAACGCAGTCGGATCCGGTCTGCATCGGGCTTGCGTACGGTTCCTCCCCATTTTGCAAGCCGGTCATTCGGCCTATCTCTTCCGGCATACAGGCACCTGCCCGCGCGCCCGGTACAATGAGCAGTTCCGACTCATCGCTGTCTTCTCCAATTCTCCATGTCGCTTTACACCATTACCGGGGCCCAACTGGCGTTCGGTCACGTCGCGTTGCTCGATCACGCGGATTTCTCTCTCGAAGCGGGCGAGCGCGTTGGGCTGATCGGCCGTAACGGCGCGGGCAAGTCGTCGCTGCTGAAAATCGTCGCCGATCTGACCAAGCCGGACGACGGCCTCGTCACGCGCCAACAGGGTCTGACTTCGGTCTACGTGCCGCAAGAGCCGGAGTTCGATACGGACGACACGGTGTTCGAAGCGGTCGCCGCGGGCCTGACCCACGCCCGCGATCTGCTGGATCAATACGACGCAGTCGCCAATCAGCTCGCCGACGAGCCGGAAGGCCCGGAGCACGACGCGCTGATGTCGCGCATGAACACGCTGCAATCGGCGCTTGACCATTCGGACGCCTGGAACTGGAGCACGCGCGTTGCCACCACGCTGCAGCAGATCGGTCTGAATAGCGAGGCGCGAGTCGGTTCGCTGTCGGGCGGGATGCAAAAGCGCGTCGCGCTGGCGCGCGCGCTGGTTGTGCAGCCGGACGTGTTGCTGCTCGATGAGCCGACCAACCACCTCGACTTTGACGGCATCCGCTGGCTCGAGGAACTGCTGGTCTCGTTGCGCGCGGGCCTGCTCTTCATTACTCACGATCGCGCGTTTCTCGATCGTGTCGCCACGCGCATCGTCGAACTGGATCGCGGGCGTCTGCTGTCGTATCCGGGCAATTTCAGCGCCTATCAGACCAGGAAGGCGCAGCAGCTTGAAGTCGAGCAAGTGGAAGCGGCCAAGTTCGACAAGCTGCTTGCCCAGGAAGAGGTGTGGATTCGCAAGGGCGTGGAAGCGCGCCGTACGCGCAGCGTCGGCCGGATCGCGCGGCTTGTGCAGATGCGCAATGAACGCGCCGAGCGCCGCAACGTGCAGGGCAACGTCAAGCTCGACGTGGGCCAAGGTGAGAAGTCCGGCAAGATCGTTGCCGAACTGACCGACGTCACCAAACGCTACGGTTCGCGTACGGTGGTCGATACCTTCACGGCCACGGTCATGCGCGGCGACAAGATCGGCTTCGTCGGTCCGAACGGTGCGGGCAAGACCACGTTGCTGAAGATGATCCTCGGCGAGTTGCCGCCGGACGAAGGCACGGTGCGCATCGGCACCAATCTGCAGGTCGCGTACTTCGACCAGATGCGCGCGCAACTCGATCTGGACAAGAGCCTGGCCGATACGATCAGCCCGGGTAGCGAGTGGGTCGAAGTCAACGGCCAGAAGAAGCACGTGATGAGCTATCTCGGCGACTTCCTGTTCGCGCCGGAACGCGCGCGGTCGCCGGTCAAGTCGCTGTCGGGCGGCGAGCGCAATCGCCTGCTGCTGGCGCGTCTGTTCGCGCGGCCGGCCAACGTGCTGGTGCTCGACGAACCGACCAACGACCTCGACATCCCGACGCTCGAACTGCTCGAAGAACTGCTCACCGAATACGACGGCACCGTGCTGCTGGTCAGCCACGATCGCGCGTTTCTCGATAACGTCGCGACCTCGGTGATCGCGTCGGAAGGCGGCGGCAAGTGGCGCGAGTACGTCGGTGGCTTTACGGACTGGCAGATTCAGCGCGACCGCTCGCAGCAGATGGCGCAGGAAGCGCAGAAAGAGGCGGCTAAACAAGTGACGTCTAAAGACAGCGGCGTAAGCGGCGCAGGCCGCAATACGCAGCGCGCGGCCAAGCTGTCGTTCAAGGATCAGCGCGAACTCGAGGCGTTGCCGGCGAAAATTGCCGCGCTCGAAGCGGAGCAGAAAACCATTGGCGCCCAACTCGAAGACGGTTCGGTCTTCGCGAAAGACGCCCAGGAAGGCACGCGTCTGACCGAGCGCTACGCCGCGATCGACGAGGAACTGCTGATCGCGCTGGAACGCTGGGACGAGCTGGAAAACAAGCGGAAGTGATGTGCGGAGACGGCGTGATCCGAGGTTGCGCCGAATTCACGCAGAGGACGGGGGGGCGTGGCTGCGCAACGGGCCCATCGTAATTTTCACGGTCCCGTAGTGGTCTCATCGCGGTCGCATAATTGGCCGAAGCCGTGCGCCGCCCCTTATCCAAACGGCCAATCCCGCACCGCGTGAATTGCCGCCCGTATCGAAATCAGTAAAATACCCCGCGAACAGGCTTCCCCCGGCGTTCGCACCGGCTGGCCGTTGCCGGGCTGTGGAGCCCGCATCGAGCCGCCGTCGAGCGCGCCCATGGGAAGCCAGGCGATAAAACACGTTGCCCGCACTGCGGGCACCCCAGCTAACCCCGTTGTTTCGTTTCGCTTTTTTTGAAAACTCAACGCATTGTCCACGGACCTGTCCACAGGACCTGTGGACAACGATGAACCGACGCACCCGAGTCAACCATGTCTACGAAAAAGCCAAACGCCGCGTATAGCGAAGCGTCGATCAAGGTGTTGAAGGGCCTGGAGCCGGTCAAGCAACGGCCCGGGATGTACACCCGCACCGAAAATCCGCTGCACATCATTCAGGAAGTTATCGACAACGCGTCGGACGAGGCCCTTGGCGGCCACGGCCGGCAAATCACGGTCACGCTGCATACGGACCATTCGGTCTCGGTCGAAGACGACGGCCGTGGCATTCCGTTCGGCCTGCATCCGGAAGAAGGCGTGCCGGTCGTCGAAATCGTTTTCACGCGCCTGCACGCGGGCGGCAAGTTCGATAAAGCCGCCGGCGGCGCCTACACGTTCTCGGGCGGCCTGCACGGCGTCGGCGTGTCGGTCACCAACGCGCTGTCCACCCGCCTCGACGTCACCGTGTGGCGCGACGGCAAAATCGCCGAATTGGGCTTTGCCAATGGCGACGTTGCGAAGCAACTCGAAGTGCGACCTGCAACAAAGGCAGACAAGAAGTCCGGCACGCGCGTTACCGCATGGGCCAATCCGAAGTACTTCGATTCGCCGAACCTGCCGCTCGGCGAATTGCAGCGTCTACTGCGCTCGAAAGCGGTGCTGTTGCCGGGCGTCGAAGTTACGCTCATCAACGAGAAGACCGGCGAAACGCAAACCTGGAAATACGAAGACGGTTTGCGCGGCTATCTGCTCGAAGGCATGAACGGCAGCGATCTGCTGATCCCGCTGTTCGAAGGCGAGCGCTATGTCGAAAACTCGCGTGCGAGCGAAGAGACGTTTGCCGAAGGTGAGGGCGCGGCGTGGGTCGTCGCGTGGAGCGAAGAAGGCACGCTGATGCGCGAATCGTACGTCAATCTGATTCCGACGCCTGCGGGCGGCACGCACGAATCCGGTTTGCGTGACGGTCTGTTCCAGGCGGTGAAGAGCTTTGTCGAGTTGCATAACCTGCAGCCGAAGGGCGTGAAGCTGCTGGCGGAAGACGTGTTTGCGCGCGTGTCGTTCGTGCTGTCGGCAAAGGTGCTCGATCCGCAATTCCAAGGGCAGATCAAGGAGCGCCTGAATAGCCGTGATGCGGTGAAGCTGGTGTCGTCGTTCTCGCGGCCGGCTTTGGAGCTGTGGCTGAACCAGCACGTCGAGCTCGGCAAGAAGCTCGCGGACCTCGTCATCAAACAGGCCCAGGCGCGTACGCGTGCCGGCCAGAAGGTCGAGAAACGCAAGAGCTCGGGCGTGGCAGTGCTGCCGGGCAAGCTGACCGATTGCGAATCGACGGAAATCGGCCGCAACGAACTGTTCCTCGTGGAGGGTGACTCGGCGGGTGGCTCGGCAAAGATGGGCCGCGACAAGGAATATCAGGCGATCCTGCCGCTGCGCGGCAAGGTGCTGAACACGTGGGAAACGGAGCGCGACCGCCTGTTCGCCAACAACGAAGTGCACGACATTTCGGTGGCGATCGGCGTCGATCCGCATAGCCCGGACGACAAGGTCGATCTGTCGAATCTGCGTTACGGCAAGATCTGCATCTTGTCGGACGCTGACGTTGACGGTTCGCACATCCAGGTGTTGCTGCTCACGCTGTTCTTCAAGCATTTCCCGCAACTGATCGAACGCGGGCATGTGTGCGTGGCGCGTCCGCCGCTGTTCCGGGTCGATGCCCCCGCGCGCGGCAAGAAGCCGGCGCAGAAGCTCTATGCACTCGACGAAGGCGAGCTCGAAGCGATCCTCGACAAGTTGCGCAAAGACGGCGTACGCGACACGCAATGGTCCATCAGCCGCTTCAAAGGCTTGGGCGAAATGAGCGCGGAGCAGTTGTGGGATACCACGATGAACCCCGACACGCGGCGCCTGACGCCGGTGGCACTCGGCGAGCTCGACTATGACGCCACGGTGGCGCGTATGACGATGCTGATGGGCAAGGGCGAAGCGGCGTCGCGGCGCAGTTGGCTGGAAGAAAAGGGCAACGAAGTAGAAGCGGATATCTGAGCGAGCGTTCTTAACAACGCTCTGCCTTCGCACAAAACTTCACGCCAAACACGGATACGGAATCTAGATGGACGACGATAACACTCTCGACCTTTTCACCGAGCCGCCGCCCCCGGAAGGCGACTTCCTGACGCTCGGCAACTACGCGGAACGCCAGTACCTCGACTACGCGGTGAGCGTGGTCAAGGGGCGCGCGCTGCCTGACGTATGCGACGGCCAGAAGCCGGTGCAGCGCCGCATCCTGTTCGCCATGAACGACATGGGCCTCGGCGACAACGCGAAGCCCGTCAAGTCGGCGCGCGTGGTCGGCGACGTGCTGGGTAAGTACCACCCGCACGGCGACCAGTCGGCGTACGACGCACTGGTGCGTCTCGCGCAAGACTTTTCGATGCGCTACCCGCTGATCGACGGCCAGGGCAACTTCGGTTCGCGCGACGGCGACGGCGCAGCGGCCATGCGCTACACCGAAGCGCGCCTGACGCCGATCGCGAAGCTGCTGCTCGACGAGATCGACCAGGGCACGGTCGACTTCATGAAGAACTACGACGGCGAATTCGAAGAGCCGAGGCTGTTGCCCGCGCGCTTGCCGTTCGTGTTGCTGAACGGGGCATCCGGCATTGCGGTGGGTCTCGCCACGGAAATCCCGTCGCACAATCTGCGCGAAGTCGCAGCGGCGGCGGTGGCGATGATCCGTAATCCGAAGATCGAGCACGCCGAGTTGATGCAACACATCGCCGGGCCGGACTTCCCGGGCGGCGGCCAGATCATTTCGAGCGACGCCGAGATTTCCGCGGCCTACGAAAGTGGCCGCGGCAGCCTGAAGGTGCGCGCCCGCTGGAAGATCGAGGAGCTCGCGCGCGGCCAGTGGCAACTCGTGATCACCGAATTGCCGCCGAACACGGCCGCGCAGAAGGTGCTCGAAGAAATCGAAGAGCAGACCAACCCGAAGATCAAGCTCGGCAAGAAGGCGCTCACGCCTGAACAGTTGCAAACCAAGCAGACCATGCTCGCGCTGCTCGACGCCGTGCGCGACGAGTCGGGCCGGGACTCGCCGGTGCGTCTCGTGTTCGAGCCGAAGTCGAGCCGCATTGATCAAACCGAGTTCGTCAATTCGCTGCTCGCGCATACGAGCCTCGAATCGAACGCGTCGCTCAATATGGTGATGGTGGGCGGCGATGGCCGGCCGCGTCAGAAGGGCTTGAGTGAAATCATCCACGAGTGGATCGCGTTCCGTTTCGCGACGGTCACGCGCCGCACGCGTCATCGTTTGAGCAAGGTCGACGACCGGATTCATATTCTCGAAGGCCGGATGATCGTCTTTTTGAATATCGACGAAGTCATCCGCATCATCCGCGAATCGGACGAGCCGAAGGTCGCGCTGATGGCCGCATTCGGCTTGTCGGACCGGCAGACCGAAGACATTCTCGAAATCCGCTTGCGTCAGTTGGCGCGCCTCGAGAAGATCAAGATCGAGAAGGAACTGGCCGAACTGCGCGACGAGAAGGCCAAGCTCGAAGAACTGCTCGGCAGCGAATCCGCGATGAAGCGTCTGCTCATCAAGGAAATCGAAGGCGACGCGAAGCAATACGGCGACGAGCGCCGCACGCTGATCCAGCAGGAAAAGCGCGCGACGTTCGAAGCGCGCGTGGTCGACGAGCCGGTGACCGTGGTGGTGTCGCAGAAGGGCTGGGTCCGCGCGCTGAAGGGCCACGGCCTGGATGTGGCCGGCTTTACGTTCAAGGCCGGCGACGGGCTCTACGCGGCGTTCCAGTGCCGCACACCGGATACGCTGGTTGCGTGGGGCAGCAATGGCCGCGTCTATTCGGTGGCGGTTGCGATGCTGCCGGGCGGGCGGGGCGATGGCGTGCCGGTCACGTCGCTGATCGAACTCGAATCGGGCAGCCACCTGATGCATTACTACGCGGCGTCCGCGGATCAGGCATTGCTGCTTGCGTCGAGCAACGGCTTCGGCTTTGTCGCCAAGGTCGGCGACATGGTGAGCCGCGTGAAGGCGGGCAAGTCGTTCATGACGATCGACGCTGGCGCTGCGCCGCTCGCGCCGATGCCGATGCTGCCGGATGCGACGCACATCGCGTGTCTGTCTTCGGGTGGACGCCTGCTGGTGTTCGGCCTCGACGAAATGAAGACGCTCTCGGGTGGCGGACGCGGTGTTACGCTGATGGCGCTCGACGACAACGAAACGCTGGTGCAGGCGCTGTCCATCAACAAGGCGGGCGTGGTGCTGATCGGCACGCGTCGCGGTGGCCGTGTCGACGAAGAGAAGCTGAGCGGCGCCACGCTCACGCCGCATATCGGCAAGCGGGCGCGCAAGGGGCGCGCGCCGGAGAGCAAGATGAAGCTCGACGGTATGCGTCCGGTACTCGCTGCGTAATCGTAGCTAGTAGTTAGCAGGTGGTAGATAGAAGTAGGTAGAGCAAGGCATGAACGAGGCGTGTGCTTTAAAGCGCAAACAGCAACAACGCGCACCTTGAAGCACACGCCGCACGCAGCAAAAATCCGGGGTGCAGCACCGTCGCGGTATCGGACGCGCTGCGATAACAACTACAAAGAATGTTAAGACGCTGCCAGTACATGGAACTGCACGCATAGCGCGCGGTCGAATGCGCTCAATAGCCGCTACAAATATCACTCGTCATAAGCGGCGTGGCGTCATCGGGAGAGGAAAACAAAATGAACAAAGCTGTCGAACTCGCACTCTTTTTGCATCTGCTCGCAGTCGCCGTGTGGGTGGGTGGGATGGTGTTCGCGCATTTCTGTCTGCGCCCGGCCATTGCCGATCTTTCGCCGCAACTGCGCTTGCCATTGTGGGAATCGGTGTTCGGCCGCTTCTTCAACTGGGTCGCCGCAGCCGTGCTGGTGATTCTCCTCACTGGCGGCTTCCTGCTGATGCAATTCGGCGGTGGTCACGCCACGTGGCCGTTGCATGCCATGGCCGGCCTCGGCATCGTGATGATGCTGATCTTCGGGCACATTCGTTTCGCCGTGTTCCCGCGCATTCGCCGTGCGGTGCAGGCGCAGAAGTGGCCGGATGGCGCGCAGGCGGTCGGTACGATCCGGCGTCTGGTGCTGGTGAATATCGTGCTGGGCGTGGTGACGATCGGCGTCGCTGTGCTGTCGCGCGGGTTCTGACGCCCGGCTTGCCTACTGCATGGCGCCGCAGGCAAGCCACAATCCACACACGACCGCCACGGTCCCGTACACCACATACACCGGCACCTTGAGCTTTGCGAAGCACATGCCGGAGAACAGCGCCGTCACCAGATACACGGGTTTAAACGGCACATGCACCGCGATGCGCAGCACGGCCACCGCCAGAAACGCGGTGGTGACCGCGCGCAAGATCCGCATGCCGTGTTCGAAACGCGGATTGGCCTTCAACTGATGCAGATGCCGTTGCGCCAGCACGACGAGGCAGCCCGATGGCACAAAAAGCGCGAGCGTAGCAATCAGCGCGCCCACCCAGCCATCCACCAGATATCCGAAGAACGGCACCACATTCAACAGCGGTCCGGGTGACAACGGGGAGAGCGAAAACGCCAAGGTGAAGTCGTTATCCGACACGCCGATCGCCGGCGTGACGAACAATGTCTTAAGTACCGGCAACGCCGAGAAGCCGCCACCGAACAAGGTCATGCCCGCACCGGCCAGCCGCGGCCATAGCAGCGCCAGTTCATAGCGATGCGGTAACGGCAGGGCGAACAACACCAGCAACACGCCCAATGCGGCCAGCATGTGCCAGTCGCCGCGACCGATCGACACCACGATGCGAGAATTGCGAACCGGGCTGACCAACCAACCGGTGCCGAAGGCTGCGCCGAGCATCACCACATAGGCCGCGGGACTGCGTGCATAGAAGAGCGCCACGCAACCGATCCCCGCCGCGATCCACTCGAGCTTGCCGCGTATCAGCGCGCGCGTCTGTTTGTACCAGGTGATCGCGATCAGCGTGGCCAGCACCACGCTGAAGTGATTGAGCAAGGTTTGGGAAGCGGCGGCGTGCACGAGCGGCGTGCGATAGAAGATCGCGAATAGCGTCATCAGCACGAAAAAGGGCAGCACGCTTGCAACGCCCGCCACCCAGGCGCCGGCGCGTCCCCGCAGCGCATGCCCCAGTTGCACGGCGACATTGCAGCCCACCGGCCCAGGCACCATCCAGGCGAGCGCGATCAGATCGGAAAAGGCCACGCGCGAGAGCCGACCCTCGCGTTCCACGTAATGGTTTTCGAGTTGCGCCATCAGCGCGAGACCGCCCCACGACAGCGCCGACAGGCCGAATACGACCCGGAACAGCGTCCATAGCGGTTCCCGTTTTCCTCGCCTGGCGGCATTCTGGCTCGTGATCGACTGCATGGCGACGCAGGCCCCCGCACGTGGGCGGCCCGCCCTCTGAGATCATCGTTTTGTGTGTATTGGCGCGGCCAGCAGACAGCATCGCGCTGTGACGCAGTACAGCGTGAATGTAGCCGGTTTTGCGATGCAGCGGTTGGATAAGCGCGGGAGGTGCCGCACCTACGCTTATAGGCTGCATGCGGTGCGCTTGTGCGTGACAGGCCCGCCACCGCCGGGCCGCATTCAGCTATTGGTGCTCGTGCTGGTGCTGGACACGCTGCGGGTACTGTCGACATCATGCACAGTGCGGTGACCCTTCATGCCGCATACGCCGAAGCGTTCGAGCAGCGCCGGAATCGCTTCGACCGGCACCGGACGCGAGAACAGGAAACCCTGCGCCTCGATATGGCCGAGCGCGGCGAGCCACGCAATCTGCTCTTCGGTCTCCGTGCCTTCGACCACCACCGTGAGTCCGAGCGAACGCGCCAGATTGACGATCGCGGTGACCATCACGCAGACACTACGGTCACCGGGAATCGCCTGGACGAACGAACGGTCCACCTTCAGCGTGTCGACCGAGAAGCGGTTCAGGTAGGACAGCGACGAATAGCCTGTGCCGAAGTCGTCGAGCGCGATGCGCACGCCGAGGCGCTTCAACGCGAAGATTTTCTCCGACACGAGTTCGGGATATTCCATCATCGCCGTCTCGGTGATTTCGAGTTCGAGGCGGCGCGCGGAGATGCCGCTTTCCTCGATCGCGTGCGAGATGGTTTCGTACAGATCGCCGCGCCAGAACTGCACCGCGGAGATGTTCACCGCGAGCGAGAGCGTGTCGTAGCCCTGTTGCTGCCACAACGCCAGTTGACGGCACGCGGTCTCGATCACGAAGTCGCCGATGGGCACGATCAACCCGGTCGATTCGGCGACCGGAATGAATTCGTTGGCCGGAATCAAACCGTGTTGCGGATGGTTCCAGCGCACCAGCGCTTCGAAACCGGTGATACAGCGGCGCGTCAGATCGATCTTCGGCTGATAGGCGAGGAACAACTGGCCTTCGGTGAGCGCGACGCGCAACTGCTGTTCCCACTTCATCAAATGGTCCGCGCGGTGCGACAACTGCGGCGAATAGAACTGGTAGCAGTTCTTGCCCGCGTCCTTCGCGCTGTACATCGCGAGGTCGGCTTTTTTCAGCAGGTCGATCTCGCTCTCGTTGGCGACCGAGTAGAGCGCGATGCCGATGCTCGCGTGCAGCACGAACGAACTGCCGCGCACTTCGAAAGGTTTGGCGAACGCTTCGGCTGCCGCTTCGGCGAGTGTGACGGCGCGCTTCTCGACGTCGTCGCCCTTGATCACCACGACGAACTCGTCACCGCCGATGCGGCTCAAGGCGCCGCCGTCGCCGACCGCGGTGGCGAGGCGCGAGGCCGTCATTTGCAGCACGATGTCGCCGGCGTTGTGGCCTAGCGTGTCGTTGACGGTCTTGAAGTTGTCCAGGTCGATGAAGAGAATCGCGAGGCGCCCGAGATTGGAATGCTGCGCCACGTCGTGCCGCAATGTTTGCAGCGTCGCATAGCGATTGCGCAAACCGGTCAGCAGATCGTACTCGACCAGATGCGTCATCTCGCGCTCGCGCCCGAGCAGCTTGCCGATCAAACCGGTGGCCACTGCGAAGAAGCTCAGCATCGCGAGCGAGATGAAGCCCGCCATCAGGAGGTAGACGTTGCGCGTGTGGTTGTAATCGGTGAATTCCTCGGCTTGCGACAGGCCCACCAGCACGCCGAGCGGATAGCCGTCGATATGCCGGTACGAGACGATACGCGTGATGTTGTCGATGGAATCGACGTAGGTGCCTGACACATGCTCCGAGGTCGGGTACGAGCCGCTCGCCGAGAATGAGCCGCTGGCGGTGTCGACGCTACCGGTGCGGCGCGCCAACACCGTGCCGTTGTCCGAGATCACCGCGATCACGCCTTCGCGGCCAATGGCCGCGTTGTTGTAGAAGTCGCTGGTGAAATAGCTCGGATCTTCGGAGACCACCACGACGCCCGCGAACGAGCCGTCGGGATGATTCAGACGCCGCGTCATCTGCAAGGTCCAGTGGCGGGATACGCGGCCGAGCACCGGCTTGCTGATATACAACTGGTCGTCGTTTTCGTGTTCGTGGACCTTGAAGTGTTCGCGGTCCGACAGATCGATGCGTTTGGGATTGGGTTCGGCCGTGTTGGCGATCAGCGTGCCGTGCTCGTCGATCAGCGACACCTGCACCAGCGTCTCGCTTTGCACCACGCCTTTTTCCACCGTGCTGGCGAGATCAAAATGATTCGGCGTTTTTTCGAACTCGTATTTGACGAAGCGGGTGATCTGGTCGACCTGGTGAATCGCCTTGACCGTGTGCTGCTCCAGCGCCGCGGAGAGAATCGCGGCAGAGGCCATCGCCTCGCGATTCGTGGCTTCTTTCTCAACCGACAGGCGCGCGAAGATCACGGCCCAAAGCAGGATCAGCACCAGCACGCCGAGCGCCGGAATGGCGAGCAAGGCACGGCGGCGCGACACAGCAGGGTCGCGGCGGGGTTTGGCTTCGCGCTGGTCGGAGAAGCGGAACTGGCTCATCGGGCGGCCCGTTCCCTGGTGCCGGCCAGTTGCAACTGCGCGAGCATTGACTGCGCTAATTTCATGGGTGGCTGCATGGTGACCAAGGTGCCGGGACTGCTGCGCAGGGGAAGGGAGCGTGGCGTCGTGCCTGACCATCCGCAGGTCATCGGGTACGTTTCGATATTACTTAATGCCACTGGATTAAGGAAGGGTCCGCGCATCGGGTATACGCGGGCGCAACAGGCCGTCCTGGCCGGCTGAATTCGCAGCCGGCGCAGCCAGCCTTGGGGCTGCGGCCTGGCACTTGTTTTCGAATATTTCATCGGGATATGGAATTCAGGTGTGCCAAGCCTCTCGTCATGCATGGCGCATTAATCGCGCAAACGGTGCGGCATTCTGTTGTTAAGCGTGGCCTGAAGCGGCGAAACACGGCCGGCGTTCAGCGGCAGGCCGGCGCGCGTCAACCTGCAATCGAGCGCTGCGCCGTTCATGGCAACCGGAACGTGCCGTCGACGATCGTCACCGAAGGCCCGCCGATCCACGTTTTGCCGGCTGCATCGTCGTAGTGCACCGAAACGTTGCCGGCATGTCCCAGCACGGTGCCCTGGCGGGCCGTGTAGTGCGAGCCGGGCTGCAACTCTGCAAGCGGATTGCCTTTGAACGGCACCGACGTGAACACGTCGACTTGTTTGAAACGAACGGTGTGAGCGGTCATCGGGTGCAGTCCGGCGAATCCAGCAGATTGATGGGCTTCGCGGATTCTACCTGGTGGCAAAGGAACGATCTACCTCACCACAAATGCAAAACGCGCCGCAGGTGACAGACACCTCGCGACGCGTTCAGTACGCTCGGAACGACCGGCCGGGCGAACCGGCGGCCGAACCTGTTGGCGATTATTATTCGACTTCGGCGATCATCTCGATCTCGACGCATGCGCCGAGCGGAATCTGCGCCACGCCGAACGCCGAACGCGCATGTTTACCGCGCTCGCCGAACACGTCCGCGATCAGTTCGGAGGCGCCGTTGGTCACCAGATGCTGCTCGGTGAACTCGAGCGTCGAGTTGACGAGGCTCATCAACTTGACGATGCGCGTGACGCGGTTCAGGTCGCCCACATGCGTATGCAGCGTGGCGAGCAGGTCGATCGCGATAGACCGCGCGGCGGCCTTGCCTTCTTCGGTGGTGAGGGTGGCACCGAGCTTGCCGGCCCACACCTTGCCGTCTTTCTTCGCGATGTGACCCGACAGGTACACCGTGTTGCCGCTTTGCGCGCTCATCACATAGGCGGCTGCCGGAGCGCCTGCGCTCGGCAGTTCGATGCCCAGTTCCTTAAGCTTGTCGTACACATTTGATTGAGCCATGGTGTGTCCTTGGTCAGTAGTTGAGTTCGGTGGCGCGGGTTGGTCGAGACGGCTTAGACCTTCGCGCGGATCAGCGCCGCAAGACGCGACACGCCTTCGTCGATCTTGGCCGGCGGCACCGTGACGAACGACAGGCGCAGCGTATTGTGCTGCGCTTCGCTCGCAAAGAACGGACCGCCCGGCACGAACGCGACATTCTGCGCGACGGCTTCTTCGAGCAGCTTCATGCTGTCGATCTGCGCGGGCAGATTCACCCACACGAACATGCCGCCTTCCGGACGGTTCCAGCTTACGCCTTCCGGCATGTAGCGTTCGAGCGAGGCGAGCATCGCCGCGCATTGATCGCGATAAAGTTCGCGAATGGTCGGTACGTGCGTGTCGAGGAAGCCGTCCTTGATCACTTCGTACACGATGCGTTGCGTGAAGCTCGGCGTGTGCAGATCGGTGGCTTGCTTGGCCTGCACGAGCTTGAAGATCAACTCTTCGGGCGCAATGATGTAGCCGACCCGCAGGCCCGGCGCCAGCACTTTCGAGAACGAGCCGAGATGGACGATGTGATCCGGCGCCATCGACAGCATGGTGGGCAACGGTTCACCCGCGTAGTCGAGCGCGCCGTAGGGATCGTCTTCGATTACCGGGAACGGCGCGGTCTTCGCGAACGCGGCCAACGCACGGCGGCGTTCGACCGGCAGGCGGCGGCCCGTCGGATTCTGGAAATTCGGTTGCGCGTACAGGAGGCGTGCGCCGGCCGTCAGCTCAGGCGTGAGCGCTTCGGGAATCAGGCCTTGCTCGTCGGTCGGCACCTGCACGTAGCGCGGCTCGTACATCGAGAACGATTGCAGCGCGCCGAGGTAAGTCGGCGTTTCGACCAGCACGGGGCTGTCCGGGCACACCAGCACTTTGCCGAGCAGGTCGAGCGCTTGCTGCGAGCCGGTCGTGATCAGTACCTGCGAAGGACGAATCTGCGCGCCGTTCACCGAATAGCGCTGCGCGATCCATTCACGCAGCGGCAGATAGCCTTCGGTCGCGCTGTACTGCAACGCCGCCGCGGGCGCGTCGCGCAGAATGCGGTCGGATGCTTCGCGCATGCGCTCGGCCGGGAAGGTCGCCGGCGAGGGCAGGCCGCCCGCGAACGAAATGACTTCGGGCCGTTCCGTGACCTTCAGGATCTCGCGGATCGCCGAGCTCGTGAGCTTGCGTGCGCGTTCGGACAGTTGCCACGTGGGGGCTTTCAAGTCGCTTTGGTCCATGGTCTCCTCTGCTGGTATTTCTGGAACCGGTCAAAACTTCGATTATCGCGCGAGTTGACGACCCGCGCGCGCTGCTTATTTAAGGGTCCGTAGACCCTCGGGTGTTTCAAACTCGGCGACAAGTGCCGGCGCGCCTTCCGTGGGCTCGAGTGCGATCAGGTGCGCCGCGCCCAGCCAGTGCAATTGCGCAGCGATCGTGTCGGCCTGTGGATGGGCTGCTTTCAAAGCTTTCAGCGCGATGTCCGTTTCCGGCAGGACCGCCGACGGGTGCCGCGGCGTGTCCCACTGGATCAGCGACGGCAATACCCCGTCGCCGGCGCCTTGCCACGCGGGGAAGGCGCCATCGTCAGGCACCGACAGACCCCAGGTGAAATCGCCGCGCGTCATCGGCACGATCGGTGCAATGCGCTGGGGATACTGCGTTTGCCATGCCGCGAGCTGCTTCGGCCGGTCGACTCGGGCAACCCAGTGCGACAGGTACGGGCCCTTTTCGAGCCGCGCTTGCGTCGCCGGGTCGTCGAGGGCGAACAGGCGGGCACGAGGCGCGGCGCCATCCGCTGGTTCTGCCGCCTGCGGGTCGACCGCAATCACTTCCAGATACACGCCGCCCCACAGATTCAGCAGACGATTGTGCGTGCGCATCAGCGGATGCGCGCCACCGCCGGCCGGTGCGACGCCGAGCGTGTCGGCAACGTACTGCGTGCCCTCGTCGAGGGTACGGGCGGAAATCACGAGGTGATCGAGACGGAGCGAATGGGCAGTCATGGCGGATCAGGAAAACGGTTTCTGCGGTAAGCCGGAACGCGCGCCGGGTGCGGCAGCAGCGTTGCCGGGGTCGTAAGCATAACCGTTTGCCGGGTCGGCGGGCCAGGCGGATGGCGTTTGGGCGGGTCTTGCCCGAACTCGCTCGTGAGCGGCGGAATGCAACCCGGGCCGCCTCATCATCCGTTGCTTATCTTAAATGTAGCCTTGAATGTAGCGGCGGCGACCGGCACAGTAACGGTACAATCGACTCGATACCGTTCGGTACAGTTGGAGCCCGTCATGTCCGTCCCGCTTACCCAGATTCCCACGCCTCACGATACGACGTCGCTGACGCTGGTCGAGCAGCTCGTCCAGTGGGCGCGCCGCCGCATCGAGGAGCGCGTGTTTCGTCCCGGCATGCGCATGCCGTCGATCCGCAAGCTTGCGCTGGACAAGGGCGTATCGCGCTTCACCGTGGTCGAGGCGTATGAGCGGCTGGTGGCGCAGGGCTACCTGGAGTCGCGGCGCGGCTCTGGTTTCTACGTGCGCGAACGATTGGGCTGCGCGCCGACGGCTGAGATCCGCACGATCGCCGCAGCGGCGCCCGCGCCGGCCACGATCGATGTCGTCTGGCTGCTGCGCAACATGTTGCATACGGGCGCGCGCCCCGAGCGCAGTCCGGGCCTCGGCTACTTGCCGGGCCGCTGGCTCGACGGCGATCTGATTACCAACGCGCTGCGCACGCTAGGCCGGCAAAGCGGCGCGCAGATGCTCGGCATCGGTACGCCACAGGGCTTTTTGCCGCTCCGCCAGCAGTTGCAGACGCGGCTGGAGGAGCTGGAAATCGGTGCTTCGCCGGATCAGATCGTGATGGTCTCCGGCATCACCCAGGCGATCGACCTGATTTCGCGGATTTACGTGAAGCCGGGCGATGCGGTGATCGTCGGCGATCCGGCCTGGTTTCAGATGTTCGGGCGCTTCGCGTCGCAGGGCGCGCGGCTGGTCGGCATGCCGTACACGCCGGACGGGCCGGACCTCGACGCGCTCGAGTCGCTGGTCGAGACCTGGCGGCCGAAAATGCTGGTGATCAATTCGGTGCTGCAGAACCCCACCGGCACCTCGCTCACGGCCGCGCAGGCATTCCGCATTTTGCGTCTCGCCGAGGCCTACGATTTCATCGTCGTCGAAGACGATATTTACGGCGATCTGTGCCCGCCGAGCTATCCGGGCACGCGTCTCGCGAGCCTCGACCAGCTAAAGCGCGTGATCTACCTGGGCAGCTTTTCGAAGACGCTCGCGCCCAATCTGCGCGTGGGTTTTATCGCCTGCGCGCCCGAAGTGGCCACGGCCGTCAGCGATCAGAAAATGCTGGTCGGCATGACGAGCCCCGAACTGAACGAGCGCGTGCTCTACAAGATTCTCACTGAGGGCCATTACCGCCGGCACGTCGAGCGGCTGCGCGCGCGGCTCGACGGCGTGCGCGAAAAATCCGTGCGGATGCTCGAGAAGACCGGTATGAAGCTGTTTCTGACGCCCGCGGCGGGCATGTTCCTGTGGGCCGACACGGGCGTCGATGCGAGCGCGCTCGCGGCCGCCGGCCACGAAGAAGGCTTTCTGCTGACGCCTGGCAGCCTGTTTTCTCCGCTGCAATCGCCCACCACGTGGATGCGCTTCAACATCGCCAACTGCGGCGATCCCGAGCTGTCGACGTTCCTGTGCCGCTATCTCGACAGCGTCGCGCGGCGCGCCTCTTGAAACCGCGCCGGGCTGCCCCAACTTAGCGGCGACACGGCAATCCGGCCATCCGGCGGCACGGCCCCGGCGGCCTCGGCGGCCCAAGTGGCCCAAACGGCTCGCGGCCGTGCGCCACGCCTGACTAGAACCCCATTCGTAACAGAGAGGAAGTCCGACCATGGCACAAGAAACCATGAGCTTTCAGGCAGAAGTTAAACAACTTCTGCACCTGATGATCCATTCGCTGTACAGCAACAAGGAAATCTTTCTGCGCGAGCTGATTTCGAACGCGTCCGACGCGGCCGACAAGCTGCGCTTTGAAGCGATCGAAAATAGCGGACTGTACGAAAACGATCCGAATCTGCGGATTCGCGTCTCGTACGACAAGGCCGCGCGCACCGTCACCATCGACGACAACGGCATCGGGATGAGCCGTGACGAGACGATCTCGCATCTCGGCACGATCGCTCGTTCGGGCACCAAGGAATTCTTCGGCAAGCTCTCCGGCGACCAGCAGAAAGATGCGGCGCTGATCGGCCAGTTCGGCGTGGGCTTTTACTCGGGCTTTATCGTCGCGGACAAGATCACGGTCGAAACGCGCCGCGCCGGTTTGCCGGCCTCGGAAGGCGTGCGCTGGGTAAGCGCGGGCGAGGGCGATTTCGCGGTGGAGAGAATCGAACGCGCCGCGCGCGGCACGACCATCACGCTGCATCTGCGCGCCGATGAAGACGAGCTGCTGTCGTTGCATCGTCTGAAGTCGATCATCCAGAAGTACTCGGACCACGTCGCGCTGCCCATCGTGATGGCGAAGGAAGAGTGGGACGCTGAAAAGAGCGAGATGGTCACGAAGGACGAAGACGAGACCGTCAACCAGGCGAGCGCGCTGTGGACCCGTTCGAAGAACGACATCACGGAAGAACAGTACAAGCAGTTCTACCAGCACCTCTCGCACGATCATCAGGATCCGCTGACGTGGACGCATAACCGCGTTGAAGGCCGCAGCGAATACACGCAACTGCTGTACGTGCCGACGCATGCACCGTTCGACATGTTCAACCGCGATCATCGCGCCGGTCTGAAGCTGTACGTGAAACGTGTATTCATCATGGACGACGCCGAACAACTGCTGCCGGGCTATCTGCGTTTCGTGAAGGGCGTGGTCGATTCGGCTGATCTGCCGTTGAACGTGTCGCGCGAAATCCTGCAGGAAAGTCGCGACGTGAAGGCGATCCGCGAAGGCGTGACCAAGCGTTCGCTGTCGATGCTCGAAGAATTGGCGAACGCCGAAAACGACGCCGATAAGGAAAAGTACGCCGGCTTCTGGAAGGAATTCGGTCAGGTGCTGAAGGAAGGCATCGGCGAAGATTTCGCCAATCGCGAGCGTATTGCGAAGCTGGTGCGTTTCGCGGCGACGCATACGGAATCGCCGGAGCAAAACGTCTCGCTCGCCGATTACGTTGCGCGGATGAAGCCCGAGCAAACGAAGATCTATTACGTAACGGCCGACACCTGGCAGGCCGCGACCCACAGCCCGCATCTCGAAGTGTTCCGCAAGAAGGGCGTGGAAGTGCTGCTGCTGACCGATCGCGTCGATGAATGGATGCTGTCGTTCCTGAACGAATTCGACGGCAAGCCGCTGCAAAGCGTCGCGCGTGGAGATCTCGATCTGGGCGCGCTGAATGACGAAGAAAAGCAGGCGCAGGAGAAGGTCGGCGAAGAGTTCAAGCCGCTCGTCGACAAGATGAAAGAAGCGTTGAAGGACAAGGCCAAAGACGTGCGCTTGACGTTCCGCCTGACCGATTCGCCGTCCTGCCTCGTGGCCGACGATGGCGAAATGAGCGGCTATCTGCAACGTATGCTGAAGGCGGCGGGTCAGGAAGCGCCGTCGTTCCACCCGATTCTCGAAGTGAATCCGGAACATGCGCTGGTGAAGGGCTTGCATGCGGACAGCGCGAATTTCGACGACTGGTGTCATCTGTTGTTCGATCAGGCTTTGCTTGCTGAAGGCGGTGCGCTGGAAGATCCGGCCAGCTTTGTGAAGCGTACCAACGCGTTGTTGCTGGCGCGTGCAGGTTGAGTTTTCAAGTTTGAATTGAGCCTGGACCGGCGTCGTTTTGACGCTTGTGATTGAAAAATGCGCTGCCTTGGCAGCGCATTTTTTTTGCCCTCCTTTAACCAATCAAATCCATTCAACGCGCTAAATCGAGATTGATTTGTGAGATGTGAAAACGCGGTTCTGTCTTATGCTGCGCGATCGAAATTCGGATGCTCAAGAGACTATTTGCAGTCTCCCGGTCATTCACGCATCCGATTTCATTTCTGCAATTGCGCATTGACGCGCCGCGATAGCTCTCTGTATTCCCATGTCCGATTCCGCACTGCCAACCCCCGCCGATCCCGTGCATCTCCTGTGGTCGATCTTGCGCGAGCAAGGTTTCGACGCTGCTGAGCGACGGGCCCTCGAACTCATTGCAGAGGGTGTCACGCCGCAATTGCACGCGGACCTGTGCGCGAGCGCAGGGCGTTTTGAAGCGGCGTACCACAGTGCATCGCAAGCGCAGATGCAGTCGGCAACGAACGGCGCGCGTTACGCCCGGTTAGCCCTGTTCGCCGACGCACTCGGCCGCGCTGACGCCGCGCAGCGCAACAGCGAGTTGGCGGTAAGCGCCCAGCCGTCGGCAGCGACGCTCGAATGGATCGTCTGGTTGATCGATCGCTGTGGCGCGCATTCGGCGGCGGCACACATGTTGCGCGCGTACGAGCAACACGAACCACAGGATGCCCGCGCCCCCTGGTGGTTGGCGATTGCGCTTGCGACGTCGCCGGATGCGAGCGCGCGAGCCGAGCGTCGCGTGGCGCTGTTGCGGGCCTATGTGCTCGATCCGGCGATCCACCCCGCGTTGCCGTTGCAGCTCGTGCTGGCTTTCCGCGAGATCCGCGATTGGCCCACGGTGGAACGCGTTTGTCGTGAGGTGCTGACACGCCATCCCGCCGATGCAGAAATCGCCTGGCAACTGAGCCATGCGCAATGGCAGTGCAACGACGCCGCCGCGGCCGAGGCAACCATGCGCGCTGTCGATGTCGCCGCGCCCGGCAATGCCCACGTACTGGGCGCGATCGGCATGTATCTGGCCGAACAGGCGCGTTTTGCAGAAAGCGAAGCGGCGCTGCATGCAGCGCTCACGCTCGACCCGTCGGCATCGCAGGCGGCCGTCGATCTGGCTGATCTGAAGTTGCGGCGCGGCGACTGGTCGAGCGCATGGCCACACTTCGCGGCGCGTCTGACACGCGACGATCGAGAGTCGAACAACGTCGTGACTGTGATGGAACGGCTGTGTCCGCGCTGGCAGGGTCAATCGCTGGGCGGCAAGACCTTGATCGTGCACAGCGAACAGGGCAACGGCGACGATATCCAGATGGTGCGCTTCGTGCACGAACTGGCAGCGCGCGTACGCGACGAAGGCGGTCGGCTGGTGCTGGCAGTGCGCCGGGCGTTACAGCCGCTGTTTGCGCGTTTTTACGCGGATTGCGTGTCCATCGAGGACGGACCGCTCGGCAAGCCCCACTTTGGGCTGCCGATCATGAGCGTGCCGTCGGTGCTTGGCTTGCAGCCTGACCAGGTGCGCGGCGGTGCCTATCTAGCTGCCGATGCAAGCCGCGTGGCCGCATGGCGCGAGCGGATCAGCGCATGGGGTGGAGAGTCGGCGCGATTGCATGTCGGCCTCGTCTGGTCGGGCAGCCCGACGCATCGTCGCGACGCGAAACGGTCGATTCCGCTTTCGGCGCTGGCGCCGGTGCTCGCGCTACCCAATATTGTGTTCCATCCGCTGACGCCGGGCCGTGACGCCGATGTGGCGACGCTGAGCGGAGAGGGCTATCGCGTTTGCGATCTGACTGCGCACTATCAGGCCGGTTTCGACGACGTGGCCGCGCACGTGAGCGCGCTCGATGCGGTGCTCACCATCGACAGTGCACCTCTGCATCTGGGTGGCGCGCTGGGGCGCCCGGTGCTGGCGATGCTCGATCGCGTGTCGCATTGGGCGTGGGGCAATGAGGAGACACAACCGTGGTACGACTCGGTTGATCTGTTCCGGCAGCCGCGGCCGGGCGCGTGGGAGCCGGTGGTCGAGCGCGTGGCGGCCCAATTGCGGGCAATGTTAAGCGCGCAGTAGTTGTTCGCGCGAATCGCGCGGAACCTGGAAAATCGCGTCCGAAAGAACAAGAGCGCACACGTAGAAACGCCCGCATGACGCGGGCGTTTTTTTCGAACCTCACATCAGATGGCGAACGCCTACTTCTGCCCCATCAGCGTATCCATCGTTTCGCCGCGTACCACGATCTCGGTGCGCCGGTTCAGCGCGCGCCCTTCGGCTGTATCGTTGCTGGCGACGGGGTTGTTGTACGCGTAGCCCTTCGTCCTGATACGGTCCAACGCCACGCCGCGCGCCACGAGCGCATAACCTACCGCCGTGGCGCGCGATTCGGAAAGCTGCTGGTTATAGTCGAGCGTGCCGACATTGTCGGTGTAACCTTCAACCAGCACCGGCTTCTTGCTGCGCTTGAGCAGAACGGCTGAACGATTGATGACGGCCGCTGCATCACCACGCACTTCGGATTTACCGAACTCGAACAGCGCGGCTTCGGGCAGCTTGACTGAGACACCATTGGCAACCGGCGTCACCTCGATGCCGACAGCCTTATTCAACGATGTTTCCTTGTCGCGGTTCAGCGGCGCGGCGCAACCCGCCATCAGCACGACAGACATTGCGCATGCAGAAGCGCCCAGGAACGTTTTCATGTTTCTTATCTCCTTCAATATCCGATCACATGGCACGCCCTTCGATCGCGGGCGGACCGTCGACTTGTTAAAGCACGAAGGTTGTATCGCGAGCCGCTGGACGAGGAGAATCGGAACTGTCTGAAATCGATACGCTGATTGAGGCGGTTCTGCCGGGCATGGTGATCGACTGACATTCCCGACCGGACGGCAGGTGAGGGACTCAAGATCCTCTGACAACTGCGCCGTTATAATCCGACACCATGTCTATCCGTTTCGATGCCGCCGACGCCCACTGGCGTGTCGCGCCCTTACCCGGCTTTAGCGCCGCCCAGAAAGACTGGTTGACCCGCGGTGGATCGCTGACCGCGCATCTGCGCACGCTCGGCGCGGTTGCGGTGCGCGTGACGCGCGAAGCCGTCGCGCTGCCGTGGGCCGACGAGCACGCCGCGCTCGGCCTCGCGCCGCGTGCGCCGGTGTGGGTTCGGGAGGTGGTGTTGTCGGTCGACGGCGTGCCGTTTGTCGCGGCGCATAGCGTCGCGCCGCTGGCCGCGAGCGTCGGCGTATGGCAGGCCACGCGAAGGTTGCGCACGCGGCCGCTCGCCGAGTTGCTGTACAGCGATAGCAGTGTCGCGCGATCGTCGCTGGTGAGCCGCAGGCTGACGGCGCGTCATCCGTTGTACCGGTTGGCCGCGATTGAGATCGGTGGCGTGAGGCCGCATACGCTGGTTGCGCGTCGCTCGGTGTTCGAGCGCCACGGCGCGCCCTTGATGGTCACCGAGTGCATGTTGCCGGCGCTATGGGCGCGTCTGGCGTCTTCGGCCAGCACACCGTCTGCGTATTCAGCCTCCCCCCACGTTCACGC
Source organism: Paraburkholderia sp. WS6 (assembly GCF_030464835.1). Classification (NCBI taxonomy): domain Bacteria; kingdom Pseudomonadati; phylum Pseudomonadota; class Betaproteobacteria; order Burkholderiales; family Burkholderiaceae; genus Paraburkholderia; species Paraburkholderia sp. WS6. The sequence continues at coordinate 138,278 of NZ_JALQCK010000006.1, forward strand.
GCCGCAGCGTACTCATGTGCGTGAACATGGCCGGCCGCTCGAGCATACGGCGTCGCGCGCTCATGGTGCACCGCGTGCGGAGCAAGAACACCTTTCCGAACGGGGTGCGCGTGAATCCGGGCACGCGCCGACATCGGACCGTAAGGAAAAGCGCTGATGCTCCGCGGCTTTCCTCCCGTCGTCGCGGCGGATACACACACGCTGATTCTCGGCAGCTTTCCTGGCGAAGCGTCGCTGGCCGCTACACAGTATTACGCGCATCCGCGCAACCAGTTCTGGCGTTTGCTCGGCACGGTGCTCGACGAACCGCTTCCCGAACTCGCCTATGAAGAACGGCTACCGCGTTTGCTATCGCACGGCATCGGCGTGTGGGACGTGCTCGCCGCCTGCGAGCGCGAAGGCAGTCTCGACGCCGCGATCCGCAATGCCAACCCCAACGATTTTGCAACGCTCCGCGCCCACGCGCCGTTGTTGAAGAAAGTCTGCTTCAACGGCAAAACGGCGGGCCGCTTTGCACCGGTGATCGGCGAAGCGGGCTATGCCACCCTCGTATTGCCTTCGTCGAGTCCGGCGAATGCTATGCTCTCGTTCGACCAAAAATTGCGTCTCTGGCGCGACATCCTTACATGACGAAACTGATCAAGCGCGCCTCGGCTGAAGCCCGTGCTTTCCGCAACAAAGACGCTGACGCCCACGACACCGCGCTGAACAAACAGAAAGCAGTGCGCAATAAAAAGCGCGCGCTGCACGACGACGATCTGCACGACGCGCCGCAAATCGAAGCGCCGCGCAAGCCGCGTTTCGCACCGGTTACGTTCTCGGAAGAGGGCGGCGTGCGCTTCCTGCACTTCGGCACGGAATGGGTGCAAGGCGCAATGCGTCTGCGTAAGCCGGATCACATCGAACTCGAATACGCGCAGCAGATGATGGCTTGGTTGCTGTTCATCGAAACGCCCAAGCGAATCGTCCAGCTCGGTCTCGGCGCCGCCGCACTGACCAAATTTGCCCACCGCTTCCTCAAGCGCGCCAAAGTCGAAGCGGTCGAAGTGAACCCGGCCGTGGTCGTAGCCGCACGCACGATGTTCGAACTGCCGCACGACGACGCCCGTCTGACCGTGCACGAAATCGACGCATGGGACTTCGTCAACGACCGCGCCAACCACGGCACGATCGGCGCGTTGCAGATCGACGTCTACGATGCCACCGCGCGTGGCCCGGTGCTCGACAGCGTCGGCTTCTACCGCGCGGTGCGCGCGTGCCTGACCGACGCGGGCGTGGTGACGGTGAACCTGTTCGGCGATCATCCGAGCTTTGTGCGCAACATGAAGCGTCTGAACGAAGCCTTCGACGGCCGCGTGGTCGCGCTGCCGGAAGTGCATGACGGCAACCGCATCGCCATCGCGTTCTCGGGCCCGGCGCTCGACGTGCCGTTCACGACGCTGCAAGCGCGTGCGAAGCTGATCGAAGCGGAACTTGGCTTGCCGGCGCGCAAGTGGATCAAGGGTCTGCAGGAATCGACCGGACAGAATGGCAGTTCGTTCTCGATCTGATGTGAGAATGGGTCGGGCCGCTTGAGGCCGCTTGAGGCTGGTTCGACCCAGGCTTCCCGTTGCGCTGGTACGACGGTTTCCCAACCGCTTCTCCAGTACATTGCACGGCCGGTTCGATTCCGTGGATACCCAGCACGCATGTCGACGATCGGCGACCCAGCCCCCGCGTCCAGCCGCCTCGCGCCCACCCCTCATCTCTGCTAAACCGCCGCCCGGCGCGTTCCAGCGGCACATTTGCGCCTCGGGTCGTCCCTGCTTGACCGGACGTTCTCGGCTCCTATACTCTTTCGAAGCTTTCGGGGTACCCGTGGCCTACCTGCGACGGGACATCCACCACCCGTCCACACACGGGCCAACATTTCAATAATAGGGAAGAGGAGACGTCATGGCTCACGACGCCGACGCGAACAAGGCCAGCAAGCACTGGCTCTGGTTGCTGCTGTTGCCCTGGATCGCGATGATCTGGGTGCCGTCATATAACAAGGTCGAACCGCAACTGTTCGATTTTCCGTTCTTCTACTGGTACCAACTGCTGTGGGTGTTGATCAGCGCGATCATCACGGCGCTCGTGTACTTCAAGACCAAGACCCGCTCGACGGGCAGCTCGCAAGGGGGCGCACAATAATGAACGCCACCGCAACTTTCGTCTTCGTCCTGTTTTTTATTGGCGTCACCATTCTCGGCTTCGTCGCGGCCCACTGGCGCAAGGGCGACCTGGCCCATCTGGAAGAGTGGGGCCTCGGCGGCCGGCGCTTCGGCACCATCGTCACGTGGTTCCTGCTGGGCGGCGACCTGTACACCGCTTACACCTTCATCGCCGTGCCGGCACTGGTGTTCGGTGCGGGCGCAACGGGTTTCTTCGCGCTGCCGTACACGATCCTGATCTATCCGTTCGCGTTCGTCGTGTTCCCGAAACTGTGGAGCATCGCCAAACGTCAGGGTTACGTGACATCGGCCGACTTCGTCTCGGCTCGCTATGGCAGCCGCATGCTGGCGCTGGCGATCGCCGTGACCGGCATTGTCGCGACGATGCCGTACATCGCGCTGCAACTGGTCGGTATCGAAGTGGTGATCGGCGCGCTGGGTTTCGACACCAAGGGCTTCGTCGGCGATCTGCCGCTGATCATCGCGTTCGCGATTCTGGCGGCTTACACGTACACGTCGGGCCTGCGCGCGCCGGCCATGATCGCGGTCGTCAAGGACGTGCTGATCTATGTCGTGATCTTTGCCGCGGTCATCGTGATTCCGCCGCAACTGGGCGGCTTCGGCCATATCTTCAGCGTGGTGCCGCCGGCCAAGCTGCTGCTGAAAGCGCCGGACGTGTCGAGCCTGAACGGCTACAGCGCGTACGCGACGCTTGCGGTGGGTTCGGCGCTCGCGCTGTTCCTGTATCCGCACTCGATCACCGCGGTGCTGTCGTCGAAGTCGGGTAACACGATCCGCCGCAACATGGCGATGCTGCCGGCCTACTCGCTGGTGCTCGGTCTGCTCGCGCTGCTGGGCTTCATGGCGTTGGCGGCAGGTGTGAAGGACATGCCGGAATTCGCTCCGTACTTCAAGGCGTTCGGCCCGAACTTCGCGGTACCGGCGCTGTTCCTGCACTTCTTCCCGTCGTGGTTCGTCGGCGTGGCGTTCGCGGCGATCGGTATCGGCGCGCTGGTGCCGGCGGCAATCATGTCGATTGCGGCAGCGAACCTGTACACGCGCAACATCCACAAGGAGTTCGTGAACCGCAATATGTCGCATGAGCAGGAGACCAACGTCGCGAAGCTGGTGTCGCTGATCGTCAAGGTCGGCGCCGTCGCGTTCATTCTCGGTCTGCCGCTCACGTACGCGATTCAGCTGCAACTGCTGGGCGGCATCTGGATCATCCAGACACTGCCGGCGATCGTGCTGGGTCTCTACACGCGTGTGCTCGACTACCGCGGCCTCCTGATCGGCTGGGCGGTCGGCATCGCAACCGGCACGTGGATGGCGATTTCGCTGAAGCTGGCGAGTTCGATCTTCACGATTCACCTGTTCGGCATGGCGATTCCGGGCTACGCGGCGGTGTGGTCGCTGATCGTCAACCTGGTGGTGTCGGTCGTGGTGAGCCTGCTGGTGCGCATGTTCGGCATGCAGCGCGCCGAGGACCGTACCCGTCCGGAAGATTATCTGGACGTGGTCGAAGGCTAAGTCAGCCGTTCCATCTCGCCGGAAAAGCAACGCCCGCAGACAAAAGTTTGCGGGCGTTTGTCTTTCCGGGGCACTCCAGGGCACGATAGCGGAACCGTCCTTCAAAGCGTCCTTCGCGCGAGCCATGGCTTCTGCCGATTCCCCCCGTGTCGTTGTCCGCCGCTCGGCCATTAGCCGCATTGTGCGAACGATCACGTCGCCGTACTACCGCTATCGCCACGCGAAGGTGCTGCATAGCCTGCGCGTCGGCGTCGCGATGCTGGTGTCGATTCTCGCGACCACCGGTATCAACATTCCTCACGGCATCTGGTCGTCGGTGACCCTGCTGGTGGTGATCGGCGGCTTGCAGCATCACGGCAATATCCGCAAGAAGGCTGCCGACCGGGCCGCGGGGACGCTGCTCGGCGCGTCGATCGGGCTGCTCTTGATCCTGCAGCAGAATCTGCTTGGCTCGCTGCCGCTCACCTATGTGCTGATGTCGATCGTCGCGGGGATCTGCGCATGGTTCGCGATCGGTTCGTCGGGGTATATCGGTCTCTTGGCGGCGATTACGATGTGCATCGTCGCGGGCCATGGCGACAATCTGATCGACGTCGGTCTATGGCGCACGCTGAACGTGCTGATCGGCATTGTAATCGCGCTGGTGTTTTCGTTCGTGTTGCCGCTGCACGCGACTTATTCGTGGCGTTACGGGATCGCCGACAATCTGCGGGCCTGCGCGCAGATTTACACCCGTCTGCTGGAAGGGGAGACGATCAACGAGGACGAACAGGTCAAACGCTTCCTCGCGATCAACAAGCGGTTGGTTCAGCTGCGCTCGCTGATGCCTTCGGTGGCGAAGGAGATCGATGTGCCGCAGGCCCGGCTCGAGGAGATCCAGCGGCTGCACCGTTCGGTGCTCAGTTCGCTGGAATTGCTGGCGATCGGCCCGCTGATGCGCGCCGATGCCGCGGCGCGCGCTGCGTATGTGCGGGCGTGCGGCGTTGAGGTGCTTGCCGTGCGCGGCATTCTGCTGGCAATGGCGCGCGGCCTGCGCTTTGGCCGCGCGACGCACTTCGGCATTCCGGCCGCGTCGCCGCTTGCTCAGGCGCACGGCGACGCGGCGCTAGAATTGCCGCCCGACTTGCAGGGGCCGTATTGGCTCGGGCAGCGCTTAGCCGAACAGGTGGAGCGGTTGCGCGCCTTGTTGCTGGAGACCGAGCCGAACTGGGACATCGAGCGGCGTTCGCACGTTTTGCAGAAGGCTTAGCTTTTCACGTTGTCCGGGTGAGCCGGTGTGGCGGCCTGACAGGCTGCGGCTACATACAGCACGGCGGCTGCATGGTTACGGCGATCGCGTCGGCACACCGCCGCAGCCGCAACCATGCAGCCTTGCATGACGCGCTCAGGCATCCGGCAGCGTCACCATCCACGCGAGACCGAAGCGGTCCACCACCATCCCGAAGCCCTTGCTCCAGAAGGTGGCTTGCCACGGCATCGTCACCGAACCGCCGTCGGCCAGCGCGTTGAAATATTTTTCGCCCGAGGCGGCGTCGTCAGCCGTCAGCGAGAGGCTGAAGCCGCTGAACGTGGCCTGCGGGTCGCAGTGGCCGTCGGAGGCCATCCAGTTGGTCGAGCCGAGCTTGATCGTGGCGTGCATGATCTTTTCTTCCAGACCGGGGCGCGGCTGGTTCTCCGGGTCGGCGCTGGGCGGCGCGTCCTTGTAGCGCATCAGTAGCAATACCTCGGCGCCGAGCTTCTCTGTGTAGTACTTGAGCGCTTCTTCACAGCGTCCGTTGAAAAATACGTAAGGCTGAACGTACATGATCGTCTCCCGGGATATGGATCAGCGGCGCCGCGCTCCTTCGGCAAATGGTATCGAGGGGCGGGCGTGCAGACGATTGTAGTCGTCCGTTGGGGCAGCAATTGTGACTTTATTTCGTAAGAAGCAGTGGCGCGGACAGGTATCGGATGTGCGGTTGTAAACGGCACGCGGCCCTGAACCGGATGGCTCAGGGCCGCGTATTCAACCAGGTGCGCGACCCAGCTCGCTTCTAAGTGCACGACCGCATGTGCAACCGCGTACTTAAGCGGCGAAGGCTAAGCCGAAGCCTAACGCAGCGCTTCGATCATTTTTTCCAGCTTGACGGCGTCTGCCGCGAACGCGCGGATGCCTTCAGCGAGCTTTTCGGTGGCCATCGCTTCGTCGTTGACGAGGAAACGGAACGACGATTCGTCGACCGGCACGCGTTCGATGTCCACGCCTTTGCCCATTTCAGGCGACAGCTTGCGCTCGACCGGCTCGGTGCTCTCCTGCAGCTTTTGCAGCAGATCCGGGCTGATGGTCAGCAGATCGCAGCCGGCCAGTTCCAGAATCTGGCCCGGGGTGCGGAAGCTCGCGCCCATCACCTCGGTCTTGTAGCCGAACTTCTTGTAGTACGCGTAAATGCGGCGCACCGATTTGACGCCCGGATCGTTGGCGCCGCCGTCTTTCGCTTCGTCCCACGCGCTGCCGGCGTTCTTCTTGTACCAGTCGTAGATACGGCCGACAAACGGCGAGATCAGTTGCGCACCCGCTTCGGCACAGGCGGCGGCCTGCGCGAGCGAGAACAACAGCGTCATGTTGCAGTGGATGCCTTCCTTTTGCAGCACTTCGGCGGCGCGGATGCCTTCCCACGTGGAGGCCAGCTTGATCAACACGCGTTCGCGGCCGATGCCGTGTTCTTTGTACAGGGCGATCAGCTCGCGGCCCTTGGCGATCGACGCTTCGGTGTCGAACGACAGGCGTGCATCCACTTCGGTCGACACACGACCCGGGATGATCTTGAGAATTTCGGTGCCGAATGCGATCAGCAACTGGTCGATGATTGCGCCGACCGGCTTCGACGCATGCGCCTTCACAGTCTTTTCGAGCAGCGGCTTGTAGTCGTCTTTCTGGACGGCTTTCAGAATCAGCGACGGATTGGTGGTCGCGTCCTGCGGCTTGTACTGGGCAAGCTGCTGGAAGTCGCCGGTATCGGCCACGACGGTGGTGTATTGCTTGAGTTGGTCGAGTGCGGTTGTCATGTTCGAGCCTTCATGGCGCGCGTGCGCCGTGGTTCAGGAGAAATGAGATCGCCACCGGATGGAAAAGACAAACCGTTCCGGTGGCCGCGGGTCACGCTGCAGCGTTTGCCCGTCATGTTGCCGGGGAATTTTGACGGAAAGCGCTGCCGGATGCTTCTATTCTATGGCGGATTCAGGCGCGCCGGGCGTTCAGCACCAGTTGCGTCAGCACGCCCGCCACCAGCCCCCAGAACGCCGAGCCGATCGACAGCAGGGTGAGGCCGGAAGCCGTCACCATAAACGTCACCAGCGCCGCCTCGCGTTGCTTCAGGTCCTGCATGGCGTTGGCGAGGCCGCTCATGATCGAGCCGAACAGCGCCAGCGCCGCAACGGAGACCACCAGCGCCTTCGGCAAGGCGGCGAACAGTGCGGCGATGGTCGCGCCGAAAATCCCGGCAATCAGATAGAAAATACCGCACCAGACTGCTGCGGTGTAACGCTTGTCGCGGTTTTCGTGCGCTTCGGGGCCGGTACAGATCGCCGCTGTGATCGCCGCAAGATTGATGCCGTGCGAGCCGAACGGCGCGAGCAGCAGCGAGGCGATGCCGGTCGTCGAAATCAGCGGCGCGGAAGGCGCGGTGTAGCCGTCTGCGCGCAGCACGGCGATCCCCGGCACGTTTTGCGACGCCATCGCGACGACGAAAAGCGGAATGCCGATGCTGATGCTCGCCGCGACCGAAAACGCCGGCATCGTGAACACCGGGTGGGCGAGCGCGACGTGAAAGCGGCTGAAGTCGAGCAGCCCGAGCCCACCGGCGAGCGCCGTGCCGACGACCAGCGTCGTCACGATCGCATAGCGCGACGCGAGGCGTTTGACGATCAGATAGGTGAAGAACATCGCCAGCACGAGCGCGGTCTGAAACTGCGCCGCGCGGAAAATCTCGATGCCGATCTCGAACAGAATGCCCGCCAGCAAAGCGGAAGCGATGCCTGCCGGGATTTTCTTCATCAGCGTGTCGAACCAGCCGGTCAGGCCGACCAGAGTCAGCAACAGCGCGCACACGATAAACGCACCGATCGCCTCAGGGTAGGTCACATGCGGCAGCGACGACACCAGCAGCGCCGCGCCGGGCGTCGACCAGGCAATCACGATCGGTGCGCGAAAGCGCAGTGAAAGGCCGATCGTGCAGACGGCCATGCCGATCGACAATGCCCAGATCCACGACGAAATCTGCGCATCGGTGAGATGGGCGGCCTGGCCGGCCTGGAACATCAGCACGAGCGAACTGGTGTAGCCCGTCATCATCGCGACGAAGCCGGCGACGAGGGTGGACAAGGACGTATCGGCAAACGGTCTGAGCGGCCCGGGGTGTACGTCGGCAGGGGACAAAACGGGCGATGAAGACTGACTCATGCAGAAGCTTTCTTATAGTTGGAGAAAAACGTGAACTGACCTGATTACTTGCTCAGCATGCGCATCGCCGTTTCGAGTCCGGCGAGGGTGAGCGGATACATGCGATGACCGAGCACTTCCCGGATCGCGCTGACTGACTGCCGGTACGCCCACAAACCTTCCGGCTCCGGATTGAGCCACGCGTAATGCGGGAAATGATCGGCGAGGCGGCGCAGCCACACGGCGCCGGCTTCGGCGTTGTTGTACTCGACCGAGCCGCCCGGTTGCAGCACTTCATAGGGGCTCATGGTCGCGTCGCCGACGAAGATAAGCTTGTAGTCGGGCGTGAACTTGTGCAGCAGGTCCCACGTCGGCATGCGTTCGGCGTGACGGCGGCGATTGTTCTTCCACAGGAAGTCGTACACACAGTTGTGGAAGTAATAGAACTCGAGATGCTTGAATTCGGCCTTGGCGGCGGAAAAGAGTTCTTCGGTGCGCTTGATGTGATCGTCCATCGAGCCGCCTACGTCGAGCAGCATCAGCACTTTCACCTTGTTGTGCCGCTCCGGCACCATCTTCAGGTCGAGCCAGCCGGCGTTCGCCGCGGTGCTGCGGATCGTGTCGGGCAGATCGAGCTCTTCGGCCGCGCCCTCGCGTGCGAAACGGCGCAGGCGGCGCAGGGCGATCTTGATGTTGCGCGTGCCGATTTCGACCTGGTCGTCGTAATCGCGGTAGGCGCGCGCTTCCCACACCTTCACCGCCGTGCGTTGACCCGCCGCGTCGCCGCCGATGCGCACGCCTTCCGGGTTGTAGCCGCCGTTGCCGAACGGCGAGGTGCCGCCCGTGCCGATCCATTTGTTGCCGCCTTCGTGGCGCTCTTTCTGTTCGTCGAACAGTTCCTTCAGGCGCTCCATCAGCTTGTCGAGGCCGCCCATCGCTTCGATCTGCGCTTTTTCTTCGGGCGACAGATCGCGTTGCAGCTTCTTCTTGAGCCAGTCGAGCGGGACGTCGAAGGCGAGCTCCGAGGCTTGCGCGACGCCGTTGAAATACGCGCCGAACGCCTGGTCGAACTTGTCGAAATACTGCTCGTCCTTGACCAGCGTGATGCGTGCGAGATAGTAGAACTCGTCGAGCGACGGCGCGATCACATTGGCTTTGAGCGCTTCGAGCAGCGTCAGGTATTCCTTCACCGACACCGGCAGTTTGGCCGCGCGCAGCGAGTAGAAGAAGTCGATCAGCATGCTGTGTCCTCGGCGGCGGCGAGTGGGCGGTGCGCCGCGCTCATCAACGGGTATTCGCGATCAATCAACGGTTCATCAACGGTTGTTGCGGTTCATGAAGATCAGCCGCTCGAACAGGCTCACGTCCTGCTCGTTCTTCAGGAGCGCGCCGTGCAGCGGCGGGATGATCTGCTTCTGGTCGGACGAGCGCAGCGCTTCGGGCGGAATGTCCTCGGCGAGCAGCAGCTTCAGCCAGTCGAGCAGTTCCGACGTGGACGGTTTCTTCTTCAGACCGGCGACGTTGCGCAACTCGAAGAAGCTCTGCATCGCCGCGGCAAGCAGTTCCTTCTTGATGCCTGGGTAGTGCACCTCGACGATCTGCTGCATGGTCACCGGGTCGGGGAATTTGATGTAGTGGAAAAAGCAGCGGCGCAGAAACGCGTCCGGCAGTTCCTTCTCGTTGTTGGACGTGATGATCACGAGCGGGCGCTGTTTCGCGCGGATCAGCTCGTGGGTCTCGTACACGTAGAACTCCATGCGGTCGAGTTCGCGCAGCAGGTCGTTCGGGAATTCGATGTCGGCCTTGTCGATCTCGTCGATCAGGAGCACCGTCTGCTCCTCCGACTCGAACGCCTGCCACAACACACCCTTGACGATGTAGTTGCGGATGTCCTTGACACGCTCGTCGCCGAGTTGCGAATCGCGCAGGCGCGACACCGCGTCGTACTCGTACAGGCCTTGCTGGGCCTTGGTGGTGGACTTGATATGCCATTGCAACAGCGGCATGCCGAGCGCGGCGGCGACCTCTTCGGCGAGCATGGTTTTGCCGGTGCCGGGTTCGCCCTTGATCAGCAACGGGCGCTTCAGCGTCATCGCGGCGTTGACCGCGAGCTTGAGGTCGTCAGTGGCGACGTACTGCGATGAGCCTTCAAAACGCATGGCGAGATGCTCTTTTTTGGGAAAAAACCCAGTATAAGTCAGAAGGCCTGTTGGGCTGAATCAGCCTGGCGTAAGGTGTCACCCGCGGTGCTGGACGCCGGTTCACGTGCCTATGCGGCGTTCGCGAGCAGTCCGTGCTCGCCCGGCGTGCCCGGTGGGCGGGCGCGCCGGGCGTCGTGGGCCGGGCGGGCGGTTCGCAGCGGGCGGCACGAAGCCATGCGGAACCGGCGTGGCGGAGCAAAATGGCGCTAGCCGTGGTTTTGCGGCGGCCGGATACGCCTCTCGCCCCGCGCGGTGGACGTTCGGCGCGGCGTCGCGGTACAATTAGCCCGATTTTTTTGGCCTGCGTGGCTACCCTATAAGAATAACGGCGCGGGCCGTTGCCTTTTCGGGCGCCCGTTTCCCCTCAAGCCAGGTTACATGCTATGAATAAATTCGTCGGCAAACACGTCGTGATCGCAGCGCTGTCGGTGCTCGCGGGCTATGCGGCCAGTGCGCAGGCAGCGGATGTCGTCGGCAACGCGAAGGCGGGCCAAGGCAAGGTCGCGATGTGTATTGGCTGCCACGGCATCCCTGAATACCGCACGGCATACCCTGAGGTCTACCGCGTGCCCATGCTCGGCGGCCAGAATCAGGCATACCTCGAGAACGCCATGCACGGCTACAAGAAGGGCGACCGCCACTTCGAAACGATGCGCGCAATCACCGCGTCGCTGTCGGATCAGGACATCGCCGACATCGCTGCCTACTACGCAGCGCAAAATTCCTCTTCGAAGAGCAATCCCGACAAGTGATCGGCTGCGGTCATCCAACCGGTCACTCGGCTATTTATATTCGCGGGATAGGAGAATTCATGAATAAGCCCCAACAGGCACTCCACACGGTGTTCAAGGCTGCATGCGCGTCGGCGGCAGTCATCGGTCTGGTTGCAGCGAACGTCGCGCACGCCGCAGACGCCGGCAACGGCAAGGTGCTGGCAGACAGCCACAACTGCGCGGCTTGCCACGGCGTCAACCTGAACAAGCCGGTGAGTCCGGAATATCCGAAGCTCGCCGGTCAGCACTCAGACTATGTCTACTGGGCGCTGCGCCAGTATCAGATGGGCAACGGCAACCCGCACCTCGGTCGCAACAACGCGATCATGCAGGCGCAGGTACAAAGCCTGTCGCAAAGCGACATGAAAGACATCGCCGCCTACATCGAATCGCTGGACGGCGCGCTGGTGCAGAAGAAGTAATCGCGCTGCGCTGTTTTTGCACGATTTTCAGATTGAACGACACCCCGCTTCGGCGGGGTGTTGTGCTTTTGGGGCTGGGATTTGGTGCGGGGGCAAGTTCCGCGGGCGTGCTGACAACCTCTGGCCGCCATAGTCGCCCTAGTTGCCTCAGTCCCGCGTGGCGCGCCGCTCGATGCGCTGCAAATACGCGTCCGTGTCCGGCGGGGTGCCGGTGCGTTGCGCCTCCCAGATGGTTTCGCCGAGGCAATCCATGATCGCGTGCTGTGCCTCATGGGTCGAGCCGAGCCGGGCAGCAAGCCGCTCGTGCGCCGCGCGAATGCCCGGCGGCTGGTCGATCGACAACTGTTCGGTGATCGCCAGATGCATCGACAGATGCAGGAACGGGTTGGTCTGGCCGCGTTCGGGCGAGTAGTCCTGCGCCTGGGCGGTTTCCGTGCTGGTGAGATCGGCGTGATATTCCGGATGCTCGACGATCCAGTCGGCAGCGATCGCTTCGAGCGGCGTCAGAATCTCGCCTTGACGCTGCTTGCGCCAGGTGTCGGTGAAAAATTGGCGGACTTCGTCGCGGCTGGGATTGAACATCGTGGGAACGGTGCGTTGGGTGTGAGGCGGGTTGGAAGGGGGTGATTTTACGCCGACGCAGGGCGGCTTGCTGGCGGCGCGTCAACGGACCGAAGCGCGGCGGAGGCCGCGGACGCACTGAGTGCGTGCCGCGTACGCGCCGGACCAACGCGCCACGGCGATGCGGCGTCTGCTCGTGCGCTCGCCGAACGGTACCGCCCTCAAAGATCCGGCGGCGGCGTCTTGGGCCGGAATTCGCATAGCGGCTCGATCACGCAGTGCCAGCATTCCGGACGGCGCGCTTTGCATACATAGCGGCCATGCAGAATTAGCCAATGGTGGGCATCCTGCTTGAACTCGGCGGGCGTGAATTTCTCCAGCGCCGCTTCGACCGCGCGCACGTCTTTGCCAGGTGCGAGCCCGGTTCGATTCGCAACCCGAAAGATATGCGTATCGACAGCGATGGTCGGATGACCGAATGCCGTATTCAGGATCACGTTCGCCGTTTTACGCCCGACCCCCGGCAAGCTTTCGAGCGCCTCACGATCCTCCGGTACTTCGCCGCCGTACTGGTCGAGCAGAATGCGGCAGGTTGCGATCACATTCTTCGCCTTGGTCCGATAGAGGCCAATCGTTTTGATGTAGCCGGCAACCCCTTCCTCGCCAAGGTCGAAGACCTTCTGCGGTGTGTTCGCGACCGGGAACATCTTGCGCATCGCCTTGTTCACCGACACGTCGGTGGCCTGCGCGGACAGCAGCACGGCAATCAGCAGTTCGAACGGTGTGGTGTACTCGAGCTCGGTCGTGGGATGCGGGTTGAGACTCTGAAGCGTCTCGTAGATGGCGCGGCGTTTGTTCGCGTTCATGCGCAGCGTAGAGTTAAGGGTTAGCGCTTCTTTGGCGGAGTGTCGGTGTTGTCCGCAGCGAGTCCGAGACGGCGGCGGCGTGCTTCGGCGGCATCGATCTGCGCCTGCACGTCGGCGCTGACGCGCTCGGTGTTCTGCGGACCTTGGCCCTTGGCGGCCAACTCTTCTTTCTTCTGGCGTGCACGTTCGAGCGCGGCCTGGATGATCGCGCGTTTCTTCGCTTCGGCGGAGTCCGCTGCAGGCGCGGCGGGTGTTGCTGCGGCACCGGTTTCCATCACCTGAGCGGGCGCGCTGCTGACCGCTCGCCGCGCTGCAGCACGCGCCTCCGCAGCTTCGCGTTCGCGGGCGAGACGGGCTTCACGCCGGTTGTGGCGCTCGCGCGCGGCGTCGGCCTGGCTCTGGCTCCATGCGTCCCAGCCGGTTGCTTCACCCGTGACCGGCGGCATCGCAATGCAGTCGACCGGGCAGGGGGGCACGCACAGGTCACAACCGGTACAGAGCTCGGCGATCACGGTGTGCATCTGTTTCGGTGCACCAACTATTGCATCGACCGGACAGGCCTGCATGCACAGCGTGCAGCCGATGCAAACTTGTTCGTCGATAACCGCCAACGGGCGCGGCCGTTCGACGCCGTTGGCGGAATTGAGCGGGATCACCGGCTTGCCGAGCAGTGCGGCAAGGCGCGCGATGCCTTCGGCACCACCCGGCGGGCACTGGTTGTAGTCGGCTTCGCCATGTGCGACGGCTTCGGCATACGGGCGGCATGCGGGATAGCCGCACTTCGTGCATTGCGTTTGGGGCAGCAGATCTTCGATGCGGTCTGCGAGTGTTCTGGAATCGGTCACGGTCACGACGTTGGGGCTTGCCTCGTGGCCGCACGGCATGCCGTGCGCGGATTAGGGAAAACACGCGGCAGGCCGGGGCAACACAAAAGCGCTGCGAAAGCGCGCAAACACGCGCCAATATAGGCAAATACAGACACGAATAGAGGCGCGAATTTGTGCAACTGAGGCTGCAACTAAGCGCAAGCGCTGGGCTTGAACTAAATAGCACATTATCGCCGATTTCCCCAATTGCCATCCGCAATCCATGTGCCATAATCGAAGCGCTTTTTCGAAAGACCGCATAAGGGTGTTCCCCCAACCAGCCCGTTCAGTGCTGTCGGTGCAAGGCCCGAGGAGAGGCCGGCGGCGCGATCCGGATAACGCGGCTCACGAAGACGATGCCACCATGAATCAGCCGAAAATCAAAAGAGATCCTGAAGGCACGCGGCGCCGCATTCTGCTTGCGGCGGCCGAAGAGTTTGCAAATGGAGGGTTGTTCGGCGCACGCGTCGATCAGATTGCCCGCCGCGCGGAAACTAATGAACGCATGCTCTATTACTACTTCGGTAGCAAGGAGCAGCTTTTCACTGCTGTACTCGAGCACGCATTCAGCGCGCTCAATGAAGCGGAACGAACGCTCGAACTGAACGGTGTCGCACCGGTCGAGGCGGTGACACGTCTCGCGCATTTTGTTTGGGATTACTACCGCGATCATCCCGAGTTACTGCGTCTCGTCAATAACGAGAACCTGCATGAGGCACGCTACATGCAGAAGTCCACGCGCATCCGCGAAATGATTTCGCCGATTGTCGCCACGCTCGGCGGCATTCTTGAGCGGGGTCAACGCGCGGGGCTGTTTCGCACCAACGTCGATCCGCTGCGCTTTTACGTGACGCTGTCCGGCATGGGCTACTACATCGTGTCGAACCGCTTCACGCTCGAGGCGACACTCGGCCGCGATTTCAGCAGTGCGGGCGAACGCAGCGAACTCATTCAGATGAACACCGAGTTGCTGCTTGCGTATCTGTTGCGGAAGTAAGCTGCAGCGCGACCGCGCATCGACGGCATAAGAAGCGTCAGAAACGACAACGGCCTCTGAAGAAGAGGCCGTTGTTTATCTCTGCGCGCGGGGTGCTCAGGCTTCGACTTTTTCCTTCGCTACCTTCGGCGCCTTGTTGTGCTCGAGGATGAAGTCGCGCAACTGCGGATAGATGATGGTGCGCCAGCGGCGGCCCGAGAAAATGCCGTAGTGGCCGCATTTTTCCGCGGTGAAGTGACGCTTGTTCTTCTCCGGAATGCCGCTGCACAACTCTTGCGCGGCGAACGTCTGACCGTCGCCGGAGATATCGTCCAGCTCGCCTTCGATCGTGAAGAGCGCGGTCTTCGTGATGTCCTGCGGACGCACCCGTTCGCCCGCGACGTCCCACGTGCCCTCGGCCAGGCTGAAGTCCTGGAACACCACGCGGATCGTGTCGAGGTAATAGTCCGCGTCCATGTCGAGTACGGCGTTGTACTCGTCGTAGAAGCGGCGATGCGCTTCCGCGTCGTCTTCGTCGCCGCGCAGCAGGCTCTGGTAGAAGTCCCAGTGCGAAGCTGCGTGGCGCTCAGGATTCATCGCGACGAAGCCGGTGTGCTGCAGGAAGCCCGGGTAAACCTTGCGGCCCACGCCCGGGTAGCTCGGCGGCACCGTGAAGATCACGTTGTTTTCGAACCATTCGTACGAGTGCTGCGTGGCGAGCGAGTTGACCGAGGTCGGGCTCTTACGCGCGTCGATCGGGCCGCCCATCATGGTCATGGTGCGCGGCGTGTCTTCGCCGCGGCTCGCCATCAGCGAAATGGCGGCGAGCACCGGGACGGTGGGCTGGCATACCGAGATCACATGCAGATTCTTCGCGCCGATGTGGCGGATGAATTCCTGGATGTAAGCGATGTAATCGTCGAGGTGAAACTCGCCTTCTTCGAGCGGCACCATGCGTGCATCGATCCAGTCGGTCAGGTAGACCTTGTGGTCTTGCAGCAACGTGCGCACGGTATCGCGCAGGAGCGTGGCGTGGTGCCCTGACAACGGTGCGCACACCAGCACGACCGGCTCATCTTTCAATTGGGTAACAGCGTCGCTGTCGTCCGCGAAACGCTTGAAGCGCATCAGGCGGCAAAACGGTTTTTCGATGATCGTTTGTTCGATGATCGGAATGTTGTGACCGTCTTTGACAATTTGATGAAGGTTGAACTCAGGCTTTTCGTAATCTTTGCCAAGCCGGTAGAGCAGTTCGTAACCGGCTGAGAGGCGTGTGGCACCGGGCACATAGGCTAACGGGCTGGCGGGATTCGCGAACGATTTCGACGCAGCCTGGGCCCAGGCGGTAAGGGGGCTCAACATCGCCCGTTGGAATTCGTGCAGTTGGTAGAGCATGGGTGCTCCGTTTAAGCGGTTCGCATGGGGCTTGGCAAACACGCGTGTGGCGTTGCGGCAGGCCGTATTGGTTGTAGGCACATTGATTTTCGGCCAACAGTCTGCTCGATCATACTGAACAAAGCGTACTTGTGCAATGCAGCAATTTGCGTGCGGGCTGCGCGCAAACTGACATTAAATCATGGTACTGACGATGCCGCCGCGCCGCTATCCGGGGTTGCCGCAGCCTCAAGTTCCTCTGTCATGGTGCCGTTATGCGGTGGCTGCCCGGTCGCCTGGGCCATCGCCTGTTCGTGCTTCATCAGGTTCAGGCCGGTGTGCACCAGCGCCACATGCGAAAACGCTTGCGGGAAATTACCGACCAGGCGTTTCGCGGTCGGATCGTACTCTTCCGCCAGCAGACCGACGTCGTTGCAGAGGCCGAGCAGCCGTTCGTACATCGCGACGGCTTCATCGATGCGGCCTTGCAGCGCCAGGTTGTCCACCATCCAGAACGAGCACGCGAGGAAGGTGCCTTCGCCAGGCGGCAGACCGTCGTCGTATTCAGTGGTGCGGTAGCGCATCACGAAGCCGTCGTGCATCAAGTCCTTTTCGATCGCCGCCACCGTGCCCTTGACGCGCGGATCCGTCGGCGGGAGGAAGCCGACCAACGGCATCAGCAGTACGCTCGCATCGAGCTGATCGCTGCCGTAGGACTGGGAGAACGCATTAAGCGCCGGATTCCACGCCTTCGCGCAGACTTCCGCGTGGATTGTCGCGCGGGTTGCGCGCCATTCATCGAGTGGGCCTTCCAGCTTGAACATTTCGGCGGACCGGATGGCGCGGTCGTAGGCGACCCACGCCATCACCTTGGAGAAGGTGAAGTGCTGGCGGCCGCCACGGGTTTCCCAGATGCCTTCGTCCGGCTCTTGCCAGATCGTGTCGAGATGGCTGAGCAACGCGCGCTGCACGTTCCATGCGGTGTCGTCCGCCTGCAGGCCGCCGACGCGCGCGAGATGCAGCGCGTTCATCACTTCGCCGTAGACGTCGAGCTGGCGCTGCCCGACCGCGTTGTTGCCGATCCGCACGGGTTTGGCGTCCTGATAACCCGGCAGCCAGTCGATTTCGAATTCGGGCAGGCGCCGCTCGCCGGCGATCCCGTACATGATCTGCAATTGATCCGGCGCGCCGGCCATCACGCGGCCCAGCCAGCTGCGCCATGCGCGCGCTTCGTCGTAATAGCCGCCGCGCATCATCGCGAGCAGCGTGATGGTGGCGTCGCGCAGCCAGCAATAGCGGTAGTCCCAGTTGCGCGTGCCGCCCAACTGTTCCGGCAGCGACGTGGTGGGCGCGGCGACGATGCCGCCGGTCGGCTCGTACGCCAGCGCCTTCAGCGTAATCAGCGAGCGGCGGATCTGCGCGGCCCATTTGCCCTCGACCGTGCTGCGCGCCGACCATTCGAGCCAATGGTTCTCGGTGCGGGCAAGCGACGTGTGCGGATCGCGTCCTGGCGGAATGCGCAGATGCGAAGCCGCATAGGCCAGCGAAAACGGCACGCGCTCGCCTTCGCTCACCGTGAACGTCGCGATGGTTTTCATGTTTTCGCCGCGCAGTTCGACCGGCGTGCGCAGCACCGCCGTGTCAGGGCCGACGATCGCCTTGATGCCGCTGTCGTGCTTCAGGCGATCCACCCACGGAATCGAAAAACCGTAGTCGAAGCGCAGCACCAGTTCCATCTGCATGCGCACCGTGCCGCGTTTGCCAACCACGATCCGCACCATCTCCGACCAGCCGTTGCCCGGCGGCATGAAGTCGATCAGCGTGA
Organism: Paraburkholderia sp. WS6; assembly: GCF_030464835.1. NCBI lineage: Bacteria > Pseudomonadati > Pseudomonadota > Betaproteobacteria > Burkholderiales > Burkholderiaceae > Paraburkholderia > Paraburkholderia sp. WS6. Next base: position 156,284 of record NZ_JALQCK010000006.1, read on the forward strand.
CCGCGCCTTCGGGCGTTTCGAAATCGGTTTCCAGAACCAGCGTCTCGCCGCGATAACGGCGCGTGATCGTGGGCGGCGTATCGGGGACTGGCGAAATCAGCCAGCGGCCGTTGTCGGGCGTGCCGAGCAGGGCGGCGAAACACGCGCCGGAGTCGAAGCGCGGCCAGCAGAGCCAGTCGACCGAACCCTCGCGGGAGACGAGCGCGGCCGTGTGGCCGTCGCCGATGAGCGCATAGTCTTCGATGAGTGCGGGCATGGGGGAGCGTGTCTGTTTTATGCGAGGCGAAGGCCGCCGCGCTGGGGGTCATTGTGTTACCGGACCCGCGCGATGCGTTTTGGTTCAGCGCGCAATGCGGCAAAACGCGGGTTGGTAATTGTCAAATCACTGCCTACAATCAATTTTCATGCCGATGCTCGGAGTTCGCCGGATCATGCGTCGGCCTTGCCCATGGCGCATGCAAAAGCCGTTTTCGAGGACCCAAGCAATGCTGAACCCGTCGAAATCCGATTGCATCACAATTCTCTCCGCCGCCAGCGAACTGGCTGACGATTCGATGTTGCCGCTCGAACATGGCCGGCTGGGCCTGAGCCGCAACGGAATGCTGGCTGCGGCGGCCTTTCTGATCGAACGGGCCTGCTTCCGCCGTCATCAGGAAGGTGACGGCCATTATGCCGTCGGCGGATTGTCGTTGCAGGGGCGTTTGCGGCTGGATCAGCTTTCGAACGGCTGACCGTTTCTCCGTTTCTGCCTTTCTCCATTGCGCGGGCTCGCGCCATGCGGCTGTCCGCAGTTGTCTCGCATCTGGCGCATTGCGTCCGATGCGACTCTGTCGCGCCCGTACCGCTTCGCTGTGCCACGTGTTGCATTGCCACAGCCGCTATCAGTACGCGCGCCATATCCCGCACCGGCCCCCCGTTCGTGCGAGACATTTCCGGGCCGGCACTGCGCCCGGTCGTGTGTCCCTTCTTGCAGCTTCCATGGCTGACTGCCGCCGCCTAGAAGTGCGACGACCCCATGCCGAAGATCCCAATGATGCCGATGATGATCAGATAGAGCGCGACGATGTAGTTCAACAGGCGCGGCATGACGAGAATCAGAATGCCGGCGATCAACGAAACCAGCGGGCCCAGGCTGAGTGTGACGTTCATGAAAACTCCGTAGTGTGAGATGGGTGAGACGCGGTTGAAAAAAACGCCCCGTCAGGCGGGACAATTGCTAAGCATGAACCGGCAGGCCGGCCAGCCGAACGCGGCCCGGCCTACGCGGCCCGCCGGATTCGCTGCATGATCCGACGCAACGCTTTTATACTTGCCTCGACAAAACAATTCGACCGATTGCGCGGCAGACCAGAGACACCATTACAACCGAATAACCGATGAAGAGGAGGTCGTATGCTTCGTAGTCACCGTGCTGCAATGCGTGCTGTCTCAAGCTCTCCTTTGCCTTCTGCTGCTCAATCCACCTCATGGCGCGGCGGGCGGCCAGCTCCTCTGCGCTCCGCCCGCTCGATAATAAAAGGTTTCGTGCTCATGGTCTCGATTGTTGCTTCGCATGCGTTTGCGCAAGATTCCGGCCCGGCTCCCGCCGATGGCGTCTATGACATGCTGGTCGGTACTTACACGGCTGGCAAGAGCGAAGGGCTGTACGTCTATCGCTTCGACACGAAGACGGGCGAAGCGACCCGCGTGTCGGTCGCGCAGACGGTCAATCCGTCGTATCTGGTGGTGAGCCGTGACCGGCGCTTCGTCTATGCGGTCAACGAATTGCCCGGCGACAACGGCCCGGCCACGCAGCGCGGCGGCATCAGCGCGTTTCGCTTCGATGCCGCGAGCGGCCAACTGAGCTTTCTCAACAAGGTCTCGTCGGACGGCAATGACCCGTGCTATCTGAGCCTGTCGCCGGACGGCAAATATCTGCTGACCGCGAACTACTCGGTGGCGGCCGACCCGGGCGGCAGCTTCGCGGTGTTCCCATTGCAGGCGGACGGCCAGGTGGGCGCGTCGGTGCTCACGGTGCATCATGAAGGCGGCGGTCCTGTGAAGGGACGTCAAGACAACTCGCACGTTCACTCAACCGTGTTCTCGCCGGACGGTCACTACCTGTTCGCGCAGGACCTTGGCGCCGACAAGCTGTATTCGTACCGCTACACGCCGGACGGCAGCCGCGGCCTGCTCGGCCCGACCGATTGGCGCTACACCCAGGAGAAAGCAGGCACGGGCCCGCGTCACCTGGTGTTCGGCGCGGACGGCAAGCATGCCTATCTGACTAGCGAACTGGCTGCTACGGTCAGCACCTTCAATTACGCCGACGGCAAGCTCACGCAGGTGCAAACGAGTTCGCTGATCGAGCCCGGCTTCAAGGGCGCAGTAGGCGCCGCGGCCATTCATCTGTCGCCGGACGGACGCTTCCTTTACGCCACCAATCGCGGCGATGCGAACGAGATCGTGATCTTCTCGGTTGATCCGGCCAACGGCCATCTGAAGAAGATCGGGCACCAGTCGAGCCTCGGCAAGTCGCCGCGCGAATTCGCGATCGACCCGACCGGCAACTGGTTGATCGTCGGCAATCAGAACAGCGGCACCGTGTATGTGTTCAAGCGCGATCAACAGAGTGGGTTGCTCGAAGCGAATCCGAAACGTATCGAGATCGATTCGCCGGTGGACTTCAAGCTGGTGTCGCCGTCGTGAGGTGGGTTGCTGACGATCTGAATCCGCGCGTTGAATAAAAAACGGGTCGCTTCGAGCGACCCGTTTTTTTGTCTGGCTTTGGTTGGTGGCGACCGGACCGTCCCGTTTATTCCGCCGGTCCCGGTGCAAGCACTTCACGGCTGCCGTTGATGCCCATCGCAGACACCAGGCCCGCCGTTTCCATCTGCTCGACAAGACGCGCCGCGCGGTTATAACCGATGCGCAATTGCCGCTGCACCGACGAGATCGACGCGCGCCGCGTGCGCACCACGAAGGCGACGGCTTCGTCGTAAAGCGGATCGGCTTCGGCATCCGGCGTGTCGCCGAACAGATCGGGCGACGCACCTTCAGTGGCCGGGCCGTCGAGAATGCCTTCCTCGTATTGCGGTTCGCCGAACTGCTTCAGATACTCAACGATCCGGTGCACTTCCTCGTCGGCGACGAACGCGCCGTGCACGCGCTGCGGGTAGCCCGTGCCCGGCGGCAGGAACAGCATGTCGCCCTGGCCGAGCAGCGATTCGGCGCCCATCTGATCGAGAATCGTGCGCGAGTCGATCTTCGACGACACCTGGAACGCCACACGCGTCGGAATGTTGGCCTTGATGAGGCCGGTGATCACGTCCACCGACGGACGCTGCGTCGCCAGAATCAGGTGGATGCCGGCGGCGCGCGCCTTCTGCGCGAGGCGCGCGATCAGTTCTTCGATCTTCTTGCCGGCGACCATCATCAGGTCGGCCAACTCGTCGATCACCACGACGATCAGCGGCAGCGGCGCGAGCGGCTCGGGTGCGTCCGGGGTCAGCGAGAACGGGTTGCCGAGCTTCTTGCCCTTGGCTTCCGTATCGCGGATCTTCTGATTGAAGCCGGCCAGGTTGCGCACGCCGACCGCGGACATCAGACGGTAGCGCTTTTCCATTTCGCCGACACACCAGTTCAGCGCGTTGGCGGCCAGCTTCATGTCGGTGACGACCGGCGCGAGCAGATGCGGAATGCCTTCGTACACCGACAGTTCCAGCATCTTCGGATCGATCATGATGAGCCGCACTTCTTCGGGCGTCGCCTTGTAAAGCAGCGAGCAGATCATCGCGTTAATCGCCACCGATTTGCCCGAACCCGTTGTGCCCGCAACCAGCATGTGCGGCGCCTTCGCCAGATCGGCGACCACCGGATGGCCGGTGATGTCCTTGCCCATCGCCAGCGTCAACTGCGAATGCGAGTTCTGGTAGACGCTGGCTTCGAGGATTTCGGACAGGCGAATCGTCTGCCGCTTGGCATTCGGCAACTCGAGGCCCATGCAGGTCTTGCCGGGAATTGTCTCGACCACGCGAATCGACGTGAGACCGAGGCCGCGCGACAAGTCCTTCATCAGGCCGACGATCTGACTGCCGCGCACGCCGAGCGCCGGCTCGACTTCGAAGCGCGTGATGACCGGGCCGGCCGAATGGCCGACCACGGTGACCGGCACCTTGAATTCCTGCAGACGCTGCTCGATCAGCAGGCCGGTTTCGATGAGCTTTTCTTCTGACACGGGTTCGACGTCGGTGTCGGCGCGCGCGAGCAGATCGAGCGTCGGCAACTCGACCATCGATGCCGCGGGCGCGCGGAATTCGAAGCCGTTGGCGGGGGCGTGGCCGCGCAGCGGCGTGCGCTGGATTGTGGGTTCGGTGGGTTCTACAGGCTCAGCGGGCTCCGCAGGGTCGGTGCGCTCGGTCGAGGGTTCGTCGACGATGGTGGCCGAGGTCGCTGGTGCTGCCTGAACTGCGAAGCCAGGGAAACGAACCACGTTCGACGCGTGCGATACGTCGCTTTGCGGTTCTACTGCGGCAACGATGGCCGAAGCGTCCGAGGCGGCCGACGAGTTCAAATCGTCGGCTACGTCCACTGTTTCCAATACGTCCGATACATCCGATAGGGCAGGGGCGTTCGTCATTGCCGCGTCGACTGGCGCGACAGCATCGATGCTGGTTTCCCAGGGCGCGAGCGGTTTTTCGATGACGACTTCGGCAACCGGCACGGACGTCGCTCTGTGCGCTTGCGTCGGTTCGTCTTCGACGAACGGCGGCACGTCCGTTTGCGCGTCACTGGCTTCCAGTTGGGCTGCGAAGATTTGAAATGGCGTTGGCGTTGGCACCGGCGCTGCATACTGCGTGGCTGGCGTGTGTGTCGCAACCAACGGCGCCTGGATAACCGGCGGTTCAATCGGCCATTGCACGACAGGCTCGGTATCGTCCTCGACCGGCGCTTCAGAGGCGCCTTCGATTCGCGGCGTTTCGACGGGCGATTGCGTCGCTGCATGGTGGTCCGGCGCAGCCTCGACTACGTCCTGCAAAGGCGCGCTTACATCCGGCACTGCGGCCATTTCGACTTCGTTCGCATGTGAAGACGAAGCTACGTCCGATTGCCCAGCCTCGACCGGTGGCTCGGTACCCGTCAGAGCGTCCAGAGTCGTCGTGACGATCGCGTTTTCCGCGCCGCTGCTGCGCGCGAGGCTGACGCCGGCAATGTCGGTCCAGCGCGCGGCGTTTTCCGCGATGCTGCGAAGCGTCTCCTGGACGCTGGCGGGCGGCGTGACCTTTTGCTCGGTCGCCATCGGCCGGGTATAACTCGGAGCCGGCGTGCTGAACGGAGCCGGACGCCGCGTTGTCTGCGCCGGCGCGGTGTTGGTGTCCGCGCGCGGAGCGGGCGAGAACGGCTGCTGGGCAGCCGTAGAGCGACTTCCAGAAGATCCTGCACTGGCGGCTGAACCCGGCGCCGTCGACGGACGGCCTGCGTCAGCCGAGGCGTTCGCCGCCGAACCGGCTACCGAGCCTGACACCATCCGCGTTGCCGCGAAGGCGTGCGCCGCTTGCGCTGCAGCAGCCGGCGCAGCGACTGCGCCCCCGAAACCCGCCACGCCCGAGCCCGACGATCCCACCGGACGTTGCTCGCCAGCAGAGCGCCGACCAACCTGCGATGCGCCATCGCGAGCCGGAGTCGCTGTCGTTCCTGATCCCGCTGGCGAACCGGCTGCAGATGCGGGCGCACGCGGCGCCGTTGCCGAATCACGCAACCATCCGGCCGGCGCGACTGGTTCGGCCGGCATCCATGCGGTCCTGTCCGCGTTCTGCAAGTGTGTCGGCGTCGTCGTCTGCGTCGGCACTTGCCGTGGCGCCTGGCGCGGTGGTGTCGCGGCGGACGTACGCAGCACCGGCTCCGCCTGGGCGGACTGGCTGCGCGTCTTCACTGCGCCGGCGCGCCAGTTCGCCCCAGCGCCACGCGCCGCTGCGTCCCTGGCCGCGGCGGCACCTGCCGCACCGGCAGCCGCAGCCGCGTTGCGGCCGTTCGCCGTCGGCCGCCAGACGGTCGGGCGCGCATAACGTCCATTGCTTTTGGGCGCCATGGTGTTGCTGGACGGCGACATATGCGACGGCAAACCGTCATCGACACTGCGATGGCGGCGCGCTTCCTCGTCGCGTTTCGCGAGGCCGCGGGACAAGCCGAGGCCGAATGCACCGTCGGCCCACACGGCGACGTCGCGCCAGCGGAAGTCGATCAGCCAGGGCAGGCTGATCAGGAGCAGGGCAAGCGCCGCGAGCGGCGTGCCGATGTGTCCGAGCAGATGACCGAAGCCCGCCGCCAGCGCATGGCCGAAGCCATTCACGCCGGCCACGCCGATCAACGACGCCTCCAGCGCGCAGCTTGCCACCAGGACGCAGACGAAGCCGAGCCAAAGGCGGATCGTGCCGGGGCCGCGCAAACCTGCGCCGCCCGGCAGCACCGACTTCACGAGGCGCCAGAAAAGAGGAATGAACCAGACGGCCGACCCGCCGAACCAGCCGAAAACTACCGTGTGCATACTAGACATCAACGAATGACGGACGCGCAAGAACGCAATCCGTCGAGTTTAACCGGCGAAGCCCGATGCTTCGAAGGCAGACGCAAGTATGCCTGCGCCAAATGGAACGAACCGCGTACCGATCACTTGGCGCTGCGGTCGAATGTGAGCGTGTCGCCGTTGTCGAGCACCAGTTGCATCTGCTGCGGCGCGCGCATCTGCACGCCGGTGCGGTCGATGTGGTTCAGCGCGTCGAGATACGAACCTTCGATCTGCCCGCCCGGCGTCGCACACGCCATGCGCGTGCCGCCCAGGGTGCCGAAGCTCAGCTTGCCGTCTTTCAGCGCATACGAGCCCATGTAGCGGTTGCAGCCGGAAAAGCCGCTGGCGTGGCGCTGGCCTTTGTCGGTGGAGAGCACGAGCGTGATCGGCGCGCCCTGATCCGCGGACGGAATCGCGCGGGCCGTGCCGTCGGCCTGTTTCCAGCCGGTGAGTACCCAACTGGTGTCGTCGAGCAACTGGGTGGCGGCCGGGTTGAACGGATCGGGCGGTGCGGCCTCCGAGTCGGGGTGCTTCGGGATGGCGCACGCGCTGCATAGCGCGGCGACGCTCAACGCGGCGATGGCCGTGCGCGCAAAAGGGATGAAGCGCGCAACACCTCGCGCGGAGGAGCTTTGGAGCATGGCGTCGTTCCTCTTCAAACTGGCGAAGGCGTAAGGGTAACGCACTCGGCACGCCGCACGCGAGCGCAACGGCGTGAGAACGGACTTAAACACGTGCGTCGCGGCGCGCGCCGCAGCGCCTAATGCGCAGATAGCAACGCGGACTCGGCGAGCAAGGCGCGGTGCGGGGTGCGCATGTTAACATCGTGTTCCACCTAATCCCACCCTCATCCGACTTTTATCTGGAGACCCCATGCAGATCGGCCAACGGATCGGCACGCCCCTTTCTGAATCCCCCACGCGCGTCATGCTGCTCGGCGCCGGCGAGCTCGGCAAGGAAGTGATCATCGCGCTGCAACGGCTGGGCGTCGAAGTGATCGCCGTCGACCGTTATCCGAATGCGCCGGGTCATCAGGTCGCGCATCGCTCGCACGTGATCGACATGACCGACCGCGCCGCCTTGCGCGCGCTGGTCGAACAGGAGCGTCCGCACCTGATCGTCCCCGAGATCGAAGCCATCGCGACCGATGCACTCGCCGCCATCGAAACCGACGGCCTCGCCGAAGTGATCCCCACCGCGCGCGCCACGCAACTCACGATGAACCGCGAAGGCATCCGCCGTCTGGCCGCTGAAGAACTCGGCCTGCCGACCTCGCCGTACGCGTTCGCCGATTCGCTCGAGGAACTGCGCGCGGGCATCGCCAAAGTCGGCTATCCGTGCGTCGTGAAGCCGGTGATGTCGTCGTCGGGCAAGGGGCAGTCGGTGCTGAAGAGCGACGCGGACGTCGAACCCGCCTGGCAATATGCGATGGCGGGTGGCCGCGTGAATCACGGCCGGGTGATCGTCGAAGGTTTTATCGACTTCGAATACGAAATCACGCAACTCACCGTGCGCGCGATCGATCCGGCGAGCGGTGAAGTCAGCACGTATTTCTGCGACCCGATCGGGCACGTGCAGGTGGCGGGCGACTACGTCGAATCGTGGCAGCCGCAGCCGATGAGCCCGCTCGCGCTGGAACGTTCGCGCGAAGTGGCGCACAAAGTCACTGCGGCATTGGGCGGCAGGGGCCTGTTCGGTGTGGAACTTTTCGTGCGTGGCGATGACGTATGGTTCTCGGAAGTGAGTCCGCGTCCGCACGATACCGGTCTGGTCACGCTGTGCTCGCAACGCTTCTCGGAGTTCGAACTGCATGCGCGCGCGATTCTCGGTTTGCCGGTGGATACGTCGCTGCGGGCGCCGGGCGCGTCGGCGGTGATTTACGGCGGCCTGGACGAAACGGCGATCGCTTTCGAAGGTGTCGCGGCGGCGTTGGCCGTGCCGAATGCGGATCTGCGGCTTTTCGGCAAGCCGGAGAGCTTCGTCAAGCGCCGCATGGGCGTGGCGCTGGCCACTGGCGAGACGACCGAAGAAGCACGCTCGCGCGCGAAGCAGGCCGCGGCGGCGGTGCGGCCGGTTTCCACGAAGTAAGGCGCGTCAAAGCGCTGCCTTGCGGCGCTGCAGCGTGTCGATGTGCCGTGAAGTGTGAAGTACCCGCGCGCCGCGCAAACCCGCCGCGCGCGAAACCCGACTCATTGAAGTTTGTTGAAGTAGAGGTACGTATGCCCCTGGAATCCCGCAAGAACATGCGGTCTGGAAGCTTCGGCCGTCTCGGCGCACTGGGTGTGATACTCGCGCTGTGTGCGGCGATGACAGGGTGCGGCCTCGCCGCTGCGCCGTGCCGGGTGGCGTCGGCTGGGCTGAAGATCGTGCCGCTGGTCGGGCACGTCGCCGCCGCGCCGACCGACGCTTGCGCCGAGGTGATCGATCCATAAGCAATCCACGACCGGTTCGCGATGGGGTCATGAGCGGTCCGGGCGTGCAACACAGCCGCAACGCAAGGCGCGCCGCCCACGCTTGATGTGCAACAACAATCGAGGCATCGAATGAAGAAATGGCTTGTTGCAGTCACCGCGGCAGCGGGTCTTGCGGCGCTGTACGGCAATGCATGGGCCGCGCCATCGAACCTCGCCGATATTCAGGCGAAGAATCGCCAGACGCATAAATACACCTGCGCGACCGGCAAGATTCTGCAAGTGACCTACTGGAACACGGCGAACGGCCAGAGCTTCGCGCTCGTGCCTGTCAAGGGCCAGCAACTGCTGTTCGTCAACACGATCTCGGCTTCCGGCGCGAAGTATCAGGCCGGCAGCTACACCTGGTGGACCAAGGGTCCGCGCGCCGATCTCTACGACGCGACGGACGGCGAAAACGCCCCGCCGATGCTCTCCGACTGCGTCACCATCAATCGCTGAGCATGATGCGGCGGCTTTCTTCAGACACGCCGCCTGCCTCGCCTTACGTTTGTCTCTGCCTTGTGGCGCTGCCCGCCGGCGCGCATCCTTTCCGTTCGAGTAGTAAGCTGTCCGGCATGGCATCCGCTGTGTCCGCTGCCATTGCTGTCGCCAGTGTCGTCGCTATCACCGTTATGTCAGGCCGCGCAAGGCTCGCGCGGTTGTCGTCGTCTTCGATCGTCCGATATTGGACTTCAACGGGCGGGCTCATGGCCCGCGTCCGTTTCATCAAGCGAGACCCTCCATGAAAGCATCGGACCTGTTCGTCAAATCGCTGGAAGCCGAAGGTGTCGAGTACGTGTTCGGCATCCCGGGTGAAGAAAATCTCGATCTCCTCGAATCGCTGCGCCGCTCGAAAATTCGTCTGATTCTCACGCGTCACGAGCAGGCGGCCGGGTTCATGGCCGCCACGTATGGACGCCTCACCGGTCGCACCGGCGTGTGTCTGGCCACCCTCGGACCGGGCGCGACCAACTTCGTGACCGCTGCCGCGTACGCGCAGTTGGGCGGCATGCCGATGCTGATGGTGACCGGACAAAAACCGATCAAATCGAGCAAGCAGGGGCATTTTCAGATCGTCGACGTGGTGCGGATGATGGAGCCGCTCACCAAGTACACGCGGCAGATCGTGTCGATCGCCAACATTCCGGCCGCGGTGCGCGAAGCGGTCCGTCAGGCGGAGGAAGAACGGCCGGGCGCCACGCACCTCGAATTGCCTGAAGACGTTGCGCACGAAGAGGGCGACGGCCATCCGATTCCGAAGAGCTTCAGCCGCCGCCCCGTTGCCGAGGAAAAGGCCGTGGCGCGCGCGGTCGAGGCGATCACGAAAGCGAAGCATCCCTTGCTGATGATCGGCGCCGGCGGCAATCGCAAGACCACCACCAAAATGTTGCGCGAATTCGTCGACCAGATCGGCATTCCGTTCTTTACGACCCAAATGGGCAAGGGCGTGATCGACGAATCGCACCCGATGTGGCTCGGCAACGCCACCTTGTCCGACGGTGACTTCGTGCACCGCGCAATCGACCACGCGGATTGCATCATCAATGTCGGCCACGACGTGATCGAGAAGCCGCCGTTTTTCATGCGCAGCGGCGACGCCGGCGAGAAGACGGTGATTCACGTCAACTTTCTCGGCGCGGAAGTCGATACGGTGTATTTCCCGCAGATCGAGGTGGTCGGCGATATCGCCAACGCGGTGTGGCAGCTCAAGGAAAGCCTCAAGGAGCGTCAGGAACACTGGGATTTCACGCGTTTCAAGGAGATCAAGCAGCACTTCGAGGAGCATCTGGTCAAAGGTCAGCACGACGACCGTTTCCCGATGTACCCGGTGCGGATCGTCAACGACGTCTACGAGACCACGCCGGTGGACGGCATCGTGTGTCTGGACAACGGCATGTACAAGATCTGGTTCGCGCGCTACTACCGCGCGCATGAACCGAATTCGCTGCTGCTCGATAACGCGTTGGCGTCGATGGGCGCCGGCTTGCCGTCGGCGATCGCGACCAAGATCGTGCACCCCGACCGCAAGGTCATGGCGGTGTGCGGTGACGGCGGCTTCATGATGAATTCGCAGGAGCTGGAAACGGCAGTGCGTCTGAAGCTCGATCTGGTGGTCCTGATTTTGCGCGACGACGCGTTCGGCATGATCCGCTGGAAGCAGGAAAACATGAACTTCCCGGACTACGGCATGACGCTGCGCAACCCGGATTTCGTCGCGTATGCAGAGAGTTACGGCGCGAAGGGGCATCGCATTGAATCGGCCGCGGAATTCGCGCCGCTGCTGCGCGAATGTTTCGCGACGCCCGGTGTGCATGTGATCGATCTGCCGATCGACTACTCGGACAACGAGCGTGTGCTGAATCGCGAGATCAAGCGGCTGAGCGCCCAACTATGAATGGTGCGGCCATGTGCGGCAACGAGACATAGCACTTGCCGGCTGCATGGCTGATGTCAGGCATTGGATCAAGGAGAACGCGTCATGTTGAACAAGACTTACCCGTACTACCTCGCCAACATTGCGGTGGCGGCCAACACGGATCTCGAAGTCACGGATAAATTCAGCGGCGAAGTGGCGACCCGCGTGGCGATGGCGGACGCGGCGGCGATCGACAAAGCGATCGGCTATGCCGTCGAAGCGATGCCGGCAATGCGCGCGTTCCCGCCGTTCAAGCGCCAGGCCGTGCTCGAACATTGCGTGAAGCGGTTTCGCGAGCGTTACGACGAATTGGCGCTCGCGCTGTGTATCGAAGCGGGCAAGCCGATCAACGACTCGAAAGGCGAGGTCACGCGTCTGATCGACACGTTCAAGGTGGCGGCTGAAGAGTCGGTGCGCATCGACGGCGAGATCATCAATCTGGAGATTTCGCCGCGGGCGAAGGGCTACCACGGCTACGTGAAGCGTGTGCCGATCGGTCCGTGTTCGTTTATCTCGCCGTTCAATTTTCCGCTGAATCTGACCGCGCACAAGGTCGCGCCGGCGATCGCGGCAGGCGTGCCGTTCGTGTTGAAACCGGCGAGCCGCACCCCGGTCGGCGCGCTCATCATGGGCGAGATTCTGGCGGAAACCGACCTGCCGAAAGGCGCATTCTCGATTCTTCCCGCGCATCGCGACGGTGCCGATCTGTTCACTACCGATGAGCGTTTCAAGCTGCTTTCCTTCACCGGCTCGCCCGCGGTGGGCTGGGAACTGAAGAAAAAGGCCGGCAAGAAGAAAGTGATTCTGGAGCTGGGCGGCAACGCGGCGGCGATCGTCGACGGCGATCAGGGTGGCAAGCTCGACTATGTGGTCGATCGGCTGGCGTTTGGCGCGTTCTATCAGTCGGGGCAGAGTTGCATCGGCGTGCAGCGGATTCTGGTGCACGCGAAGATTTACGATGCCCTGCGCGAGAAGCTGATCGCGAAGACGAAGTCGCTGATCATGGGCGATCCGAAGGACGAGAAGACCTTTGTCGGGCCGATGATCTCCGAATCGGAGTCCAATCGTCTCGCCGGCTGGATGGAAAGCGCGGTGCAGGCGGGCGCGAAGATCGTCGCCGGTGGCAAGGTGGAGGGCGCGATGTTCGAGGCCACACTGCTCGAAGGCGTGAAGCGCGACACCGACCTTTATCGCAAGGAAGCCTTCGGCCCGGTGGCGATTCTGGAGCGTTTCGACGATTTCGACGCTGCGCTCGCCACCGTCAACGACAGCGACTTCGGCCTGCAAGCCGGCGTGTTCACCGATTCGCTCGCCCATGCGCACCGCGCCTGGGATCTGCTCGACGTGGGCGGCGTGGTGATCAACGACGTGCCGTCGTTCCGGGTCGACAACATGCCCTATGGTGGCGTGAAAGATTCCGGGCTCGGGCGCGAAGGCGTGCGCTACGCGATCGAGGATATGACCGAGATGCGTTTGATGGTGATGCGCGAGACGTGGTGACGGGGTGGTGCGGCGGCGCATGACGATGATGCGGGCGCCTGCCGGGGCTGTGCTTCTTCTACAGGGATTCGGGCCCCGTCGTGGTGTGCGGTGGTCCGTGCCCCCTCGTTCGGGCATCCTGTGGCAGGGTCGGGTTGAGCCGGACTGTCATGCATCTGTCGCACGCGCGCACTACGCTGCCAGCGAGGCGGTCCGACCCTCGCAGGCCGCCTTTCGGAGCCGGCACCGACGGTCTGGTGAGCGGCTCGCCGTCCGGCTTTCGCCGTCGTAAGCAGAAAGCCGGCAGATGCGCCATGAGTGTTTTTGCTGAAGTGCTACAATACCGGCCTTTCCGGCGGGTGTTTCCGCCGGCCGGAGCCGGCCGCATTTTTCCCGTAATACTGACGGGTCCCGTGCGGAACGCCGTGGCTCCGCCTTCATCCTGATGCCCTCTGCGGTTCCGACCGCTGCCGCGCGCACCGCGCCAAGCGCATTTTTAGCGAAAGCCACCATGTCCGACACAGCCGTCACGCCCAGTACTGCGACTTTTGATCAATTCGGTCTCGCGCCCGACATCCTGAAAGCCGTCAAAGAATCGGGCTACACCATCCCTACGCCGATCCAGGAGCAGGCGATTCCCGTCGTGCTGGCGGGCCGGGACATGATGGGTGCCGCGCAAACCGGCACCGGCAAGACCGCCAGCTTCTCGCTGCCGATCATCCAGCGCTTGCTGCCGCAGGCCAGCACGAGCGCATCGCCCGCCCGCCATCCGGTGCGCGCGCTGATCCTCACGCCGACCCGCGAACTGGCCGACCAGGTGGCGGCGAACGTGCAGTCGTACGCGAAGCACACGGCGCTGCGCAGCGCCGTGGTGTTCGGCGGTGTCGATATGAATCCGCAGTCCGAGCAACTGCGCCGCGGCGTCGAAATTCTGATCGCGACGCCAGGCCGTCTGCTCGATCACGTGCAACAGAAAACCGCCAATCTCGGCCAGGTGCAGATCCTCGTGCTCGACGAAGCCGACCGGATGCTCGACATGGGCTTCCTGCCGGATTTGCAGCGCATCCTGAACCTGCTGCCGAAGGAACGTCAGACGCTGCTGTTTTCGGCCACGTTCTCGGGCGAAATCAAGAAACTGGCCGCTACCTATCTGCGCGACCCGCAGACGATCGAAGTCGCACGCAGCAATTCGACTGCGACCAATGTGACGCAGATCGTCTATGAAGTGGCCGAGGGCGACAAGACGGGCGCGGTCGTTAAGCTGATTCGCGACCGCGGCCTCAAGCAGGTGATCGTGTTCTGTAACAGCAAGATCGGCGCAAGCCGGCTGGCGCGGAGTCTGGAGCGCGACGGTGTGATCGCCACCGCGATTCACGGCGACCGCACCCAGAATGAACGGATGCAGGCTCTGGATGCGTTCAAGCGTGGCGAGATCGAGGCTTTGGTGGCGACTGACGTCGCTGCGCGCGGTTTGGATATTGCCGAGCTGCCGGCCGTGATCAATTTCGATCTGCCGTTCAATGCGGAAGATTATGTGCACCGGATTGGCCGTACCGGGCGTGCTGGGGCTTCCGGTGATGCTTTGTCGCTGTGCAGCCCGAATGAGCGGAAGCAGCTGGCTGATATCGAGAAGCTGATCAAGCGGCCTTTAGAAGTGCAACACCTGACTGTCGATACGCCGGTGCGGCATCACCATGAAGAGCGCCCGCCGCGGCGCGAGCGCGTGGATGGCCGTGCAGAGGGCCGCGACGAGCGGGGCGGTCGCCGGCGTTCGGGGGCTTCGTCCTCGGGATCGTTCGATCGGCCGCATCATCATCGTGCGCAGCCTGTGGATGATTTCTTCCTCAAGCCTTATGAGCCTTCGGCGGCTTCTGTGAGGAAGGTTGAGGAGGCGGCTGCATCGTCTGCTGCTGCTCCGCAGAAGTCGACTTCCAAGCAGCCGTTGGCGGCGTTGCTGGGTGGGTTTGGGATGCCGAGGAAGTCGCCGTCGTCGACCTGATTGCTGGCTTTTTGCCTGGGTTTTGTTGTTTTTAGTGTTTCTTTTCTGAGCGCTTCTTTTCTGCGCGGTTCACTGGCGCTGCCTCTGTTCGGGGCGGCCGCTACGCCTCGCTGCCATCACACTCGCACGCCCGTGCGCTGCGCCCATGCTGCCGTCGCGGCTGCATAAAAGCCCTCTAGCGTAGTATGCGCAGTCCCGTCTAATCCAAGCCCCAGATGACGAGCGGCTGCGCTCAGCGCTTCAAACGGTTTGTCATTGTCCAGCGCAGTTGCGCCGTTTTGCTTGCTGAGCTTTTCGCCCTCATCGTTCGTGACCACCGGTACGTGCAAATACTCCGGCGTCGGCACGCCCAGGCAACGCTGCAGGTAGATCTGCCGCGCTGTTGAATCCATCAAGTCCGCGCCGCGCACGATGTGCGTAATCCCCGCGTCCGCATCGTCGACCACCACCGCCAGTTGGTATGCCCACTGATCGTCAGCGCGTCTCAGGACGAAGTCGCCGACCTCGGTGGCCAGGTTCTGCGTCTGTTTGCCCTGCCAGCGGTCCTCGAATGTGATCACCGCGGCATCGCCGTCGGGTACGCGCAGGCGCCATGCGCGCGCCGGTTTGCCATGCAGGCCGTTGCGGCAGGTGCCGGGGTAGGCGAGCGTGGTGTTGCGCGCGTGCGCATGCAGCAGCGAGTCGGCAATCTCCTTGCGCGTGCAGCCGCATGGATAGACCAGGCCGGCGGTCTTCAATTGCTCCAGCGCTTCCTGATAGCGCGCAATACGATCGCTTTGCCAGACCGGCGGCTCGTCGGCATGCATGCCGAAATGTTCGAGGGTCGATAAAATCTCCTCGGCTGCGCCTGGGACGGTGCGAGGCCCGTCGATGTCTTCGACGCGCACCAGCCACGCGCCGCGATGCGCGCGCGCGTCCAGCCAGCTTGCGAGCGCGCTCACCAGTGAGCCGAAATGCAAGGGCCCGGTAGGCGACGGCGCGAAGCGTCCACGATAGGTCATGGGTTCGATCGGTGTGTTGATGCGCAAATACGATGAACAACTGAGGGACCCATGCCGCTCAGCCAAGAATCCGTATGGGGGCGGCGGGCCGCAACGTGAAGGCGCCCGCCCGCCGCAACTGCCCGCATCACGCGGCGCGCGTTGCCTTGCTGTCCGGATGGCATTCCGGACACGTCTTGCCCGCCACGTACATTGGCGATTGCTGCGCTTCCGGCGGCACCACCGCGCGGCAGCCGAAGCATTGCACGGTCGCGGTCGGCTCCAGTTGCGGATTCAGCGCGGTGCGGTAGTCGAATACGAAGCAGTCGCCGTGATAGTGCGCGCCGCCGACTTCCTCGAAATACTTCAGGATGCCGCCTTCGAGCTGGTACACGTTCTCGATGCCGACTTCCTTCATGTGGATCGCCGCCTTCTCGCAACGAATCCCGCCTGTGCAGAACGACACCACCGTCTTGCCTTCGAGATCGGCGCGGTTTTGTTCGATGACTTCGGGAAATTCGCTGAATTTCGTAATGCGGTAGTCGAGCGCGTCATCGAACGTGCCGACGTCCACTTCGAACGCATTGCGTGTGTCCAGCATGACGACGGGGCGGCCTTCGTCGTCATGGCCGCGGTCGAGCCAGGTTTTCAGCGTGGGGGCGTCGACGAACGGCGCGCGGCCAAGCTCCGGCCGGATCGCCGGCTTTTTCATCGTGATGATCTCGCGCTTGAGCTTGACCAGCATGCGGGTGAACGGCTGTTTGTCCGACAGGCTTTCCTTGAACTGCAGATTGACGAACTTGCCTTCGAACAGCGCGTCGTGACGGATGTAGTTGATGAACGCGTTTGTGGCTTCGCGCGTGCCGGCGACGAACAGGTTGATGCCTTCCGGCGCCAGCAGGATGGTGCCGCGCAAGCCGAGCGCATTACAGCGCTCCGTAACGAACGGGCGCCATGCGGCGGTGTCTTCGATGGTCGCGAAATGATACGCGGCGAGATTGACGATACTCATGTGTGTCCAGCGGTAAGAAGTGGCCGCGCGGAAAACGGGGCGCATTGAAAACGCCCGCATTCAAACTCCATGCTGCGCGGCCACGTCGAAAAGGGCGAAACCGCTATTATCCCTCAAGCCGGCGCTTTGGCCGACTCGGCCGAATGGCCAACCCTTTGCGGCAGCGCAAATCGCCTGCACAACACCGGTGTGCGGCGCGCTCGCGTTTCTGTCCTAAGCCGAACGGCTAACGCGCGGTTTTGCCCTGAAAACTCCGGAAGGGTGGAGTTACAATGTCGCCCATGTCAGATCCCCGCTTCGTTCATCTTCGCGTCCACTCCGAATTCTCGATTGCCGATGGCATCGTGCGTCTTGACGACATCGTCAAGGCCGCTGCCAAAGACGGTCAGGGTGCGCTCGCCCTCACCGACCTCGGCAACGCGTTCGGCCTCGTTCGTTTCTACAAGGAAGCCCGCGGCAAAGGGGTCAAACCCATTGCCGGCTGCGACGTCTGGATTACCAATCCCGACGACCGCGAGAAGCCTTCCCGTTTGCTGCTGCTGGTCAAGAACCGGCGCGGCTATCTGAATCTGTGCGAACTGCTCAGCAAGGCATCGCTCACCAACCAGTATCGCGGCCGTGCGGAAATCGAAGCCGGCTGGCTCGAATCCGGTCTGGGTGAAGGCCTGCTCGCGTTGTCGGGCGCGCAACAGGGCGACATCGCCCTCGCGCTCGCCGCCGGCAACGAAGAAGCGGCCAAACGCAATGCATTGCATTGGGCGAAGGTGTTTCCTGGCGGCTTCTATATCGAACTGCAACGGTGTGGTCAGCCGGGCGGCGAGCAGTACGTGCAGCAAGCGGTTGCGCTCGCGGCGTCGCTGAAATTGCCGGTGGTGGCCACTCACCCCATGCAGTTCATGACGCCGGACGATTTCACCGCGCACGAAGCGCGTGTGTGTATTTCCGAAGGCGACATCCTGGCGAATCCGCGCCGCTCGAAACGCTTTACGTCCGAGCAGTATTTCCGTACGCAGGAAGAAATGGCGGGGCTGTTCGCGGACCTTCCGTCGGCGCTTGCCAATAGTGTCGAAATCGCCAAGCGCTGCAACCTGACGCTCGAACTCGGCAAGCCGAAGCTGCCGCTCTTTCCGACACCCGACGGCATGTCGCTCGACGACTACCTCGTGCAATTGTCAAAAGAGGGCCTCGAAAAGCGTCTCGAACAGTTGTACCCGGATGCGGCCGAGCGCGAGGCGCAGCGCGAGACGTACTACCAGCGCCTCGAATTCGAGTGCGGCACGATCATCAAGATGGGCTTTCCGGGCTACTTCCTGATCGTGGCGGACTTTATCAACTGGGCCAAGAACAACGGCGTGCCGGTCGGTCCGGGCCGGGGCTCGGGTGCAGGTTCGCTGGTCGCGTATGCGCTCGGCGTGACCGACCTCGATCCGCTGCGCTACAACCTGCTGTTCGAACGGTTCCTGAATCCGGAACGGGTCTCGATGCCCGACTTCGACATCGACTTCTGCCAGCACGGCCGCGACCGTGTGATTCAGTACGTGAAGGACAAGTACGGCGCGGACGCCGTGTCGCAGATCGCCACCTTCGGCACGATGGCGGCGAAAGCGGCCGTGCGCGACATCGGCCGCGTGCTCGATCTCGGCTATATGTTTACGGACGGCATCGCCAAGCTGATTCCGTTCAAGCCGGGCAAGCACGTCACCATCGCCGACGCGATGAAGGAAGAGCCGCTGCTGCAGGAGCGCTTCGATAACGAAGACGAAGTGCATCAGTTGCTTGAACTCGCGCAGCGCGTGGAAGGCCTCACGCGTAACGTCGGTATGCACGCCGGCGGCGTGTTGATCGCGCCCGGCAAGCTGACCGATTTCTGCCCGCTCTATACGCAGGGCGACGAAAGCGGCGTCGTGAGCCAGTACGACAAGGACGACGTCGAAGCCGTCGGCCTCGTGAAGTTCGACTTTTTGGGCCTCACCACGCTGACCATTCTGGATTGGGCCGAGCGCTATATCCGCCGTCTCGATCCGTCGAAGAAAGACTGGTCGCTCGCGCAGGTGCCGCTCGACGACGCGGCGTCGTTCTCGATCCTTAAGAAAGCGAACACGGTTGCCGTGTTCCAGCTGGAAAGCCGCGGCATGCAAGGCATGCTGAAAGACGCGCAGCCTGACCGCTTCGAGGACATCATCGCGCTGGTCGCGTTGTACCGTCCGGGCCCGATGGACCTGATTCCGAGCTTCTGTGCGCGTAAGCACGGCCGCGAAGTGGTGGAGTATCCGGATCCGCGTGTTGAATCTGTTCTGAAAGAGACCTACGGCATCATGGTCTACCAGGAGCAGGTGATGCAGATGGCGCAGATCATCGGCGGCTACTCGCTGGGCGGCGCCGACTTGCTGCGTCGCGCGATGGGTAAGAAGAAGGCCGAGGAAATGGCCGAGCATCGCGAGCTGTTCCGCCAGGGCGCCGCGAAGAACGGGCTGGCCGGCGAGAAGGCCGACGAAATTTTCGACTTGATGGAGAAGTTCGCGGGCTACGGCTTCAACAAGTCGCACGCGGCGGCGTATGCGCTGCTTGCGTACTACACCGCATGGCTGAAGGCGCATCATCCGGCCGAATTCATGGCGGCGAATATGTCGCTCGCCATGGACGACACGGACAAGGTCAAGATCCTGTTCGAGGACTGCCTCACGAACAAGATGGCCGTGCTGCCGCCGGACGTCAATCTGTCGGCGTACCGGTTTGAGCCGGTCGCGGAAGCGGACGGCAAGCGCTCGAAAACGATCCGCTACGGTCTCGGCGCGATCAAGGGCAGCGGCCAGAACGCGATCGAAGAAATCCTGCGTGCACGCGAAGAAGGTCCGTTCATCGACATCTTCGACTTCTGCAACCGGGTCGACCGCCGGATCGTCAATCGCCGGACGGTGGAAGCATTGATCCGCGCCGGTGCGTTCGACACGCTGCATGCGAATCGCGCACAGTTGATCGCCTCCGTCTCGCTGGCCATGGAAGCCGCCGAGCAGGCAAGCGCCAATGCGATGCAGGCGGGCCTGTTCGATATGGGCGACGCGCCCTCGCAAGGTCACGAACTGGTCGACGAGCCGGAATGGCCGGAAAAGAAGAAGCTGCAGGAAGAGAAGGCCGCGCTCGGTTTCTACCTGTCGGGCCATCTGTTCGATGCCTACAAGAATGAAGTGCGCCGTTTCGTGCGCCAGAAGATCGGCGAATTGAAAGAAGGGCGCGACAAGCTGGTCGCGGGTGTGATCGCGTCGCTGCGTACGCAGATGACCCAGCGCGGCAAGATGCTGATCGCGCTGCTCGACGACGGCACCGGTCAATGCGAAGTGACCGTCTTCAATGAGACCTTTGAAGCGCACAAACAGCTATTCAAGGAAGACGAATTACTGGTGGTGCAGGGCCAGGCGCGTAACGACGCATTCACCGGCGGCATCCGTTTCACGGTCGACACGGTGATGGATCTCGGCCGCGCGCGTTGCCGTTATGCGGAAGCCGTGAAGGTGCAGATGAACGGCAATGCAGACGCGTTGGCGTTGCGGCGAGTGCTCGAAGCGCATAGCGCGGGTAAGGACGAGCCGCAAGCTACGCCGACGCCGGCGGCGTCATCGCGTGGTGGCAATGGCGGCGGAGGCGGTGGTGGCCGCAACGGCGGCGGTTATGGCGGCGGTGGCCAGCGCCAGGCTGTGCAGATTCCGAGCGGCCTCGCGGTGCAGGTGGTCTATCGCAGCGAAAACGCGCAAGGCGAAATGCGTCTGGGCGATGCGTGGCGCGTGAAGCCGACTGACGAACTGCTCGCGGCATTACGCGGTGAGTTTGCCGGAAGCTCGATCGAAATCGTTTATTGATGTCTGGTTGGCCCGCGCGGTTGCGTGGGTGTGGGCCAACCGTTGGTTAGCCGTGGCCACTAGCGCCGCGTCTGCTCCCCCATCCGCGCCAGCTTCAGAAACCGGTAGTACACCGTTTCGGCATTGAACACCGCGATCATAAAACCCGCGCGGCCGTCGAGAAATCCACGTCGAAGCACATAGGTCCGCACGAACGCCCACGCGCCGCGCCCGAGCGCCTTGCCAAAACTGCCGCACTTGCCCGCTGCGTGACGTTGCTGCGCACCCGCCGTCGAATACGCATCGAGCTTGCGCAATACGCCTTCGAAGTCCTCATAGGAGTAGTGCATCAGCTTGCCGGTCAGTCGCTGCGACGGCGTGTCGAACACCAGGCGCTCGTGCACGAGGTCGTCGGAGAAACGCGCGGCGCCACGTTTGAACAGGCGCGGAATCCAGTCCGGATACCAGCCACTGTGATGAATCCAGTGGCCGCAAAAGCTCGACAACCTGTCCACCGCGTAGACATCGGCGGTAGGGGCGGCCAGCGCCGCACGGATCGCCGCAGCCAGTTCCGGCGTGACGATTTCGTCGGCGTCGAGCGAGAGAATCCAACTGGTGGTCAGCGCCTCCACGGCGCGGTTTTTTTGCGGTCCGAAGCCCGGCCAGTCGGTTTGCTCGAGCACGCGCGCGCCGTGTGCCCGGGCGATGTCGGCGGTACCGTCGGTGCTGCCGCCGTCGATCACGACGATCTGATCGGCGAAGGCCACGGCCTGCAGGCATTCGGCCAGTCGCGCCGCCGCGTTTTTGGTGATGATGGCGACGCCGAGGGTGGTTTCTTGCATACCTGAATTGCGTGGAGGGCGCAGGGTGACGGAATGAGTCGCGCAAGTATACACAGCGCGCGGTGGCCGTGGCCGGACACGTCCGCCGACCGCTATCGGCCTGTGAATCCGGCCGAATCTGGCCAATTCATCACTACCGGCCGGGCAATCCGCAACCGTTTACAATGCCGTATTTAATTTTACGTGCTGCGGGCATTCCGCCCGCAGCACGGATGCTGTCCCGCATTCCCAGAGGATTCCTTGAGCGCGAAGCCTACGTTAAGCAAACCCATCGGTTCAGGTGAGGCATCGTCGCCTGCCGTCGTCTTCCGGCGCTTGTGGCCATATATCAAGCCGCTGTTGTGGGTGGTGATCGGCGCGATCGT
Source organism: Paraburkholderia sp. WS6 (assembly GCF_030464835.1). Taxonomy (NCBI): domain Bacteria; kingdom Pseudomonadati; phylum Pseudomonadota; class Betaproteobacteria; order Burkholderiales; family Burkholderiaceae; genus Paraburkholderia; species Paraburkholderia sp. WS6. The sequence continues at coordinate 178,207 of NZ_JALQCK010000006.1, forward strand.
CGCAATGGCGGCGAGCGCCGGCACCGACGCGGCGATTCCCGCCTTGCTCAAACCGCTGCTGGACAAAGGTTTCGGCGCGCATGCCAACGACAACGCCAAGTGGTTCGTACCGGCCGCGGTGATCGGCCTCGCGCTGATTCGCGGCGTGTCGCAATACGCTTCGGGTTATCTGCTCGCCTACGTATCGAACAAGATCCTGCTCGATCTGCGCCTGAAGATGTTCGACCGCATGATCCACACGAGCGTGGCGTTCTTCCAGCGCGAAACCGCGAGCACCGTGATCAACGCGATCGTCTTCGAGGTGAACCAGATTCTCAACGTGCTGTTGAGCGTGTTGGTCACACTGGTGCGCGATTCGCTGACAGTCCTCTTCCTGCTCGGCTACCTGTTTTATCTGAACTGGCGCCTGACGCTGATCGTCGCGGTGCTGCTGCCCGGGATCGGCTGGCTGGTGGGCAAGATCAACCGCCGCTTGCGGCGCCTGAACCGCGAGCATCAACTGCTGACCAACGAACTGTCGTACATCGTCGAAGAGACGGTGGGCGGCTACAAGGTCGTCAAGGTGCACAACGGCGAGCAGTACGAGACGGACCGCTTCACGGCGATGAGCAAGCGTCTGCGCGGCTACGCCATGCGCATGACCGTGTCCGGCGGCCTCGCGCAACCGTTGACGCAGTTCCTCGCGTCGATTGCGCTCGCCGTGGTGATTACGATTGCCGTGGTGCAGTCGTCGTCGGATCAAACCACTGTCGGGGGCTTTGTGGCGTTCGTCACGTCGATGCTGCTGATCATTTCGCCGCTGAAGCACCTGATGGACGTGAACCAGCCGCTGCAGCGCGGCATGACGGCGTGCGAGCTGATTTTCGGTCTGATCGACGAACCCTCCGAACCGGAAGGCGGCGGCAAGCCGCTCGAGCGGGCCCACGGCGAAGTGGAATTCCGCGACGTGTCGTTCACCTACGGCAGCAACGCCACGCATGGCCGCCACACGCTCGACCAGGTGTCGTTCAAGGTGGCGCCGGGCGAAATGGTGGCGCTCGCGGGGCCGTCGGGCAGCGGCAAGACCACGCTGGTGAATCTGCTGCCGCGCTTTTTCGATCCGACCGGTGGCGAGATTCTGGTCGACGGCGTCGCGCTGCCTGAATACGGGCTGCATGCGCTGCGCAGCCAGATCGCGATGGTGAGCCAGGACGTGGTGCTGTTCAACGATACGGTGGCGAACAATGTCGCTTATGGCCAGCCGGCCGATCCGGACAAGGTCAGGGCGGCGCTGCGCGCGGCGAACCTGTGGGACACCGTCGAGGCGATGCCCAATGGCATCGATACGCTGGTCGGCGACAACGGCATGATGCTCTCGGGCGGTCAACGTCAGCGTCTGGCGATTGCGCGCGCGATCTACAAGGACGCGCCGATCCTGATTCTCGACGAAGCCACCTCGGCGCTGGATTCGGAATCCGAGCGCCACGTGCAGGCGGCGCTGGAAACCTTGATGAAGGGCCGAACCACGCTGGTCATCGCGCACCGCCTGTCGACCATTGAGCGCGCCAACCGGATTCTGGTGATGGAAACGGGGCGGATCGTCGAGAGCGGCAGTCATCGCGAACTGCTCGCGCAAAATGGTCTGTACGCGCATTTGCATCGCATCCAGTTCCAGCAGGACGCAGCGTAAAGCGCACGATACGACACGTCATCGGCCATGCGGATCTCCATTCATGCGGTCCGCTAGCCCGGACCGCGCATGACTTACCCCCGTAACAATTGACGAGGCGCTGGCGCGCGCTGTCTGAATGAAGAAACTTGGACTCTCCAGTAACGCCTTACAGCACAGCGGCGGTTTCGAGCGCTACGCAATGGATCTCGTGCGCGGCCTTGCCGCGCTCGGCGTCGAACCGGCCTTTTTCGCGCGTCGTTTCGACACGTCGCTGCCGGAATGCAAGTTGGTCGAGCCCCACCGCATCAACGTCTCGTTCCTGCCGGGTAAGCTGCGCGACCACTGGTTTTCGTGGCGGCTGCGCGCCGCGCGCCGCGCGGCGCACGTCGACGTGCTGATCGGCTGTAACCGTGTCGACTCGTCTGACGTAGCGATCTGCGGCGGTACGCATCTCGGTTTCTTGCGGGCGACGGGACGCGCGCAGAAGCGTTCGGACCGCTGGCAAATTGCGCTCGAGCGCCGCCAATACGAGCGCTCGAAGGTCGTGGTGGCGCATTCGAAACTGATGCACGACGAGTTGCGCGAACTGTACGGTGTCGACGAGGCGAAGATCCGCGTGTTGTTTCCACCCGTGGACGGCACGCGCTTCTCGCCGACCGATGCCGCGACGCGCGCCGCCTTGCGTCAGAAATACGGTTTCGCCGATGACGAGATCGTCCTGCTGTTTCCGTCGAGCAGCCACGAGCGCAAGGGTTTGCCGCTCATCGAAGCCGCGCTGCGCGACACGGCGCTGCCCGTGGTGGTGGCCGTGGCCGGGCGGCCTCCCGCGCGCGCGTCCGAACGGCTACGCTATATCGGCTACGTGAAAGAGCTCGCGGAGTGTTATCAAGCCGCGGACTTCACGATCCTCGCATCGACCTATGAGCCGTTCGGCTTAGTGGGCATCGAATCGGTGATGTGCGGCACGCCGGTTATTTTCCCGTCGAGTATCGGTTGCTGCGATGCGATCGCCCCGCATGCGAAATTCGTTTTCGCACCGGCCGACCTCACCGACCTGCGCGTGACACTCGAGCGAGCGGTGCGGGAGTATCGCGACGGCACGCGTCGCGCGCCGCCGGAACTCGCCCGCGACGCGGTGCTTTACGACCCGGGCGTTGCCGCTCACGCTGGCGCGCTGTTGACGCTGGCGAGGCAGATCGACGCCGCGTGTTAAGGGCCGCCGCAGCGTTGCCGCAGAAGAGGCGGGCGGGCCTCCTGGCGCGGCTTCGCATCGTTCCGCGGCAGGGGCACATGTTATAATTTTCAGATATCGAGGCTCGAACTCAAACTCAATTCGAGCCGAACACCCCTATATTTCATCGAGCTTTCCATGCCGGCCTGGACAGGCGGCGGGCTAGAGGCGCCGTCCCGAACCGCGCCAGCCCGCTGTGACGGGGCCGTAGCCGCCGCACTGGAGGCCTTCTTGAAGAATACCGTTGGAGATTGTGTATGGCGAACGCGACCTCGCGCCGGGTATCGGCGTACAGCAAGATCGCGGCGGGAACCAACGCGCCGATGAGCCCATGAGTCGGCTTGCCGGGCGTCTTCGTATCTTTGCGCGGGCCATCCCGCGACTCCTGATCAAGCCTTTGCGCCGCGAGCCGCGGCACGTGCGCCGTATCCTGATTGCGCACCATCTATTGCTAGGCGACACGCTGCTGCTCACTCCACTGCTCGCCAAGCTGCGGGCGCAATATCCGCAAGCGCAGATCGTTCTCAACTGTCCGAAGGCGATCTTGCCGCTGTATGCGGGGCGGCCTTTCGGCGTCACAGCCTTGCCGTTCGATCCGCGTGATTCGAAGTCGGTGCGGGACGTTTTGCTTTCCGGACCTTACGACCTCGGCATGGTGCTCGGCGACAATCGTCATAGCTGGCTCGCGTTGGGCGCGGGTTGCCGCTGGATCATCGGACACGCGGGCGATGATCCAGCCTGGAAGAACTGGCCGCTCAACCGGAGCGTGCCGTATCCCGCCGCGCCGGCGGCCTGGGCCGACCTCGCCACAGAACTGATCGACGGGCCGCCACCGCGCGCCTACCGGCCTACCGACTGGAGCGCGCCGCAACACGTAGCGCTACCCGAGCCGGCGCAACTGGCGAAGCCTTACGTCGTGCTCCATCCGGGCGCGAGCAGCAGCGTCAAACGCTGGCCCAACGCGCGCTGGCGTGAGCTTGCGCAACGCGTGGAAGCTCTCGGCTATCTGCCGGTATGGACCGGCGGGCCCGGCGAAGCGGAACTGATTCGCGCGATCGACCCGGACCCAAGCCATCCGAACCTGGCGGCGCGGCTCGGTCTCGGCGAGTTGTGGCATCTGTTTGCCGGTGCGCAAGCCGTGGTTTGTCCCGATACCGGCGTGGCGCATCTGGGGCGTCTGATTGGGGTGCCGACGCTCGCGCTGTTCGGGCCGGGCAACGCGTTGATTCACGGTGCGGGCCGCTTTTGGTGCGAGGTGCCGTTCGTGCCGATTACGATCGCCGATATGCCGTGCCGCGATCAGCCTTTTATTTTTCGCCGCGAGGTAGCATGGGTGCGGCGCTGTGATCGCAACGAGACGACCTGCGTCGCGTGGCGCGGCGACCATGCCGACTGTATGGGCCGGCTGTCGGTCGAGTCGGTATACAACGCTTTGCAAACTGTTCTGGTGAAAGTGTAATGACTCACGCTGCTGCGCGAGTGGAGCGCGTGTTCTGGGTTGCGTGTCCAGTCATTCTGTTTGTGGTGATGTTCGGCCACATGACGGCGATCGTCTTCAATGCGCTCGCTCTGATGGCGCTCGGCGTCCTGGCGGCGGCCTGCTCGCCGAACCGGCCGTCGGTGTTGCACTGGCCGCTGGTGCTGCCCATTGCGGGTTGGGCCGGCTGGAGTCTGGCGTCGGTCGCGTGGTCCATGTATCCAATGGTCAGTCTGCACGCGTGGTGCGACGAGGTGCTTTATCCGCTGGTGTCGTTCTGGGGCTTCTGGCTGTTCGGCACTCAACTGAGGCGGCCGGCGCCCGTGGTGCTCGTCAACTGGGTCGCCTGCGTGGCGCTCGGCGCCATCAGCGCGTTCAACTGGGGGCATCTGCAACCGCCCACCGCCAACACCTTCCCGCTGCATTTCTACAATCGTGTCGGTCACACGAGCACACTCGCGGTATTTGCCATGCCGCTCTTCGCGGGCTTCATGATGCGGCTGCGTTGGCGTGTGATCGGCGCAAGCGGTATTGTGCTGTGCCTTTTCATCGGACTGGCAACGCTCAACCGGTTCTTCTGGCCGGCCGCCGCCGTCACGCTTCTGATCGCGCTGTTCCCGCTATACCGGCGCCGTCTGCTGCTGTCGGTGCTGGTCATTGCCGTGGTGGGCGCGGTCAGCGTCGGCACGCTCGAGTTCAGCGCCCGTCTGCGGACGGCCGGCGCCGTGCCCGCTGTCACGCAGGCGCGCGATGTCGTGATCGACGGTCATCAGGTCTACGTGCCGGGCTCGCTGTCCGCGATCGGCGACACGGTATCGGCCGACACGCGCCCGAAGCTGTGGGCGTTTTATATCGGTGAAGCCGAGCGTCATGCGTGGGTCGGGGTTGGCTTCGGCAAGCCGCTGCCAGGTATCGTCTATCGCAGCGAGGTGCCAGCCAGTTTGCTGACGGTCGAACCGCAAGCGCTGACGCACGCGCACAACCTGTTCATCAACACGTGGTTGCAGACGGGAGTCATTGGAGTCGTGCTCCAGACCGCGCTGTTGCTGTGCCTCATCGCGCGTTTCTGGCGGCTGCGGCGGGTTGAACCCTGGTTGTGTGCTGCGGGCGTGGCACTCGTGGCCGGCATGATCGCGAAAAATACCACCGATGATTTCATGTGGCAGACCACTATGCTCGCGTTCTGGGCTTTTGCGGGGCTGCTGCTGGGTTGCGCGGAGCAAGTCGACGCTTCGGGCGGGATGGCGCCCGAAACCGCACGGAGGAAATCCACGGTGATAGGCAGCGAACAGCGGCGCGAAGCACCGACGGCAGAGTTGGGCGAATAACCAGGATGACGAACGCGAACCCTCACGCTACTGAAGCTGACCGCCCGCCGCTGCGCATCCTGTTTCATATCAACGATTTCGGAAAAGGCGGCACCGAGACCGCGCTGCTGTCCTGGCTGAAGACGCTCGACCGGCGGCTGTTCGCGCCGAGCCTGTCGGTGGCCTATCCGACCGACGACCTGTCGTTCTGGCGCGCGCAGTCGATACCCGCCGATGTGCCTGTGCACGTCCTTGCCTCGTCGAAATGGATGTACGTGCTTCATCAGGCGGCTCGTCGGCGCAGACTCGGTGTCGGCGTGAAGTTATTGCACAAGCTGTTGACCTACGGCGCCATCCGGCCGCTGGCGGCGTTTCGTATGCGGCGTCTCGCAAAGCAGCACGATCTGATCTGCGATTTCGATTTTTCGCTGCGCCATCTGGCGGGCAGTTGCGACGTGCCCTGGTTCGGCGTGAGCCATTTCAGCCTCGCGGCGCGGCTCGGCAGCAAGAGCGAGCGTTACGTCGCCCGTCGCGTGAGGCATTATTCGCGTTACTCGGCGATCGCCGTGCTGACCCCCGCCATGCTGAACGAGGCGCAAGAACTCTTTTCGGCAACCGGCCTCTACATTGTCGAATTGCCGAATGTGATCGACGTCGACGCACTGCGGCGCGCGGCGCGCGCGGAGATCGAACGTCCGGCGGAGTCGTTCATCGTTTCGGTGGCGCGTCTGGACGAAGGTCAGAAGGACCACAAGACGCTGCTGCGAGCCTACGCTCAGGTACGCAAGGGCGGCCGCTGCGAAGCGGTGCTCGTCCTGATCGGCGAGGGGCGGGACCGGCGCGAACTCGAGCAACTCGCCGACGAATTGGGCATCGGCGCTTCGGTGCATTTTCTGGGTTTCTGTGCCAATCCGCCGCCCTATATCCGTCAGGCGAAGTTGCTCGTATTGAGTAGCCGCTACGAGGGTTTCGGCATGGTGCTCGGCGAGGCCATGGCGCTCGGCACACCGGTGCTTTCGGCGGATTGCCCAACCGGTCCGCGGGATTTGCTGGAGGGCGGCAAGGCCGGCCTGCTAGTGCCGCCAGGCGACGTGGACGCGATGGCGCGCGCAATCGAGCGGCTACTCAAGGACACCGAGCTACGCCAGAGTCTCGTGCAGGCGGCACTGCGAAAAGTCGAGACGTTCACGCCCGCAAGCGCCAACCAGCGGATGCTGGACCTCGCGCTACGCCTTTTGACGAAGCAGGACGCGCCGAGCGTGCAAACGCCTCGCTGAACCGCAAGCGAGGTTCACACCCCGCCCGTCACCAGCGGCAGCACCGTTAAATCCGGGTGCGTGCCGTCGACGATGCTGCGACCCACATGCACCCCTTCGTAGAGCGCCTCTTCCATGCCGGCGAAGCTCTCTTCGCCATCCGGATGGAACGGCACTGCATGCCCTGGGATGGCCGGATCGGCGCCCGGATGGCACACGTAACCGACATACGTGTAGCGGTTATCAGGCGCGGCCGACGGCTTCGTTTCGTCGGGCGGATTTTTCGGGAAGGGCGCCACGTGAATTTCGAAACCCTCGTACTCCACCATCTGCCAAGGTGCGGTTTCATCGGCCATGGCCGCCTCCGTCTTTGTCGTGCGCTTCTCAAAAAGTCTAGGTGATTTGAACGTAAAGCGCGCCTCAAGACTGATGGGGCTAAACCACTATGGTTTGATCGCCCCGAGCTGTTTGAGCAGGGTCAGATTGTCTTCGAGGTGCCAGTTTTCGACGATGCGGCCGCCCTCCACGCGATAAAGATCGAAAGCCTGGAAGTCGACGGTCTGGCCATTGCCTTTGAGGTTCTGGAACTGCCCGGTGAAGTGCCCATAGAAATGCAGATGAACCGATGCGCGATCGCCCGCCACCACGAGGTCGTCGATTTCGGCGTGCAGGTCAGGCACCGCCGCGCGAAATCCCTTCGATGCCTGCAACGGACCGCTCGGACCTTGCTGCCGGCCGTCCGGCAAGGTGTGGTCGACGAACGCCGGTGACAGTGCGAGTTTCGCGTAGACCTCGTCGCCAGTATTCCAGAACGCGGCGTAGCGACGCGCGGTCCGCACGATCGCGGCGCTCTTCGCCGAAGCGGAGTCGACGGCAATGTGATGGGGCACTGGCAAGGTGTCAGCGCTCGCTGCGTGTGCGCTCACGGCGCCGGCGAGGCCCGCTGCGAGCAGCGCGTGACTGGCAAATCTGTAAATGAAGGTTGGGGACATGACACGCTCCGGAGAAGTTGATTTGATGAAACGCATTCTCTGGCTAACGGCTATGTTTGATAATCGGTCTGTTGCTTAAATGATTTTCGGGTTTTATTTGAAAATCATCGTTGCGGTGGCGTCGCGTCGGCACCGAGCGTGCGGGCACGCGCCCGACCACGTCATCTTCTCCGAGTCATATAGAATGACGCGCTTTGCCCATACAAGACCCCGCCAATGTGGTTCAAAAACCTTCAGTTGCACCGTCTTCCCGCTCCGTGGTCCGTCACCCCTGAACAAATGGAGAAATGGCTCGCGCCGCACGCGTTCGCGCCCGGCAACAGCGTCGAGATGCAAAGCCACGGCTGGGCGTCGCCGCGCGACAACGACTCGCTGGTGTATTCGCTCAATGGCCAGATGCTGCTGGTGTTTCGCGCCGAAAAGAAACTGCTGCCGGCTTCGGTCGTCACGCAAGTGACCAAGGCGCGTGCGCTCGAACTCGAAGAGCAGCAGGGCTTCAAACCTGGCCGCAAGCAGATGCGCGAACTCAAGGAGCAGGTGACCGACGAACTGCTGCCGCGCGCCTTCAGCATCCGTCGCGATACGCGCGTGTGGATCGATACCAGGAACGGCTGGCTCGTGATCGACGCGGGCTCGCAAGCGGTCGCCGACGAAGTGCGCGGCCTGCTGGTGAAGTCGATCGATCAACTGCCGCTCGGCACCGTGCGCGTCACGCAATCTCCGGTGGCGGCGATGACCGGATGGCTGCTTTCCGGCGAGGGTCCGGCGGGCTTCACGCTCGACCAGGACACCGAATTGCGCTCGCCGACGGAAGGCAACGCGACGGTGCGCTACGTCGGACATACTTTGGATGCCGAAGATATGCGCCGTCATATCGAAGCCGGCAAGCAATGCATGCGTCTCGCGATGACGTGGAACGATCGCGTGTCGTTCGTGCTGACGCCTTCGTTGATAATCAAGCGCATCGCGCCGCTCGACGTCCTCAAGGAAGCGAGCGACCCCACCGCGCAGAACGACGACGAGCGCTTCGATTCCGACGTCACGCTGATGACCGCCGAACTCGATCGCATGCTGTGCGAGCTGCACGACGCATTGGGTGGGGAGCAGGGCGTGGAAATGCCACAAGCTGCGGCTGCCTGAGTGACATTCGCCTGAGCTGCGTTTATCCGTTGCAGGCCGGCGCGTCGAGAATGCTTCGCGCCGGCGCTTATTAAGCCAGATTATGGCTATCTGAATCTGGCTTAATGAAATTTACCCTTCATGTCCCGACCGTCACACTGTTTGTGCTGACGGTGCAAGCCGTCAGGAACCTTCCGATCCATTGACGCGCGCCACGTTTTCCATCATGCGGGTCGCGTCATCCTGACCAGGACTCGCCATGAAAATCGCCCACTTGATGATCGCCCTCGGCCTTGCCTGTGCCGTCTCCGCCACATCCACTGCCACGGCTGCCAACGCGACGTATCCACCCGCGCCGCTGCCCGCGTACGCGCAGGACGAATTGCAGAAGGTGATCGACGCCGCAACGGGGCCGTTGCCCGCTGCACAGACTTCATCGACTGCGCCACAAAGCGCGGCAACCCCGCAAAGCCCCGCCGTGTTGCCGAACGGTCCTTATGCCACCCCGCGCATCTCGCCGCACGATGATGAACCGCATGCGGCCGCGAGTGCGAGCAAGCGCGGCGCCCGTCCGTCGAAGGCGCATCGGCATGAGCGCCACAAGTACGTCTGAGGATCTTGCTGCGATCGTGCGGTGTCGATGCGCGATGCATTCGCGAAGCGGCGCTGCGTGAAAGCGTCATCACGCGCAGACCACCGCTACACCGAACCCGTTCGCGCCAGCGCCGTGAATATGGTTAAGATTGCGTTCAGAAAGGCGCATCGATCACGGAGGGCTTGCAATGGTTCGACTGGTTATGATCCTGCTGGGTGTCGATTACCTACGCGCGCGCTGGCGCTCGTTGCAGTTGATCGGCTGGGTGAGCCTCGTGCTCGGTGTGGTGGTGTTCATCGACGCGCTCGATAGCGCGCTCTATTTCCCGATTACGCCGTTTGCGCTGTTGCTGTTGCTCGAAGGGCTCGCTACGCTGACCGTCGCGTGGACTGGCATGGGCGGGCAACGCACGCTGCGCTATGTGAAGGGCATCGCATTCTGCTTCGCGGCGGCGCTGATCCTCGCCGGCCATCATCACGGCAACTTCATTCTGTCGATGATCTTCGGCACGCTTTTTCTTGCCGACGGTCTGCTGCAGATCGTCTCCGCGAAGGTCGTTCGTTATCGCACCTGGCGGCTCGCAATGATCGGTGGGGGCGTTGAAATCGCGCTGGCGGTTTTTTTCTACCAGCCTTATCCGACGCACTATGTGGGCACCGTGCCGTACTGTCTCGGCCTCGGTCTGATATTCGGCGGCTGGAACATGATTTTGCTGAGTACGCGTGTACGGCGTCTCGCGTCGAATCCCGCGGTGGCGTCGGATGATGCAAGCGCGGATGCAGCCAATTCTGCCGCGAGTGCGGCCGTTTCCGGCCGGTTGAGCGCGGTGGAATGGGACGGCCCGCCCAGCGCCGATGAAGACGCGTTGACCGTGCACGTGTGGACGCCGGTGGGCTCGGCCAAGGGCGAGGCGCGGCGGCAGTTGATCGTCGATCGTTATATTGCGGCGGTGGATCGTAACGGCGTGATATCGACCGGGCATGCCGCGCTCGAATCACCTGAAGGCATCTACATCAGCTTGTATCCGGGCGTCGAGATCGATCGCTCGCCCGACGATTTCGCGCGGCTCCTGCGCGCGACCCGCGAGAACGACGTGCCCGGTGTATTTCAGCCCGATTACCCGACCGAATCGAAAGCGTGGTGTCCGTCCACGGTTCAGGTGCGCATACGCAACTACGATCCCGCGCGCCTGCGCCGTTTCTGGGACACCTATCGTCAGGACACGACCTACAACCTGACACACCGCAATTGCTCGAGCAGCGTATCGCGCGCGCTGGAAGCGGCGATCGAAGGCGCGTCGGCGCGGGTATGGGGCAACCTCGGCGGATGGCGGCCGTTTCTGCGCGTGATGACGACGCCGGAGTTGTGGGTGGCTGCGCAACTGCGCAAACGCGCCGCGACGATGGCGTGGACACCGGGCCTCACGCTCGACTATGCCCGCGCGCTCAGCATGCTCGCCGACCCGCGTCCGTCGGGCTGGGTGAAGATGGCGCGCCTCGCCGTGCGCAGAATGGTGCGTTCGCGGCAGGAGTGGCGCGACGAAGAGCGCGGCGCGCCGGCCTCACAGGAAGCCGGACGCGGGCATGGTGCACCTCGCCGTCGAATCTGCCGCGCCGCACGCCGGCGTCAAGCGCGTCAAGCACATCAATCACGCGGTCTCAGCCGCGATGGAGCCGCAACTCCGCCACAACCATCGCACGACACGGCCAGATGCCTGGCCTGCCCAACTTCGAACGTAGCGGTAAAAACAGCAGACGTATCAAGAGCTTGCCGATTTTGCCGGATAGTTATGCACAGATTTATGAACGGAAACTGGGGATAACTTTGAGGTCGCCGTTCGGGTGGTTCGCCAGTGAGGTTTAGCCCATTCTTCATGGGTCTGAATCTTTAAATCGCAGTTTGTACTGCGATTAGTCGCCTCGCGTTTTCTTGCGCTACCTATCTCCCTTTCGGGCGCGTGCTACGCGCCCTGTCTCTTCACTTCCGGTCGCCCCGCGTTTAGGTGGCAGCGACTAATCACTTCACTTTCACGTACGGATATTCCGCGTCTGACGTTCTGGTTTTTTCTCTGCGGCCCGTTGATGACTGACGGGCTCTTGCGTAACTCCCTACGAATTGCGTAGGAGGTTTGAAGGCGATGTTTGTACGGGCATAAGAGAGGCCTGATTTTAGGAATTGTCGGATAGCGGGGGTGGAATCCTCCTTATAGGGTGCTTGGGCGTCAACCAAGTAAACCAATAAGGATGACTATGAAAAATAAGAGACTTAGTGAGAATCCGGCACGTATGGCGGCACGCCTGTTTGCCGCATTCATGCTGCTTATGGCTGCGTTTGCCGCAAACGCGGCCGACTACATGCAATGCATGCAGACGTATCAGAAATCCCTTGGAATCCCCGGCACCCCGCTCTGCGCTATCCAGGTCGCGGGAACTTCGCCTACGTCGACTGGCCCGGACGATCCATATAACGGAATGAATTACTACAACTGTCCGAATGCCTCGAATTGGATAGCGGACTATTGCGGCGGCGTACCGGCTCCACCCCAGTCCGACGATTCCTGCCCGGTGGCAGACCCGGTGTTGCCGGCAAAGGGCATCGTCATGCTTTCCGAGGCTGACTTTGCGAGCGGCGACACGCTTCCACTCGTCTTTAAGCGCACGTATCTTTCGAAGCCCTATGACACCACGCAGACAGTAATGGGCCGCAACTGGGTCAATAACTGGCAGCGTAGGCTCGATCTGCTTGGGCTCAACGCGAGCGTGCCGCATGTTGTTGCTTATCGGGGTGACCAGCAAGCTCTGATGTTCAAATGGATTGGCGGAGCGTGGGTCGTGCCAGGAAATCGCTGGCTCAAGCTGACGAAAGCTGGCGACGGATACTTCTACCTGAAGGACGAACTGCTTGGTACGACAGAAGCCTACTCGGATACCACCGGTAGGTTCTATTCCGAAACGACCCGTACGGGTGTGATCCGCAAGGTCATGTATGACGGCAGGCAGCGGTTGTCGGTGATCGCCCAGTGGCCGGCGGATAACGTAATAGCCGGAACAGCAACGTCAATCCGTGTCGAATACGACAGTAACGACCGTATCGTTACCCTGGTAGATCCTTTGGGAATGCCCACGGAATATGCTTACGACGGAAAGGGCAATCTTGCTTCGGTAACTGCGCCATATGACCACGTCCGTCAGTATCTGTACGAGGACACCCGCTTTCCAAACGCATTGACAGGTGTAAAGGACGAATCCGGTTCGCGGGTTGCAACGTGGACCTACGATTCCAACGGACGTGCAAGTTCGGTCAGTCATCCCGACACGACGCGTAACGTGTCGCTCAGCTACGGTCCCGGCTTTACGACGCTCAGCGACATGGCTGGCAGGAGCACGTACACCTTTGATGTTCTGGATACGCGGCGCCCTCGTTCAATTGCTACACCAGGCGGCACGGTATCGCGCGCGTGGGATGCAGCGGGGAATCTGAAACAGAGAGAGACCCCTGATGGGAATACCCAGTACACGTGGGACAGCGCCAACCGGCCAACGAAGGCCGTTGCGACAGTTGCGGGGAAGAAGACAGTAACGACGATTGAGTACAACGATGACAGCTCACTGCGTCCCCATCTGGTCGCTACACCGGGCAAAGTCCGCGCATTCGTCTATGACTCGCGAGGCAACGTCACGGGCTATGCGGAGCGCGCAACTACTGACCTGACGGGCGAACAGGGGCTGCAAGCGGTCGGGACGGGTAGTCAGATGACAGTCGGCGCACGCTACGACGATGCGGGCCGCCTTCTGTCAGCCACTGTCATCCAGGACGGCCTGAAGCTTGAGGACTGGACTTATACCTACGACGTCAAGGGCAACATAGCGACGACAAAGGACACCGTGTCGGGGTGGACGATGCGAACGCTTGAACGTAACGCCGCGAATCGCGCAACACAGATAGCAGGTAATAGCGGTCAGGCAAGCATCGCTTACGATGAGCGCGGTCGCGTAAAGTCTTTTCAGTATAACGAACCGGCAAGTCTGGCAAATGGCGGACTCGCCCGCGTACTGGCAGTCGACTATCAGTATGGTGCGAATGGCACGGTGTCGTCACGTTCAGCGAAGGTCTCGACAAACGGCGCGTGGTGGAAGCCGATCAGCGACGCTGAACTAGGTGTGTGGCTGACCAACTGGGAGTTGGGCAATGACCCGGTTGCGCCGCCGCCTATGCTCACGGGAATCAAGTCTGATGCTGGAGCCTTCGTTCCAGACATGTGCGTTGAGTGTTATGTGGCGTGGAAAGCCAAGTTGACGGCAACGTTGTATGGTAGTGAGCTGAGCGAATCACTGCCGAATTGGGGCGAGACAACGGAACTGATGCTGAGCGATCAGTCGCAAGTTCCTTATCCTGCTCTCGTACCAGATCTGACCAGCTCTGCGAAGAGGTCAATGCTTTACAGCGCTCTCTTCGGTGCCGCGAGCGGTGATGGTGGAATGGTAAAGTGTGGTGGCCGCGAAGGCCATGAGGCTAAATGTCATGCAGCGTATGAGGCCGACTTGGATTTTTGCATCTTGGTTGCTAAACCGAGAGGCCTGCGAAGCTATGCGCTGTGTAAAGAGAACGCGTTTGACAGATATCAACAGTGCAGGGGGTATTAATGGTTAATCATCCGCCGTATTCCGTGGTTCTTACCTACACCGACGATCCTCGCCAATTGATAATGCAAGCCGTGGATTCGGCGAGTTTGGCCCCGCTCGTCGCCGGAAAAATGGCAGTGCCGTTTTTTTTGGACGAAGAAGAATTCGAGTTTGACGACGAATTGGCACGACAGCTTGGAGTGGCAATGCTCAATGTGATCGCAGCAGGCCGACCTGACGTCAAAAAATGCCTGAATCTCACACAGCACCCAATCGACAGGCCGTCAGAAGAGTAATTGGCCAGAGTATTGTGCAGCGTTACCGGCTGACGTTTGGCCATTGCATTGAAGGGGATCGAACGGGGCTGAGGCTTCGTGACTATCCCCTATCACAAGTCCTCTTGCGAAACAGGCGCAAAGAAAGCGTGCTCACATCGCTAGTTTTGAGGCGGGTGCCTTGGCGTGGAGGAAACGGCGGTGTATCTGGAATCCGTGCTACGCGCATTCGGCGCTTTTGACACAGCAGTCATTCTTTTGGTGGCGTTTCGCGCGCCGTCGCGGTCGTTCAGAAACAGTCAGTGAGCTCGGGGCCGCTGTGCTTCACTGATTCTCGTTTTCTTCGGCGCGAAGCCGTGGCAGAGCCGATGCCTTTGCGGCGCACGCGCGCAACGTGCGTTTGTGCACTTCGATCGCTCACCCAATGGGCGGCAAGCGTGGCGTCGCGCTGTGCAAACAGCCGGCGTTTGCTGATTATCAAACTTGCAGAGGTCGTTGATGACTAAGTTTCCGCCATGTTCTGTCGTAGTAACTTACGACGAAGATCGTCAATGGTTGATTGTGCAATCTGTTTCACGGGCTAGGGTGGCCCAAGTTCTGGCTGGAGAACTCGAAGTGCCGGTCCTGCTGGACGAATTCGATTTCAGGATTGACGACGAATTCGCGCGTCGGCTCGGAGTCGCAATGCTCAATGCGATCGCGCTGGGTCAGCCTGAAATCAAGCAATACATGACTGTTACGCCGGACCCAATCGACAGGTCATCGGATGAGTAGCAAGCGCAAGTTGAGTGGCGTTACCGACTAACGTTTTGTTGTTGCCCTGAAAGGCGGAATGGGGCCGAGGCCAGAAGAAGTTCGAATGCCTCTTTGTCACACCGTCTGGCTGCGCGCGGCCGGAGAGTTCTAATGCGAATGCTTCGTGCAGTATGAAGCTCAAATCGTTATTTGCAATGTGATCGCTTTTCGGGCGAGCAGCAAGCGGGAAGCCCCACTGTTTAAGCAGAGGGTATTCAAAATCTATTAAGAGTGCAGAGGCCCTGATGGCTAAACATCCGCCGTATTCCGTGGTTCTGACCTACAACGAAGATCTGCAGCAGCTAATTGTGCATACCATTGATCCAAACAGACTTGCCCCGCTCGTTGCAGGGAGAATGGGCGTGGTGATGGCTGATGAACAAGATTTCAAACTGGACGACGAATTTGCGCGGCAGCTTGGAGTTGGAATGCTCAATGCGATCGCGCTGGGTCAGCCTGAAATCAAGAAATATATGACGTTCACAGAAGAACCGATCGACAAGTCGTCGGAAGAGTAACAACCAGAGGATAAGTGCCACCCGACCGACGTTTGGTCATGGCCCCGAGGGAACGGAAGCGGCGCCGCTGATGCTCGAAGGCGAAGTGCAAGCGTCCCCTACCACAACCGTCCGGCGGCACCCAAGCCCGTGCCTGCCGGATGTCTGGCAGTTTCCCGGAATAACTGAAGCAGCACGACGGTCACTACCGGCCGGGTGCTTCGCCCATCGCCTTATATTGCGCGTAACTAAACATCTGAAAATACTGGCTACCCGGCAGTTTCGCAATGACCTTTGAGTCGTCGGGGGGAATTTCGCCGAACATCTCGTAGTGAAATGCGAGCGTGCTCACGTAGTTGACGGTTGGCGCGATTGAGTGGACTCGCGTGTAGCCACCGGTTTGCACGGCGTTCCAGAATACCCTGTCGCCGCTGATGCTTTCGCGCACGTCCTTGAATAGCCATGCCGCGCATGCAGGAAAGGCGGAGCGCGCAAGGAAATAACAGTTGGTGTCGTTGAAATCGACGCCGTTGGATTCTTTGCAGATGCCGAGCATACGGCCGTCGGCAGTGAAAATCGTTCGAGTCGCCGTGACTACCTGTGCACCCGTTTCCTCGGCAATCCTGCGCATCGTTTCGACATGGTTTGGCGCATACCAGTTGTCGGCGTCAAGAAAACAGATCGCATCAAATCCATTCGCGGCCGCGCAAGCGGCACCTACACCGCGAGGTGTATCCCCGTAGTCGGCGTGATTGGGAATCTTGATGTGGACCACACCTTTCCAGCTATCAACCTCGGAGGCAGGGAATCCATCGGCGACCATAAAGTGGGTCACGTTACCTGCTTGCGCAAGAACGCTTTCATGACATCGTCGTAAGACGTGACGTGGCTCTTTATAGTAGGCGCTAATGACGGCGACTCGCATGAAGGCTGTTTGTCGGATTGGTCGAATGGCGGATTATATCTATCGGCAACCCGCACCAAACTATCTCAATTATGTAGGTCAGTTCTTCTGTGAGGGAACGGTGGTTTCCTCACGCCGCAGCGTGTGGGGAATGGATCGTTGCGGGAGTGCAGGGGACGGAATTTCCTCCGCGCGTCGCCCGCAAAGCCTTGTACGGAGGGGTATCGCCTCATTTGGGGACGGTTTTCGCCCAAATTCGCGAACAGATTCTGTTGATAACTTCCGCGAGCGCGCCACCTCCGCCCAAATGAGTGATTTCAACCAATATGGCGGGTGTATGCTCAAAGCGAAAGCTTGTCGATGACAGCACCTCACCACGCCGAACCTTGGTCGTGGCTCTTTCAGAATCAAACCGTGCCGGGCGCCCAGCGCCTGCTGCGGCAGCGGGTTTTACCAGCGTGAACGTGATGCTCAGGACGAATCCAGTTGCATCCATCGGCCTGTCAGATGACTGAGCCACAGCGTTTCACGGTGCGTCATGTCAGCGTCTACCGGTACTCGGAACCCGTGCGGTTCGGCGAACACCGGATGATGTTCCGCCCACGCGCCAGCCACGACCTGCGGCTCGTCACGAACCGGTTGGTGATTACGCCGACGCCGTCGCGGCTGCACTGGCTGCATGACGTGTTCGACAACTCCGTGGCGGTGGCGAGTTTCACGGGCAAGGCGAGCGAATTGCGCTTCGACAGCGAAGCGACGCTCGAACACTTCGAAACGCCCATGCCTGACTACGCGCTCGAGCCGTACGCGGTGAACTGGCCGTTCGCGTACACCAACGAGGAAGCGTCCGATCTCGTGAACGCGCGCAGCCGCCAGTATCCGGACCGCGATGTCGACGAATGGGCTCGGCGCTTCGTTCCCGTGCCGGGCAGCGGCGGCGCGAGCGGCAAGAGCGGCACCGGCGGCACGATGGCGTTGCTGCGTGCGATGACACTCGACATAAAAAGCACGTTTTTCTATGTGCGGCGCACGGAGAAGGGCGTGCACCGTCCTGGCGACACCTTGCGCAACCGCAGCGGCAGTTGCCGCGATTTCGCCGTGCTGATGATGGATGCGGTGCGCTCGCTCGGCCTCGCGGCGCGCTTTGTGAGCGGTTATCTGTTCGTGCCCGACGTGCCCGAGCACGATGCGGTGCAAGGCGGCGGTGCGACGCATGCATGGCTGCAAATCTATCTGCCGGGCGCCGGCTGGGTCGATTTCGACCCGACCAATAGCATCGTCGGCAATCGCCATCTGATTCGGGTGGCGGTGGCGTGGAACTACTACCAGGCGTTGCCGTTGTGGGGCACATGGCATGGCGCGCCGCATTCGTTTCGCGGTTTGCAGGTCGATGTGAGCGTGACCGAAGGAAAGTGAGGGGTGAGCCGGATGACTGGGCTTGCACAAATCGAACGTGTTAGCTGGGAGTGTCAACTCAGGTTGCTCACCGGGCGCGTCAACTGAATGTTTCAACTGGAAGAGGGCGTCGCGATGAAATTGCGCGTTGGCTACGAGCTGGTCTATGAGTGCGTGCAACCGACGCCGATGATGCTGATGTTGAACACGCACTATTCGCACGCGAAGGACGTGCTGAGTCCGGATTTGCTGGCGGTCAATCCGCCGGTGCCGATCAGCCAGTATCGTGACGGCTTCGGCAATCTGTGCAGCCGGATCGTGGCGCCACAGGGACTGATTGCGTTTTCGACAAGCGCGGTGCTCGAGGTGTCGTCCGAGCCTGAGCGGCGGCCGCCGCTGACCGAGCAGCATCCGGTAGAGGCGTTGCCTGACGATACGCTGGTGTTTCTGCTGGGCAGCCGGTATTGCGAAACTGATTTGCTATCCGAATTTGCGTGGCAGACGTTTGGCAAGATGCCGCTCGGGCGCGGGCGCGTGGATGCGATCTGCAACTACGTGCACGAGCACATTGTGTTTGGCTACGATTTCGCGCGGCCGACCAAGACCGCGTGGCAGGCGTGGCAGGAGAGGAAGGGCGTGTGCCGGGATTTCGCGCATCTGGCCGTGACGCTATGTCGGGCGATGAATATCCCCGCACGGTATTGCACGGGCTATATCAGCGATGTCGGCACGCCGCCGCCGTATGCGACGATGGATTTCGCCGCGTGGTTCGAAGCGTATGTGGGAGGCTGCTGGCAGACCTTCGATCCGCGGAACAATGTGCCGCGTACGGGGCGGGTTTTGATGGCGCGCGGGAGAGATGCCGCCGACGTCGCGATCAGCAATGCGTTTGGGGCGACGCAGTTAATGAAGTTCGATGTTGTCTGTGAGGCAATATAGGATTCATTCGCCTCCCGTGGCGGTTTTGTGCCGATGGCGCCGTGCGCAAAGCACGGGCAATTTCGGCCGACCAGGCGTGCGCGGCTTCATTCACCAAGCGCGAGCGCGCGCTTGCGTCGCAACAGCGCCGAGCCGAGCGACACCGCCACGCCGATGCAGCCCATCGCCACTGAAAGCGCCACGATCAGCAAGCCGGTCTGTGCGCGCGCCGAAAACACCCCGACCAGCAAACCGGCGAGTGGTTGCGTCATGTTGTTCAACAGGATCACCGCGCCGGTTGTCTTGCCGTAGTCCTCGGGCGGAATGATTTTCTGCCTTGCGCTGCGGATGTAGACATTGAACATCTTGTCGAAGCCGACAATCAGCAGGAAGCCGAGTGCATAGCCCCAGGGCGCCGCACTCGCGCCGGCGATCACGCCGCCGGCACAGATTGAAATGAACGCGACCCGGCCGAGTGTCTGCGCAGGCCAGGTGTTACGCGCGATCGTCAGGAGAATCAGCACCGTCGCCACGGCGCCTGCGGTTTGCAGGCCGGCATAGTAGCGGTTCGATTGCGCGTGAAAGCCGGTCACCATCGCAGCGGATGTCGCGAGCGTCACGCCGATCACCAGATTTTCGGCTGCGGCGAGCAGCACGACTTTTTTCAGGCCGGGCAGTACCAGCACATGGCGCAGCGCGATGCGCAGGGGCATCGTCCAGTGACCCGGCGCAGTGGGAGGTGGATCGCCGGCGCGGAAACCGCTGGTGTGTTGCCACAGCATCAGCGCCGCATCGGCAAGCAGAAACAGCACGCCGGTTGCGCCGACCACCCACTCCCAGCGCCACAAGCCGAGCAGCACTGCGGCTAGCATCGGGCCGAGTACAAAACCCAGTTGGTCGGCCAACTGCGAGTAGGCGAGGACACGCTGGAATTGCTGCGTACTGAAGATTTGCGGCAGCATCACTTCGCGTGCGACCAACCCCTGGCTTGTGAGTACACCGCACAATGCCGACAGCGCGATCAACCAGCCGATGCCGCCAAACAGCACATACGCCAGCACGCCGCCGAAACACACCAGTGCTCGCACGGTCTGGCTCACGCGCATCAGCTTGAGCGGCGAGATCCGGTCGCACAAGGCGCCGAAGAAGGGAAAGACCAGGTAACGCGGCAGGGTTTCGATAAAAAACGCGAGACCTGACCACGAGACCTGGTGCGTCGTCTGAAACACGACGAGTGGAACGAGGAACAGCAGGACCTGATCGGCGAGACGGGCGACAAACAGCGAGCAGAAGAAAGCCTGATGGTTGACGCGCACCGTTCATGTCCCGCCGTTTATGGGTCGAGACCGATCCTATCAAAGATAGAAGGGCCGCGGCTTATTGCGCGCCGCACCCCGCGCCTTGCATGCCTTCCTGAATCTGTTCCGGGGTCAGGTCGCGCTTGTGCGTGGCGAGCGACCAACTGTGGCCGAACGGGTCCTTCAACTGGCCGTAGCGGTCGCCCCAGAACATGTCGGCAAGCGGCATGGCGACGGTCGCGCCGGCCTCGACGGCCTGCTTGAAACTGGCGTCGACGTCTTCCACGTAGTAATGAATCGTGACCGGCGTGCCTTTCAGCGCGTTCGGGCCCAGCGCGTTGTGGTCGGGCCATTCGTCGGTCAGCATCAGCGTGGAGTCGCCGATCTTCAGGCTGGCGTGCATCACTTTGCCGCCCGGCCCGGGCAGGCGGTATTGCTCGACGGCGTTGAAAGCCTTGGTGTAGAACGCGATGGCTTCCGCGGCGTTGGCGCAAATCAGATACGGGGTAAGCGAGTGCATCCCGTCCGGGATCGGTTTGACAGCGGGGCTGGACATGACGGCGACTCCTTGAAGTAACAGGTTCGTGAGTTGAAAGACCGGCTGCGTGAGCCAGGCCTTCAACGTTACGACGAGCGCAGCACCGTTGAATCGACACTCCGGGAAAAATATTTTTTAAGCACACCCGTGCGGTGCGATACGGTGCCTCAGCCGGCCGGATTGTCGTCGTCCGGCGGCGCGGCGGGCGTGGAAGGTGTGGAAGGGGTCGAAGGCGTCGCCGCGCCACCGCCCGGCGCGCCGAGGATGCTGATCTGGAACGTCGGGGTCGCCGCAAGCGATTGCAAGGTCGCATCTTCCGGGATGTGCTCGAACAGCGGCAGGATCACCGAGCCGCCGATCACCGCGCGCCGGCTGTTGTCGGCCGGCCGCAAGCCCCACACGTCCTGGTAGACCACCGGCACCGCGCTGCCGTTGCGGGTCGTGTTGCCGATGTACAGCATCACATGGCCGCCGATGTAGATCAGCGTGCGTAACGGTTCACCATGCTGGGCGAGGTAGTCGAGCCGTTGCGCCGGCGTCGACGCGGACAGATCGATCATGCGTCCGGCGCTCATCTGCGTCGACGAATGGCGCGGCAGCCACACGCCGAACGCCGCGAAGATGCTTTGCAGCTCCGATGAACAGTCGTTGTACAGGCCGCTATTGCCCCAGCCGTACGGCCGGCCGATCAGCGTTTTCATCAGCATCGCCAGATGCCGCGGGGTGGCGGCGAGTGGCATCGGGGCGATCTGCGCATCGCTTAGTTGGGCGGTGCGGATGACCGCGTGGCCGTCCACATCGCGGACCGGGACGAGGAGCTTGCGGGCGGCCGGGGCGTCAGCGGCTTCGCTCGCGGGTTGATTTGCATGTGGTGCGGGCTGCGTCGCGTGGTCCGGGGCGAGCGGCAGCAGCGTGCCGGCGGGCGCGTCGAAGCGGAACACGCCGCGGCTGTCGCGCACCGGCGCCGAAGCGACTATTACGGCGCCCAGCGACTTCGCGGTGGCGGCGCGCCACGTGTCGACGAAGGTGTCGTCGGTCAGGCCGACGCCTTCTGTGCGCACCCAGCCTTGCACGTCGGGCGTCTGCACGTAGCGCCACGCGCCGTCGACGCTGCTGCCCAGCACATATAGCGGCGTGCCTGGACGTGCTGCGGAGATCTGCAGGTTGTCGAACGGATAGCCTTCGCCGGCGAGGTGGTGATCGTAGAACGACGGGTCCGTGGTAGGCAGTTCACGCACCATCAGGTTGCTGGTGGCGATCGCGCGGCGTTCGGGTTTGTAGACGGGCTCCTGCGTGAATTGGCCGACCTCCATGTTTTGCGCGATGGCGTCGATCCACGCCTTGTCGTGCGGACGGAAATTCTCGCCGTAGCCGAGCGCCGCGCCGCTCTTGCCGGTGTTGTCGAACTTGTCGATGCGGCGCTGCTGCAGCGCGACAATGTCCGCGCCTTGCTGGCGATAGACGCGCATCGCCACGTAAGCGGAATTCCATGGAGACGGCGCGGTCGTGCCGGTGCCGAAATAGCGTGCGTAGAGGGCGCTGAAGTGCGCCTGCTGATCCGCGGGGTTCAGGAACGGCCGGTCGTAGCCGGGGCTGTCCGGTTCTAGCCAGTGATCGACGTTCTGGTCGTAATTGGCGATCGGGAACAGCGCGACCGTGTCGACGCGCGCATGGGCATCGCGGGTCGGCGACGGATTGCTGCAGGCAGTGAAGGTAGCGGCGGCTGCGAGCGCGGCGCATAGCGTGGCGGCACGGCGGGCGTGCGGCAATTGGGCGGCCACGCGAGTGACCAAGCGTGCGGCAAAGCGGGGCAGGACGGCGACAGGCATGGAGTTCGACGGTGATGGTCCAAGGGCACGATGATACGGTGTCGCGCGACGGGCGGGGCATTGTGCGCTTGCGGCGCCATGAGTGTATTTACACAACGTTTATGTGGTTTCATTGAGGTTCGAATCGTCAATAGCGCCTGTGCCATACCGCACTTCACGCGCAAGCGGCCGCCCAGGCCGGGCGTTTCTTTATACTCGACACATCGCCTCGAAGCGTCTTTCACGAGGCTCCACAACCAGGAGAACAACATGCAAACCAGCGCACGCAATCAATTCGCCGGCGAAGTCGCCGAAGTCAAACACGGTGCCGTGAACGACGAAGTCACGTTGCGCACCCAGGACGGTCTTGAGATCATCGCGATCATCACGCACGGCAGCGCGACGTCGCTCGGCCTCGCTGCCGGCAAGAAGGCCTTTGCGCTGGTCAAGGCGTCGTCGGTGATCGTGATGGTCGACGTGGCGAAGAGCCAGGTGTCGGCACGCAATTGCATCGCCGGTACGGTGTCGGCGGTCACCAAGGGCGCGGTGAATTCGGAAGTGACCATCAGCGCGGGCGGCGCGCAGATCGCCGCGATCATCACCAATGAAAGCGTCGACCGCCTCGGCCTCGCGAGCGGTAAAGCGGCGACGGCGATCTTCAAGGCATCGAGCGTGATCATCGGCGTCGAATAACGATCGATGCATGGCGTTGTTCGCAGGCTTGGCGTCTGGACAACG
Organism: Paraburkholderia sp. WS6; assembly: GCF_030464835.1. Taxonomy (NCBI): domain Bacteria; kingdom Pseudomonadati; phylum Pseudomonadota; class Betaproteobacteria; order Burkholderiales; family Burkholderiaceae; genus Paraburkholderia; species Paraburkholderia sp. WS6. The sequence continues at coordinate 201,623 of NZ_JALQCK010000006.1, forward strand.
CTGTCAGGTCGCACGTAGATCGAACGGAAAGAGGGCAGCATGCGCAGCGCGGCGTGCCGTGAAGGAAACGGCGGCTTGATTTAAACTGCACGCCTCGCTGTTCCTCTTTCCGCTTTCATTACGGACGCCGTCATGTTCGAAGTCTCCTCCGCCTCGCATCTCCCCAAGGCCGCGCAATACGAAGAACTGGTCGCCCAGGCGCGCGCGCTGCTCGCCGACGAAACCGACTGGATCGCCAATGCGGCGAATTTCTCCGCGTTCGTGTTCCATTCCCTGAGCGATCTGAACTGGGCCGGTTTCTACTTTTACGACGGCCGCGAACTGGTGGTCGGGCCCTTCCAGGGCAAGCCCGCTTGCGTGCGCATTGCGCTCGGCAAGGGCGTGTGCGGCACGGCGGCCCAAACCCGTCAGACGCAAGTGGTGCGCGACGTGCATGAATTCCCCGGTCATATCGCCTGCGATTCGGCGTCGCAATCGGAAATCGTCGTGCCGCTCGTCGCGCCGGACGGCACGTTGATCGGCGTGTGGGATGTCGACAGCCCGGTCGTCGCGCGCTTCGATGAAGAAGACGCGAAGGGCATGGAAGCACTGTGCGCGGTGTTTATCGAAGCCGCGCTGCCGCGCGCAGCCTAGGCGTTTCAGGCAGAGCTGATCCAGCGGTGCGGTGGCACCCTATGCTTTTTCATACATAGACTAGATGCATTTCAGGGGATGGGTCGGCGGACCTCATCCCGCTATCGTTCTCTCCACGCGCTCAAGAAAACACATGAGCGCGACGAACCCCCACCAGGTTTTGGAGACATGCATGAGTTCCGCCACCGCTACTGCCACCGCCGCCACCACCAGGCCGCTGACATTCCAACGTTCCCCCGCTTTACCCCGCCATTGCACCTTCGATAGCCACGACTGGGAGATTCTCAGCCGCTACTGGCATCCGGTGGCGTTCGCCGCCGACGTGACCGACAAACCCATCAGCGTGACGCTGCTCGACGAGCCTCTGGTCGTATTCCGCTCGAATGGCCAACTGGTGAGCGCGCGCGATATCTGTCCGCATCGCGGCGCGCCGCTCAGCCAGGGGTGGGTTGATAACGGCAATATCGTGTGCCCGTATCACGGCCTCGCGTACGGCAACGACGGCAAGTGCAAGCACATTCCGTCGCAAACGGATGGCCCGATTCCCGAGCGCTTGCATCTCGTCACGTATGCGACGCAGGAAGCTTACGGCCTCGTGTGGGTCTCGCTGGGTGGCGGCACCGAAGCATTGCCTACATTTCCCAACTGGGACGATCCCGACTTCCAGCAGATCCTGCCGCCCTCGATCGACATCAACGCTTCGGCGGGACGTCAGACCGAAGGCTTCATCGACGTCGCGCATTTCGCGTGGATTCACCACGACAGTTTTGCCGACCGGCACAACCCGGTGGTGCCGCAGTATTCGGTCGAGCGGCGCGAACGCGGCATGCACGCGGAGTACGTGAGCACGGTCAGCAACTTCCCGAAATCGATGCAGCATCGCGCGCCTGAGGGTTATCTGTGGCACCGCTTCTTCGACGTGGACGTGCCGTTCTTTGCGCGCCTGACCGTGCACTTTCCCGAAAACGGCCGCCTGTCGATCCTGAATGCCGCGAGCCCGGTGTCCGCGCGCAAGACGCGTCTGTTCGTGCCGATCGTGCGCAACTTCGATAAGGATTTGCCGCTCGAGGACGTCTACGCGTTCAACCGTCAGGTGTTCGAAGAAGATCGTGCGATCGTCGAACAGCAGCGCCCGGAAGATCTGCCGATCGACCGCGCAGCGGAAGCGCCGATTCTCGCCGACCGTTCGTCGGGTGCCTACCGTCGGGCGTTGGCCGAGATCGGCCTTGGCCAGGCCTATGTGCGTTAGTTCGCGGTGCAGGTTCGTGATGGGTGATTGGTGATTCGGGAGAGAAGCCATGAAAGTATGGGAATGCGTGATCTGCGGCTTTCGCTATGACGAAGCACTGGGTCTGCCGGAAGCGGGCATTGCGCCGGGCACGCGTTGGGAAGATGTACCGGACGACTGGTTGTGCCCGGACTGCGCGACCGGCAAGCACGACTTTGAAATGCAGGTGATCGCATGACGGCCGCTCAGCATGAGGACAAAGGACAGCCGGTGGTGATCGTCGGCACGGGCATGGCGGGCTATACGGTTGCGCGTGAATTGCGCAAGCTCGATAGCACGGTGCCGATCGTGATGATCAGCCGCGACGACGGCAGCTTCTATTCGAAGCCGATGTTGTCGAATGCACTGGCGATGAAGAAAGAGCCGCAGGCGTTGGCGAGTTTCGACGCCATGGCGATGGCGGCGCAGTTGGGCGCGTGGATTCGTGTCAATCAGCGTGTGGAGCGCATTTTGCCGGCCGAGCACACGCTGGTGGTCGACAATGCGTTGCTCGGCTACAGCAAGCTGGTGCTGGCCACGGGCGCGGACCCACGGCGCCTGAAAGTGGCGGGTGATGGCGCGGCCGACGTGATGTCGATCAACGACCTCGGCGATTACGCGCGCTTCAGGTTGGCGCTCACGCGTTGCCGCTCGGTGGCGATTCTGGGCGCGGGTCTGATCGGCTGCGAGTTTGCCAACGATCTGGCAGCCGCCGGTTATGCGGTCAGTCTGATCGATCCGGCTTCGACGCCGCTGGCGCGCTTGCTCCCGCAAGACGTGGGCGAGATTTTCGCCCGCGCGCTTGACGATGGCGGCATCCGTTTTCATCCTGGCCGCAGTGTGGATCGTATCGACCGCTTGTCGGACGGTTACCGGCTGACGTTCGCCGAAGGCGAGCCGATCGTCGCGGATCTGGTCGTGTCGGCAGTCGGCCTCGTGCCGCGTACGGCGTTGGCTGCTGCTGCGGGTCTTGAGATCGCTCAGGGCATTCGAACCGATGCGTGGTGCCGCACCAGTGCGCCGGATATCTACGCACTCGGCGACTGTGCCGCGATCGAAGGCAAGGTGCAGCCGTATGTCCTGCCGATCATGCACGCCGCACGAGCGCTCGCTCGCACCCTGGCCGGGCAGCCGACCCGCGTCGCCTTCCCGGTGATGCCGATTACCGTGAAGACGCCCGCGAGTCCCGCCGTCGTCGTGGCGCCCGAGGGCGAGGGCGCGTGGTCGATCGAAACCGCCGGCGACGCTGCGAAACACGCAGCGCGCGCCGTGTGCCGGCATGCAACCAGCGAGCGTCCGTTGGGCTTCGCCTTGCTCGGCGCGGCGATCGAGGGCAAGGCCGCCCTGATCAAGGCCATGACAGAGGGGCCAGTAGCGACTAGCTAACCCATAACAATCTTCCGTCTGACCGACCTTACTTTGTGATCGCTCGGTGTTTTAAGGGCCTGTCACCTGCAACACATCCGATGATCGCATTCGCGCCGCAAGCTCTGCTTGCGGCGTTTTTTTATCTGCTTGAAAGAAGTGCGTGCCGGCGGCAAACGCTTAGGAAACCAGATCTTTCGCGACGTTGGCGATCAGCCTGCGCAGCCAGATCGCGGCGACGCTGCGATGCGTGCGGTCGTGCCAGAGTTGATAGTAGGTGAGCGCCTGCGGCTCGCCGGGAATCGGCTCGATACGCAGCGGCAGCATCTTGGTGTAGTGCGTGGCGAGCGCACGCGTGGTGGTGAACAGCAGATTGGAACGCGCTAAAACGTAGGGCGCCATGCCGAAGTAGGGCAGCGTCGTAGTGACGGTGCGCGACAGGCCATTGCGCGCGAGTTCGACGTCGACCGTGCCCCACGACGTCGTGTTGTACGTCATCACGGCCAGATGTTCCGCTTCTTCGTAGACGGGCTTGCTAAGCCGCCCCGGCTTGACGGGGTGACCGTTGCGCATCAGGCACACCAGTTCGTCCTTGCACAGCGGCTGCAAATGCAGATGCTCTGGTGGCGTGCGCCAGTTGCCGATCACCAGATCGAGAAAGCCGCTTTCCAGGCCGTGTTCGTAGCCGCCGTCCACCATCATCAGATGCCTGAACTCGAGCTTCGCACCGGGCGCTTCGCGATGAAACGCGTCGACCACGGCGGGGACGAAGAACGCATCGAGATAATCCGGCGAGCCGATCCGAAAGGTCTGGCTGGTGGTGGCCGGATTGAACGACGTGGCGGGATGCAGAATGGCCGCGATATTGTTCAGCGCCTGCGCCGTGGGTTCGATCAGCGTGAGCGCGTGCGCGGTGAGAACCATCCGACTGCCGCTGCGCACCAGCAGCGGATCGCCGGTCATGTCGCGCAGTTTGCGCAGCGCCACGCTGACGGTCGGCTGCGATTGTCCGAGCAACGTTGCCGTGCGCGACACGCTCGATTCGGTCAGAAGCGTGTGCAGCACCTTGAGAAGGTGCGAATCGATGATTTCCTTGGACATGAAAAACGGGACCCTGTTTCGTGCGGATCCATGCAGTGGGGCAGCGGTTTTCTATCTAAGGATCGCGAGCGAAATATATCGACGGATATAACGATCGTCAATCCGGCGAAGCCCTGTGCGAAGGCGTCGAAGGCCGGTGCACGTTGAGTCATGGGACGCGGGGTATCCCGGTTATAGCGAGCGCTTTATGATGTACGCGATGACGGGCATGCCGCTGCCGGAATCGGGGAATACACCGAGGGAAACGATTGCGGCGAGGAACGTGCGGCCGGTGCGGTGGACCGGGCCAGGAAAGCCGCTATCATACGAACGTTACCCGGCGGATCGGACCGAAACTGCCGGGCTTGCCGGTTGCGCCGTGCGCGTCAGGAAGAACGCTCACCCGCTTTCCTCATTCGCTTTTAATACCCAGGAAAATCAAAGGCCGGCGCGATGCAAGCTCACCCCTACGCCGAAGCGCGCACACGCGACGCCGCGCTTGCGGCGGCGCCCTACGGCATGTTCATCTGCACGGCCGACGGCACGTTCGACTCCGTCAACGCAGCTCTCGAGAAGCTGACCGGCTTTACCGCCGAAGAATTGATCGGCCGGCGCACCTTTGAGTCCTTGCACGACCCGGCCGAACTCGCGAGGCGGCGCGCCGAATTGCCGCCGCTGTCGGCGCTAGGCTCGCGCTATGAAGGTGAATGGACCTACGTGCGGCGCAACGGCACCCCAATTCGCGTGGTGTTCGCGCTGGCGCCGCTCGCCGCCGAGCCGGCACATCCTGGCGGTGTAACCACGGGGCCCGCCCGCTATGTCGGCATTGCCATCGACATGACGCGCTACGCGCAGTCCGAGGCACGCCTGTGGTACGTCTCGCATCACGACGGCGTGACCCGCCTGCCTAATCAGACGCTTTTCACCGAACGCCTCGAGTTGACGATCGCGCGCTGTCAGCGCAGCGGCAGTGGCTTTACCGTGTTGATCGCCGAACTCGATCATTTGCGCAAGCTGCGCGATGCGCTCGGTTTGCATGCGGCCGAACTGGTGTTGCAGATCGTCGGCGAACGGCTGCGCGGTCTGTTCCCCCACGACGGTACGATCGCCTCGATCGGTGGCACGCAATTCGCGCTGCTGATCAATGAAACCGGTGCGGCGGCCGATGCTTTCGCGGCTGAGGCACTGGGCCGCATCGCCGAATCGATCGACTACGCGGGCACCGCGCTGAACATCACGGCGAGTATCGGCGTCGTCGCCTATCCTGCGGACGGCGCCGATGCACCGACACTGATGCGTCGCGCGGGCGTGGCGTTGTCGGCGGCATCGGCTGTCAACGGCAATGCGGTGCGGCGTTTTTCCACCGCGCTCGAAGGCCAGGCGGCGCGCCGCTTCGAACTGGAGACGATGCTGCGCGAAGCGCTCGAGCGTCAGCAACTGCATCTCGTGTATCAGCCACAGGTGACGCTTTCCAATGGCCGCATCGCGCAAGTGGAGACGCTGCTGCGCTGGAATCATCCGCAGCGTGGGTTGATCAGTCCGGTCGAGTTCGTGCCGATCGCTGAAGAGTCGGGCCTGATCGAGCAGATCGGCGAGTGGGTGATCCGTACCGCGTGCCGCGACGCCGGCAAATTGCTGCGGCTCACCGGCACCTTGCCACGGGTTGCGGTGAACGTGTCCCCTCAGCAGTTCCAGCGGCACAATCTGTTCGAGACGATCCGCGAGGCGCTCGAAGATGCCGCGCTCGACCCTTCGTACCTTGAATTGGAAATCACCGAGGGCGTGCTGCTGGGCGACACCGAACAGGCATTGCAGACGCTGCATGCGTTGCGCGAATTGGGCGTAGAAGTCGCGGTGGATGACTTCGGCACCGGCTATTCGAGTCTCGCTTATCTCACGCGCTTTCCGCTGAATCGCCTGAAAATCGATCGCTCGTTTGTGATGCGCATGAGTACCGATCCGCAGTGCGCGGCGCTCGTCGGCGCCATTATCGCCATGGCCCATGCGTTGAAGCTGCGGGTGACGGCCGAAGGTGTGGAGACGGCCGAACAGGCCGCGCAACTGGAAGCGCTCGGCTGTGACGAGGCACAAGGATTCTGGTTCTCGCGACCCATCACCATCGCGGCGTTGGGCAATTTGCTGAAGCCGTTGGGCACCGGTTGACGATCCGGTTGACGTCGGCAATCCCGCTGCCAACTTGAAGTCGCCATCCTGCAGGCGCCGCAGCGCGTCGTACTTCGCGCAAGACGCGTGTCGCCAAAGCTACCCGGACAAGAGAAAGGGGCCGATTGGCCCCTTTTCGTCTGCTCGCGTTACGACGCGAGACTTATTTTGCTGCTTCGTCTGCGGTGGTGATCGCTGTGCCGGCCATACCGGACGCACGCTTGATGCTGTCCTGCACCACATTGCTCGAATGAATCATCGAAGCCATCACGGATTGCATTGCCCCGAATGCGCTATCCGAGCTGAACGGCGTGGTTTGGCCGAAGCCCGAACCGAGTTGCGCCACGTTGGCGCCGAACTCTTCGCGCAGTGATTCACCTGCCTTGGTCAACGCCGCGGTGAATTGCGCGTCAATTTCCTTGACGTGCTGCGCGTACGACAAGGTGCGTTGAACCAGTTGCTGCTGCAAATCGGACACGCCGGCGAACGGCGCGGTGTTGAACTGGCCGGCCGACAATGCGCTCTTGCTTTCGGTGACGGTTGCCTTCAGTGCCGCGAGATTGAGCTCGCCGAGCTTTTGCAGACACGCCAGCCCATCGAGCTGCAGGTCGGTGAAGATGTTGAAAGTGCGTTGGCCGAAGGCGGCGCTATGTTCGATCGCGGGGCTGTGCATAAGTGATCTCCAAAGTGACCCGGGGCAGGCGCCCAAAGGATTTCGGAGGCCAGGTCTCACGCGAGACGGCAGGTCGACGCGGCACAGTGGTTTTGCTGCGCTGCAACATGAGCCACTTTATACCTTTGCGGCAGGATGTACAGCGTTTTCGTCAAAATGATTCGTCAGTCGAAAGGCGCTCAGTGCGCGCCTGACGCGCGCGGATGGGCGAGGAAGAAGCGCAGCATTTCGGCCGTCGCATCGGGGCCGGATGGGTCCGTGTACGTGCCGCGCTGACTGCCGCCTGCCCATGCGTGGCCCGCGCCTCGGATCGACCAGTACTCCGCTTCGACACCATTTGCCGCGACGAGTCGTTGCACCGTGCAGCCGCGCTGACCGCTCGCTGTGCCTGCGGTGTGCGACAGCGGGCTGAGTGTCGTGACGCCGGCGTCGAAGCGCGCTACGAGCGCAGTAGCGTTCGAAGGATGCACCGTCGTGTCCGCATCGCCATGAAACACGATGAGCGGACGTTGCGGTTCGACGTGCGAGTGGCTGCGATGCGCTTTGCCGCCTTTCATCGCGGCGAGCGCCGAAGGCAGACCTTTCGCGCTTCCGTAGGCGAGGCCGGAATGCACGCAGGCCGCGGCGTACAGGTCGGGCGAGGTTTTCAGCATGACGTCCGCCATGGCGCCACCTGCCGACAGACCCGCCACATACACCCGCGCCGGATCGACGCGATAACGCGCCATCACCTCACGCGTGATACCGGCGATCAACGATGGTTCGCCCTGATCGCGCTGCTGGTCGGCAGGCTTGAACCAGTTCCAGCAAGTCGAAGGATTGGCTGCTTGCGATTGATTCGGATACACGACGATGAAGCCATGACGCTCGGCCATTTCGTTCATGCGCGTGCCGGCCGCGAAGTCGTCGGCGTTTTGCGTGCAGCCGTGCAGCATCACGATTAGCGGCAACGGTTTGCTCTTGTAGACGGCGGGTACGTAGAGCTTGTATTGGCGTTGGCCCGCGCTATTGCTGAAGGTGTGGGTGCTGAAGGTGCCGGGGGTGTCAGCGTCGAAAGTGCGCTCGGCAGGGGCGTGCGGCGTGGTGTTGGCGTGAGATTGCGCCTGTGTCCACGCTTGTGCCCATTCGTTGGCACTCTGCGGCATGGGCGGCGTTTGCGCATTGCCTGCTTTGGCCTTGCTGCCTGCGAGTGCGCGCTGGACTGCAGCGGTCGCTTCCTTCGGCCCCTTGGTGCGTAGCAGGTCGAAGGCTTCTTTCATCGACTTCAGGAAATCTTCGTTCATTTTCATGAGTGTGAGTTACTGCGTTGACTTGCATTGCGCGTGACGGGGTCAGGCGATGAGTTTCACGGCCTTCAGCATGGCTTCAAACAAAAATCAGCCATGCCGGGCGCGCCTACCTGATGCGTCCGGCGAGCGCCGCCTTGACCGCTGGCGACGCGTGAAATGCGCCGAGCACCACCACCGATGCGATCGTGGCCGCCGCAAGTTCCGGCGGCACATCGGCTGCGATGCTGGCGAGGCCTAGCACGTGAATGTCCAGTCGCTCGTTTGCGGCTTGAGCGGCTTCGAGGTCCTGCTTCGAGAAGTGTTGCAGGCCGAGCACCAGCGCGCGCCGGGTCACCGTTTCCGTGACGACCTGCGCGTGTACGCCTAGCTGGTTGCGAATCGCCGTACGGATCAGGTCGGTGCGGTTCGAGTAAAAGCCTTCTTCGACGAGCAGGTCGATCTGGCCCAGGTCGATTGGGCCGAGATTGATGGTGATCTTTTCGGTCTCGCCGCCTTTGGGGCGGGAGGTGTCGATGAGTTTGAGGTTGGCCATTTCTATTCCGTTCGGCGTTCGCTCGGCATCCATATGCCATCCAAATAACATCCAATGGGATGGTTATACGCGCCTGGTCCGAACGGCGTCAATGAGGAAATTGAGGGCCGGGAGACGCTCGCGGAGCGATGACATTGCTGACGACAATGCCTATGGCTCTCCCGGCGACGATTACCGTTTGCGCAACTGCGTTCTATCGATTGCGTTGGCCTAAGAAGCTGCGCCTTGAGCCGGTTCGACACTGAGGCGCGAGGCCGGTCATGGACGCACATGATGGGCTATACGACGACGAGCCTAGCGCCTGGAGGCGGATTGGAGGCATTGATCTGGCCGCCGCGCGGTATAGTGGGTGAAACGAAACGTGTCGGGGGTTCCCCCAGGGAATCAAGATGAGCACGCTCTTTTACTACGTGAGCGCCGCGATGGTCGGCGGCGGTTTTGGAACAAGCGGAATATTCGGCCAGGTGTTTCTTTGGAGTGGGCTCATTCTGATTGCTGCGTCATTCGCGTTCAAGGACGGTGACGGACAGGGGTGAACCGGATTCGTCGAATGGCTCGACACTGCCACTGCAGCAACGTTTGCCTTGACGGTGCACTCGCCATTTACGCGAGTGACCGGCATTGATACCGGGGAATTCAATAGTTGGTAGAAGTCACGGCAGAAGTCTCGGAGTCATGTCTGGCCGCCGCGGCTGTTCGTGACAATCGGACCGTCTCCGCTGTTGGCTGTTCCTGCAATGTAGGAGAATTGAGGGATCATCGCCTAACATATAAGCATGGTCGCAACCTGATAGGGAGGCCGCCATGTCTGATTTAACGTTGGCTATTTTGATTGGGATTATCGCTGCTATATGTGGCGCCGGGATATGGGCCGCATCCAGCAACCAGGAGCGGCTAACCCAGTGGTTCAAAGAGCATCATCTTAGTGACTTGATTCACCATAAGCATTGATGCAGCGACGGCAGAACGGCAAAACCCCGCCGGAGCGGGGCTCAAATCTCAAAGCGATCGATTTGGCGCACGGCGCCGTCAAGCGTGCGCCTTGGCGTGCCGCGCCTCTTGCGCCGCTATATCGCAAATTTCAGGGTTTCGAACTCGGTCAACCGGTCACTGATGCAGAGAATTTGATGATTTACATCAAGACTATATCGTACTGCTCCTGGCTCAAATTCGACTCCACCTGCAACGACACCGGCTTGCCGATGAAATCGATCAGCATCGCCAGATGCTGCGATTCTTCCTCAAGGAAAAGATCGATCACCTGCTGCGACGCCACCACGCGAAACTCGCGCGGATTGAACTGCCGCGACTCGCGCAGAATCTCGCGCAGCACGTCGTAGCACACCGTGCGCGACGTCTTGACCTGTCCCTTGCCCTGACAAACCGGGCAGGGCTCGCACAGCACATGCGCCAACGATTCACGCGTGCGCTTGCGCGTCATCTCCACGAGTCCGAGCTGCGAGAAACCATTCACGGTCACGCGCGTGCGATCGCGCGAGAGCGCCTTCTTCAACTCACCAAGCACCTGATCGCGATGCTCGATGTTCTCCATATCGATGAAGTCGATGATGATCACGCCGCCCAGATTACGCAGCCGCAATTGCCGCGCGATGGTGTGTGCGGCTTCGAGGTTGGTCTTGAAGATCGTATCGTCGAAGTTGCGCGCGCCGACGTAGCCGCCGGTGTTCACGTCGATGGTGGTCATCGCTTCGGTCTGGTCGATCACCAGATAGCCCCCCGACTTCAGATCGACCCGGCGTGACAATGCGCGCTGGATTTCCGCCTCGATGTTGTACAGATCGAAGAGCGGCCGCTCGCCGGTGTAGTGATGCAGCTTCGACGACACCGCCGGCGTGAACTCCGCCGCGAAGTCGGCGAGCATCTGATAGGTCTCGCGTGAGTCGACCTGAATGCGCGAGGTCTCGTCGTTGACGAAATCGCGCAGCACACGTTGTGCGAGATTCAGATCCTGATACAGCAGGCTGGTCGGCGGCATGCGCTGACCTTGCGAGATGATGGTCGCCCACGTCTTGCGCAGATACGCGACGTCGCCGGCCAATTCTTCGCTGGTTGCATCTTCGGCGATGGTGCGGACGATGTAGCCGCCTTTTTCATCGGCAGGCAGCACGGCGGTCAGACGCGCGCGCACGGCCTCGCGTTCGGCTTCGCTCTCGATCTTCTGCGAGATGCCGATGTGCGGTTCCTGCGGCAGATAGACGAGCGTGCGCCCGGCGATACTCACTTGCGTGGACAGCCTCGCGCCCTTGGTGCCGATCGGATCCTTCACGACCTGCACCATCAACGTTTGACCTTCGAAGACGATTTTCTCGATGGGCTGATGCGGCGTTTGATGCTGCGGTTCGCCCGCAATGCGCGGATGCCAGATATCCGCTACGTGGAGAAACGCGGCGCGTTCCAGGCCGATGTCGATGAAGGCGGATTGCATGCCCGGCAACACGCGGACGACTTTGCCGAGATAGACATTGCCGACGCGTCCTCGCGACAGCGTTCGTTCGACGTGAAGTTCCTGGACGGCGCCTTGCTGGACGAGCGCGACGCGCGTTTCCTGCGGCGTGACATTGATCAGGATTTCTTCATTCATGGTGTTATTTTAGAAGTCGATGCGCGCTGCACGCAGGAGGGCAGCGGTTTCAAAAAGCGGCAAACCCATGATACCTGAATAGGACCCGTCGATATGCTCGATAAACTCCGCGGCGCGTCCCTGTACGCCATACGCGCCTGCCTTGCCGAGCGGCTCGCCGCTTGCGGCATAGCGGCGCACGGCGTCCGCTTGCAGTGCAGCAAAACGCACCTTCGATACCGATAGTGCGGCAGGCAGCAACGTGCCTTCCGCGTCGACCACCGCGATGGCCGTCAGCACTTCGTGATCGCGGCCCGCGAGACGCGTGAGCATCGCGACGGCATCGTCGGCGTCGACGGGCTTGCCTAGGATCGCGTCGTCGATCGTGACGGTTGTGTCGGCAACCAGGATCGGCCGTGCCGCATGGCCGCCTGCCACGAGACGCGCGCGCGCTGCGTGCGCTTTCGCGATGCACACGCGCTGCACGTAGTCGCGCGCCCGCTCGCCGGGTAGCTCGACTTCGAGCGCTTCGGCATCTTCATCGGGACGTGGCAGGAGCAATTCGAAACGCACGCCGAGTTGTTGCAACAACTCCTGACGGCGTGGACTTTGGGAAGCGAGGTAAACGAACGGATGCAGCGAAGCGGCGGACATTGGCATGAACAGGTCTCGATGAGGCGGATTGCGTCAATGCGCGAAGCGCGCGCGATGAGCTTGTCAGTCAAGCGACGATGAACGAGCCGAAGGACACGATGAAAAGCACGTCGATCATCGTATCGATAAACGCGCCTGCAAATGCGTCCACAAGGCGCGTCAATCAGCGCAGCCAACAGGACCAGCAAACGCGCGATCCGTCAGCCGCCTCGTTCGCTCACACGCGGTGATAGGGGTGATTTTGCGTGATGGTCCACGCGCGGTAAAGCTGTTCGGCGAGCAGCACGCGGACCATGGCGTGCGGCAGCGTCAGGCTGGAGACACGCAGCAGCATATCGGCGCGTGCTTTCAGATCGGGATCGAGCCCATCGGCGCCGCCGATCAGAAACGCCACGTCGCGGCCGTCCTGCTGCCAGCCGGGCAGGGCGCCGGCGAGTTGCATCGTGGTCCAATCCTTGCCGCGTTCATCGAGCGCGACGATGCGCGCGTTCTTCGGCAACGCGGCTTCAATTTTCTGCCGCTCGGCCGCCATCACGCTTTCGGCCGGACGCCCTGACGAACGCTGCTCGGGCTTGATTTCGCGCAGCTCGATGCGCAGCTCGGGCGGCATGCGCTTCGCGTATTCGTCGAAGCCGGTGGCGATCCAGTCCGGCATCTTGTGGCCGACGGCGAGAATGTGCAGTTTCATGACGGGTGGAATCGAGGACGCAATCGCTGCAATCGCGCACGCATGCTCTGACTTTGCGTCGCGGACTTCAGCGGTTTGCCAGCCACGTACTTACTTGCGGCGTACCGCCGCCTTGCGTGCAGGCTTTTTGACAGCCGGCGCTTCGTCTTCTTCGTCCTCGTCGTCGGGTTCGCTCGAGCGCGCGCCGCCGAACGGATCCGGCGTGGACAGCTTGATGCGCACCGGCTTGTCGCCCCAAATTTCTTCGAGGTTGTAGTACTGGCGCAGCGCCGGTTGCAGGATGTGCACGATCGCGTCGCCGCAATCGACCAGCACCCATTCGCCGACGTCGTCACCTTCGGTGCTGATGACGTCGCCGCCGTTTTCCTTGACGCTCTCGCGCACGCTCGAAGCGAGCGCCTTGGTCTGGCGGTTCGAGGTGCCGGAGGCGACGATCACGCGATCGAACAGCGCGGTCAGGTGGCTGGTGTTGAACACCTTGATGTCTTGCGCTTTGACGTCTTCGAGAGCGTCGACGATCACGCGTTGCAGTTTGCGAATATCCATGGGGTTACCGGTGGTACAGATGATGTTGAAGAATATAGTCCCACACCGCAGTGGGGACATGGCTTGCGGCCCGGGCCTGGCTCCTGTCTTGCGGTTCGCCGCCCGCGAGGGCAAGCCGCTGGGTCACCTGCTCGCGCAGATGCGCGCGAATGTCGGTGGCCGAGACGTTGAACGCAAGCGTCGTATCGATCAGCAAGTGGCCGCAGGGGGTGGCTTGCAGAACGTCGGCGCGGGCACGGCGCGCGTCGATTTCTTTAGCGACCACGGGCGGAATCGATGCGAGGTCGAAACCGGGGCGCGTGGCCGCGCAGATGTGAGCAAACTCGAACAGGCGCCGCCAGTCGCGCCATGTGTCGAGATGCACCAGTTGATCCGCGCCGATCAGAAGCGCAATCGACGCATCCGGACCTTCGCGTTCACGCCATAACTGCAGCGTGTTGATCGTGTATGTCGGACCATCGTGTTCGATCTCGTCGGTCGCCACCCGCACGGTCACGCCCGGCAGCACCAACGCAGTGGCGGCGGCACGGGTCATGGCCAGCCTGTGAACAGCCGCTGACACGTCCGTTTTCTGCCACGGCTGGCCGGCCGGCAGCAACACCAGCTCGGTCAGCTTCAGCACGTCGGCGAAACGCCGCGCGAGCGCGAGGTGGCCGTCGTGGATCGGATCGAAAGTGCCGCCGAGCAGTCCAATCCGGCGAGGCAGGGCGACAGGATGAGCGTTCGGCTTCAGGTGAAGATCCTTTGTCGTGGTCACGTGGTGTGCGGTGCGGGCTTAAAGCCTCACACCCACTCGCGCGGCACGAGAAAATCGCTGTAAAGGCGCGCTTCCGGCGTGCCCGGTTCGGGCTGCCAGTTGTAGCGCCAGTTCGCCACAGGCGGCATCGACATCAGTATCGATTCGGTGCGTCCGCCGCTCTGCAGCCCAAACAGTGTGCCACGGTCGAAGACCAGATTGAACTCGACGTAGCGGCCGCGCCGGTATGCCTGGAAGTCCCGCTCGGCTTCACCGTACGGAATGTTGCGGCGCTTTTCGATGATCGGCATGTACGCTTTGAGGAATCCCTCTCCGACGCTTTTCAGCATCGCGAACGATTGATCGAAGCCCGGCGCCGAGAAATCGTCGAAAAAAATCCCGCCGATGCCACGCGGTTCATTGCGGTGCTTGAGGAAGAAGTACTCGTCGCACCAGCGCTTGAAACTCGGGTAGAGGTCGGCGCCATAAGGCTGCAGCGCGTCGCGGCACACCCGGTGGAAATGCTGCGCGTCTTCCTCGTAGCCGTAGTACGGCGTCAGATCCATGCCGCCGCCGAACCAGAACACCGGCTCTTCGCCGGCCTTGGTCGCGATCAGCAGACGCACGTTCATATGCACGGTCGGGCAGTGCGGATTGTGCGGGTGCAGCACGAGCGAAACGCCCATGGCTTCGAAACCACGGCCGGCCAGTTGCGGACGCGCGGCGCTCGCCGAAGCGGGCAACGCGTCGCCTGCTACGTCCGAAAAGCCAATGCCGGCCCTCTCGAAGAAGTTGCCGCCTTCCAGAATCCGTGTGTAGCCGCCGCCGCGCAGCTTTTCGCCGGGGGCGCGTTGCCATGCGTCGGTCGCGAACGGCTTACCGTCGAACGCGCTGAGCGTGTCCGCGATATGCGTTTGCAGGCCTTGCAGCCAGCTGCGCACGGCCTGTGCGTCATAGCTCGAATCGGTCATGAATGCAGATGCTGAGGGCGGCACACCTGTCGTGCCGCGGGTTCTTCGTGAAGGGCGGGCGCCGGCCTTCGTCAGGACATTCCCGCGAAGGCGCGGTGCTACGGTCGTTCGCGCCGGGTGAAATGCCGATCAACCGGGGTGAGCCCACATGGAGCGGTGGGCGCCGCGATGGCCGCGAAAACCCGCAGTGTAGCGCCGTTGGCGCCGCACGCGGGCGAGTGGGGCGGGCTTAGTGCTTGCCTTCGGTCTTGGCGTCGTGCTTGCGGTTCAATGCGCGGTAGCCGATGTCGCGGCGATATTGCATGCCGTCGAACGAAATCTGGTTGATCGTCTCGTACGCGACCGATTGCGCGCTGCGCACCGAATCCGCCAGGCCGACCACACACAGCACGCGGCCGCCCGAAGTGGTCAGCTTGCCGTCCGCCAGCGTGGTGCCGGCGTGGAAAGTGACCGAATCGCCGGTTTCCGCCGGGATATCGCTGATCCGGTCACCCTTGCGCGGCGTGTCCGGATAGTTGTACGCGGCGAGTACCACGCCGAGCGCGGTACGGCGGTCCCATTCGAGTTCGATCGTATCGAGCGTGCCGGCGATGGCCTGTTCGACCACCTTCGAAAAGTCGCCTTTCAGGCGCGCCATGATCGGCTGCGTTTCCGGGTCGCCCATCCGGCAGTTGAATTCGAGCGTCTTCGGGTTGCCTTGCGCGTCGATCATCAGGCCGGCGTACAGGAAGCCCGTGAAACGGATGCCTTCTTTCTCCATGCCGCGCACGGTCGGCTGGATGATTTCGCGCATCACGCGCGCATGCAGTTGCGGCGTGACGATCGGCGCGGGCGAATACGCGCCCATGCCGCCGGTGTTCGGACCCTGGTCGGCGTCGAGCAGGCGCTTGTGATCCTGGCTCGAAGCGAGCGCCAGCACATGCTTGCCGTCCACCATCACGATGAAGCTGGCTTCTTCGCCGGCGAGGAATTCCTCGATCACGACCCGCGCGCCGGCATCGCCCAGCTTGTTGTCCGACAGCATCATGTCGACTGCGGCGTGCGCTTCTTCCAGCGTTTGCGCAACCACGACGCCCTTGCCGGCGGCGAGGCCGTCTGCCTTGATCACGATCGGCGCGCCCTTGGCGTCCAGATACGCGTGCGCGGCCGCGACGTCGGCGAAGGTTTCGTACTCGGCGGTCGGGATCGCGTGACGCTTCATGAACGCCTTGGCAAAATCTTTCGAGCTTTCGAGCTGCGCGGCTTCCTTGCTCGGCCCGAAAATCTTCAGACCGCGCGAGCGGAACAGATTGACGATGCCCGCGGCGAGCGGCCCTTCCGGTCCGACCAGCGTGAACGCGATCTGTTCTTTCTCGACGAAATCGGCGAGTTCGGCCGGATCGGTGATGTCGATGTTGCGCAGACGCTCGTCCTGGGCGGTGCCGCCATTGCCGGGCGCAACGTAGACGAGCTGAACCCGCGGCGATTGCGCGAGCTTCCATGCCAGCGCATGTTCGCGACCGCCGGAACCGACGACGAGTAACTTCATGTGAATCCCCGAGACTTAAAAACCATAAACGGCTGAAGCATCACGCTCAGCCGTGGAATAACAGCGAGGTTTGCAATGGGCCCGCAGCCAGGTAGCGGCGCAGGGCACATAGCGAACCCGGGTGGTGGCGGTGTGGACGGGATCAAATCGACGCCCGAACAACGCCCGTTCAGCAGCAACGCAATGACCAAACGCAGGACCAACCACAAGGGCCAACCGGCGGCGTGGGCGTGTGGCTCGATGCCGATCCACGCGCGAGGCGCCGCCGGGGCACGCTCATTCGTCGGCGATCGCGGCGTTTGTATAGACTTCCTGCACGTCGTCCAGACTCTCCAGCGCGTCGAGCAGCTTCTGCATTTTCACCGCGTCGTCGCCCGTGAATTCGACTTCCGTCTGAGGTTTCATCGTCACCTCGGCCAATTCGGCCTTGAAGCCCGCGGCTTCAAGCGCGGTCTTCACCTTCGGGAAATCGTTCGGCGGGCACAGCACTTCGATACTGCCGTCTTCGTTCGTGACGACGTCTTCAGCGCCGGCTTCGAGCGCGGCTTCCATCAGCTTGTCTTCCGGCGTGCCGGGCGCGAACAGGAACTGGCCGACGTGATCGAACATGAACGACACCGAGCCGTCCGTGCCCATGTTGCCGCCGTTCTTCGAGAACGCGTGACGTACGTCCGCTACCGTACGGGTGCGGTTGTCGGTCATGGTGTCCACGATCACCGCCGCGCCGCCGATGCCGTAGCCTTCGTAGCGGATTTCTTCGTAGTTTGCGCCATCGACACCGCCCACACCGCGTTGGATAGCACGGTTGACGTTATCTTTCGGCATGTTGGCGTCGTACGCCTTTTCGACGGCGAGCCGCAGACGCGGATTCGAGTCGATGTCGCCGCCACCCATGCGGGCCGCCACCTGAATTTCCTTGATGAGCCGCGTCCAGACCTTGCCGCGCTTGGCGTCTGCCGCTGCTTTTTTATGCTTGATGTTGGCCCATTTCGAATGACCCGCCATACTTTTCTCCGTCGCGCGCGCCAGTGGGGCGCACGCATAGTGCAATTGTCGTTGCGATGTCGGGCGCGCGGCGCTGCTGATTGCGGCCTTGCGCCTCGATGTCAAACCGCTCGGCGCCGGACCGCCCGGTGTCAGGCTTTCCTCAGCTTGATCGCGCCCGGCCGGACCCGGCGAGCGGGACCGAAGGTCGGCAGCGCGGTTGGGGCGGGGCAGGACGGTCAGCGGGCGGCTCAGCGGCGCCCCAGGTGCGCCGGTCCCGGCAGACCCGGCGTTAAGGCGTGATGCACCGCGTGGCAGTGCAAGTCGAGCCGCTCTTTGAGCGGATTCGAATTTTATCACGGCGCAGGGGTGCGGCAGAGAGGGGGCGAGGCGAAAGTAGGCGTCAGGCGCCTCTTTCAGTCGCGCCAGGTAGGTCGCGCATCTTTTGCAGTCGTCGTTGTGGTTGCGAATATAAACATTTTTGTTTATATTTTGCCCTGTGTTCACGAACACAGGAGGGCCGGTGAAGCAAAGCGAGTTCAGACGTTGGCTCGCTGACCAAGGGGCGACTTTCGAACAGGGCAGCAAACATTTGAAGGTGTATCTGAACGGTCGGCAGACCACACTGCCGAGGCATCCCGCTCACGAGATTTCGGAGCCGCTTCGCAAAGCAATTCTTAAGCAACTGAAATGCAAATAGAGGCAAGCCCCGCAAGGGGCTTCATCACCGCCCAGGCTTTTCCCGTCAAGGGACCACGGAGAGTTACCTATGTTTCGCTATCCCGCCCGCATCGAAGCAGACGAAGCTGGCTTTACCGTTTCCTTCCGCGATATTCCGGAGGCGTTGACCTCGGGCGCAACGCTCGAAGAGGCACGCGAAATGGCGGCCGACGCGCTGGCGACGGCGATGGACTTTTACTTCGAAGACAAGCGGCAAGTTCCGTTGCCGTCAAAAGCGCGGCGGGGCGAAGAACTGGTCGAGCTGCCAGCGAGCCTGGCCGCGAAAGTGCTGCTGCTCAACGAAATGCTCGCGCAAAAGGTGTCGCCTTCCGAATTGGCGAGGCGTCTTCATACGCGTGCACAGGATATCCAGCGCGTCATTGACCTTGGGCACGTCACGAAGATCGACACCATCGCGTCGGCGCTGGCCGCGCTTGGCAAGCGTCTCGAACTGTCGATTGTGCCGGCGTAGCGTGCAAATCGAGTGGTGGCGGCGTGTTACGCGCGCCGCCCCGCTGCTTTCTTCAGCCCGCTGTCAGTTTTTCGTGCCGAACAGGCGGTCGCCTGCGTCGCCGAGACCCGGCACGATGTACGCGTGTTCGTTCAGGTGCGAATCGAGCGACGCCACGTACAGCTTGACGTCCGGATGCGCGTCCTGGAACACCTGCACGCCTTCCGGCGCGGCCACCAGCGCGAGGAACAGGATGTTCTCGCCGGCCACGTTGCGGCGCTTGAGCACGTCCACCGCGTGCACGGCCGAATAACCGGTCGCGACCATCGGATCGCACAGAATGAACACGCGGTCTTCCAGATCCGGCAGGCGCACCAGATACTCGACCGGGCGATGGTCTTCGGCGCGATACACGCCGATGTGCCCCACGCGCGCCGACGGCACCAGCTCCAGCAGGCCGTCCGACATGCCGATGCCCGCACGCAGCACCGGCACGATCGCCAGTTTCTTGCCGGCGATCACCGGCGCGTCGATCTCGACCAGCGGCGTGGTGAGGCGGCGCGTGGTCATCGGCAGGTTGCGGGTGATTTCGTAGCCCATCAGCAGCGTGATCTCGCGCAGCAGTTCGCGGAATGTGCGGGTCGAGGTCTCCCGGTCGCGCATATGCGACAGCTTGTGCTGGATCAGCGGGTGATCGAGGATGAAAAGATTGGGAAAACGGCTGTCCTGGGTCATGGCGGGGGCGCAAGCGGCGGCTAGAGGGATCGGTTTGGCGCTCCGCACGGCCTGAAACCGGCAGGCGGGCGCGCCACGGCGCAAGTTTACCGAAAGAGTGGCGCCGGAAGATACCGGAGATTGCAGTGGCCCGGCGCAGTCCGGCACCGATTCTTCTAGAATCGGGGGAAACTTTGCCACGATCGGGCACCCGCGGGACCATCCCCGCGCCACGACTACGTCATGAGGATAGACACATGGACATGGGAATCGCAGGACGCACCGCGCTGGTTTGCGCGGCCAGCAAGGGTCTCGGGCGCGGCTGCGCGGAAGCGCTGGCAGCCGAAGGCGTCAACCTGACGATCGTCGCGCGCACGGCTGAGACGCTGGAGGCGACCGCCGCCGAGATTCGCAAGCAGAGCGGCGTGGACGTGAAAACGGTGGCGTGCGACATCACCACGCCCGAAGGGCGCGCCGCGGCGCTCGCCGCCTGTCCGCAGCCGGACATTCTGGTCAACAACGCGGGCGGCCCGCCGCCGGGCGACTTCCGCAACTTCACGCACGAAGACTGGATTCGCGCGCTGGAGAGCAACATGCTCACGCCGATCGAGCTGATCCGAGCGACCATCGACGGGATGAGCGAGCGCGGCTTTGGGCGCATCGTCAACATCACGAGTTCGGCGGTCAAGGCGCCGATCGACGTGCTCGGCCTGTCCAACGGCGCTCGCTCCGGGCTGACCGGTTTCATTGCGGGACTGGCGCGCAGCAAGGTAGCCGCCTCGGGCGTGACGATCAACAGCCTGCTGCCGGGCCTGTTCGACACCGACCGCATTGCCACCACCTTCACGGCGCAAGCCAACGCGCAACACATTTCCGTCGACGATGCGCGCAAGCAGCGCATGAAAACGATCCCCGCCGGCCGTTTCGGCACGCGCGATGAGTTTGGCCGCGCCTGTGCGTTCCTGTGCAGCGTGCATGCCGGCTACATCACCGGGCAGAACTGGCTGATCGACGGCGGCGCTTACCCCGGTACGTTCTGAGCGTGTACGTTCTGACGCACCAGCATCACCTTCACTACAACAACGACAATCACAACGGTTTCAGGAGTCTTACGTCATGAGCACCCGCATTGCGCTGATCGCGCACGATCATAAGAAAGACGACATTGTCAAACTGGCGGGCGAATACGTCGATACGCTCAGGCGCTGCGAGATCGTCGCGACCGGCACGACCGGCACGCGCATCGGCGACGCGCATGGCCTCACGGTCGAGCGCATGTTGTCCGGTCCGCACGGCGGCGACCTGCAGATCGGCGCGCAGCTTGCGGAAGGGCGGGTGGACATGGTGATCTTCCTGCGCGACCCGATGACGCCGCAGCCGCACGAACCGGATATCAACGCGCTGGTGCGTGCCTGCGACGTTCACAACATTCCATGCGCCACCAATATTTCGACCGCGCGAATGATTCTCGACGTGCTGACGTTGCGCTTCACGCAGCGGGTCTAGGCGAACGCGGTGGTGTTTCAAGATCAAACGAAACCACAAACCAGGGAGACATGATGGTCAAAGCAATCCGATTCGACAAAACCGGCGGCCCCGAGGTAATGAAATGGGTCGACGTCGAAGTGGGCGAGCCGGGTGCGGGCGAGATTCGCATCGAGCAGACTGCGGTCGGCCTGAACTATATCGACGTGTATTTCCGCACGGGTTTGTATCCGTTGCCGTTGCCCGGTGGCCTCGGCATGGAAGCGGCCGGTGAAGTGACGGCGGTCGGCGCCGGTGTGACCGGTCTCAAAGCGGGCGATCGCGTGGCGTACGTGGCGCGTCCGCCTGGCGCCTATACCCAGGCGCGCGTGCTGCCGGCGGCCCAAGTCGTCAAGGTGCCGGACGCGTTGAGCGACGAGCAGGCGGCCTCCGTCATGCTGCAAGGGCTGACCGCGCAATATCTGCTGCGCCGCACGTATCCGGTGAAGGCCGGTGACACAATCCTGATCCAGGCCGCGGCCGGCGGCGTCGGTCTGCTGGTTTGCCAGTGGGCGAAGGCGCTCGGCGCAACGGTGATCGGCACGGTCGGCTCCGACGAGAAAGCCGAGATCGCCAAAGCGCACGGCTGCGACCACCCCATCGTCTACACGCGCGAAAACTTCACCAAGCGTGTGCGCGAGATCACCAACGGTGCGGGTGTGCCGGTGGTGTACGACTCGATCGGTAAAGACACGTTTACGGGCTCGCTCGACTGCCTCGCGCCGCTTGGCCTGTTCGTGAGCTTCGGCAATGCCTCGGGACCGTTGCCGCCGATCGATTCGTCGGAATTTGCAGGACGCGGTTCGCTGTTCTTTACGCGCCCCACACTCTTCACCTATATCGCCAAACGCAGTGACTACGAGGCGATGTCCTCGGAGCTGTTCGACGTACTGGTGTCGGGCAAGGTGAAGGCGAGCATCAATCAGCGCTTCGAGCTGGCTGATGTCGGGAAGGCGCATGCGGATCTTGAAGGGCGCCGCACCACGGGTTCGACAGTTCTGTTGCCCTAAACGCGAAAGACCGCAAACCCATACCCAGCGGGTCAAGGCCGTTCCATCCCACGATGGAACGGCCTTTTCCGTTTACGCAATTTTTACATCCCATCTCAGATCTTTGACCAGCCCTTTACGCGGATCGGCATAACGTTGCACCTATCCAAAGTCCGTGAATGGGGAATAAAAATGGATGTGCTGTATGTCGGGGGGATGGTGCTGTTTTTCGCGCTGACCTTTGCGTTGATTGCCGGCTGCGAGAAGTTAATGCAGTTCCGGCGTGGCCAGGGAGCTCGCTCATGACCTGGATTCTCTGGCTGTCCGGTGCGGCTACCGCGCTGCTGTTTATGTACCTGGTCTATGCGCTGTTGCGCGCGGAGGACATTGAATGAACTCGAACAATGTCCTGCAAGCGGGCCTCTTCATCGTCGTGCTGCTGGCTGCCGCAGTGCCGATGTCCCGTTATCTGAGCAATGTGATGGACGGCAGCTCGCGCGTGGTCCGTTTCGGCGGTCCTATCGAACGCCTGCTGTATCGCATCGCGGGCGTCGAT
This sequence comes from Paraburkholderia sp. WS6, assembly GCF_030464835.1. NCBI lineage: Bacteria > Pseudomonadati > Pseudomonadota > Betaproteobacteria > Burkholderiales > Burkholderiaceae > Paraburkholderia > Paraburkholderia sp. WS6. The sequence goes on from NZ_JALQCK010000006.1 coordinate 224,267, forward strand.
CCGTCGGCGGAAATGGGCTGGAAGCATTACGCCATCGCCACGATCGCGTTCAACGCGCTCGGCACGCTGTTTCTTTACGTGTTGCTGCGCGTACAAGGCTGGTTGCCGGGCAACCCGCAGCAGTTCGGCCCGATGACGGTCGACGGCGCGTTCAATACAGCGGTCAGCTTCGTGACCAACACGAACTGGCAGGATTACACGCCTGAGCAGACCGTTGGCTATCTGGCGCAGATGCTCGGCTTCACCGTCCAGAACTTCTTCTCGGCCGCCACCGGCATTGTGGTGGTGATCGCGCTGATTCGCGGCTTCGCGCGTCACACCGCGCAAACCATCGGCAACTTCTGGGTCGACCTGACGCGTGTGACGCTTTACGTGTTGCTGCCGATGTCGGCGATCATCGCTGCGTTGCTGATGAGCCAGGGTGTGATCCAGAACTTCAAGTCGTATCAGGACGTGCCGACGTTGCAAACCACAACGTACGCCGCCCCGAAGCTCGATGCACAAGGCAATCCGGTGAAGGACGCCAAGGGCAATCCGGTGACGGTCGACACGCCGGTGAAGACGCAGACCATCGCGATGGGCCCGGTCGCATCACAGGAAGCGATCAAGATGCTCGGCACCAACGGTGGCGGCTTCTTTAACGGCAACTCGGCGCATCCGTACGAAAACCCGACGCCGTTCTCGAACTTCCTGCAGATCTTCGCGATCCTGATCATTCCTGCGGCATTGGCACTCGTATTTGGCCGGATGATCATGGACCGCAAGCAGGGCGTGGCCGTGCTCGCGGCGATGACGATCGCTTTCGGCGTATGCGTGTTCGGTGAAATCGGCGCCGAGCAATCGGGTAATCCGGCGTTGACTGCGTTGCACGTCGATCAATCGGCGAATGCGATGCAGTCGGGCGGTAACGCGGAAGGCAAGGAAACGCGCTTCGGTATCGCGCAGTCGGGCATCTTCACGGTGGCGACCACGGCGGCTTCGTGCGGCGCTGTAGCCAACACGCACGACTCGCTGACGCCGATCGGCGGCCTCTACCCGATGCTGCTGATGCAACTCGGCGAAGTGATCTTCGGCGGCGTGGGTTCCGGTATGTACGGCATGCTCGTGTTCGCACTGCTGGCCGTGTTCGTGGCAGGCCTGATGATCGGTCGTACGCCTGAATACGTCGGCAAGAAGATCGAAGCGTACGAGATGAAGATGGTGTCGATCGTGGTGCTGCTCACGCCGCTGCTGGTGCTGGTGGGCACGTCGATCGCGGTACTGACTGATGCGGGTAAAGCGGGCATCGCTAACCCCGGTGCGCACGGCTTTTCCGAAATCCTCTACGCGTTCAGCTCGGCCGCGAATAACAACGGTAGCGCCTTCGCAGGCCTGACGGTGAGCACGCCGTTCTACAACTGGCTCACGGCCATCGCGATGTGGTTCGGCCGCTTCGGCACGATCATTCCGGTGCTGGCGATTGCCGGTTCGCTGGCTTCGAAGAAGCGCATCGGTGTGACCGGCGGCACGCTGCCGACTCATGGCCCGCTGTTCGTCGTGCTGCTGCTGGGCACGGTGCTGCTGGTCGGTGCGCTGACTTATGTGCCTGCGCTTGCGCTCGGACCTGGTGTCGAACATCTGATGATGATGGGCGCCCATTGAGGCGGCCCGTTGACATGACACCAGCGACCAACGAGTGAACAGGCGCAAACGGGAAATTCGAGGATTCAATGACTGAACATAATGCAACCAGGTCCATGTTCGACCCGGCGCTGCTGCGCCCGGCGATCGTGGACTCCTTCAAGAAGCTCACGCCGCGCACGCAGTTCCGTAACCCGGTGATGTTCTGCGTGTACGTCGGCAGTATTCTGACGACCATTTTGTGGATCGCCGCGCTCGGCGGTCAGGCCGAGGCGCCCGTGGGCTTCATTCTCGCGGTCACCTTGTGGCTGTGGTTCACGGTGCTGTTCGCGAACTTCGCGGAAGCACTCGCCGAAGGCCGTTCCAAGGCCCAGGCAGCGTCGCTGCGCAGCGCGAAGAAAGACGTGATGGCCAAGAAGCTCAACGAGCCGCATCCGAAGTCGCCGATCCGCATTCTGACGGCGTCCGATCTGCGTAAAGGCGACGTCGTGCTGGTCGAAACCGGCGACGTGATTCCGGCTGACGGCGAAGTGATCGACGGTGTTGCGTCGGTTGACGAATCGGCGATCACGGGTGAATCCGCACCGGTGATCCGCGAGTCGGGCGGCGACTTTTCGTCGGTGACGGGCGGCACGCGCGTGCTGTCGGACTGGATCGTCGTGCGGGTCACGGCGAATCCGGGCGAAGCCTTCCTCGACCGCATGATCGCGATGGTCGAAGGCGCCAAGCGTCAGAAAACGCCGAACGAAATCGCGCTGACGATTCTGTTGGTCGCGCTGACCATCGTGATGTTGCTGGCGACCGCCACGCTGCTGCCGTTCTCGATGTTCTCCGTCGAAGCCGCGAAAGCGGGTCACGTGGTCACGATTACCGCGCTGGTCGCGCTGCTGGTGTGTCTGATTCCGACCACCATCGGCGGGCTGTTGTCGGCGATCGGTGTGGCGGGTATGAGCCGGATGATGCAGGCAAACGTGATCGCGACCTCGGGCCGTGCTGTTGAAGCCGCAGGTGACGTCGACGTGTTGCTGCTCGACAAGACCGGCACGATCACGCTCGGTAACCGTCAGGCATCGCAGTTCGTGCCGGCGCCGGGCTTGACCGAAGAAGCGCTGGCAGATGCTGCCCAGCTTTCGTCGCTCGCCGACGAAACGCCGGAAGGCCGCAGCATCGTCGTGCTGGCCAAGCAACGCTTCAATATCCGTCAGCGCGATATGGCCTCGCTTCACGCTGAATTCCTCGCCTTCACCGCGCAAACGCGGATGAGCGGTGTCGATCTGCCGGGCCGTGAAATCCGCAAGGGCGCGGCCGACGCAGTGAAGAACTACGTCGAAGCAAATGGCGGCCGTTTCCCGAACGAAGTCAGCACGGCAGTCGCCGAAGTCGCACGTCGCGGCAGCACGCCGCTGGTGGTCGCCGAGAAAGGCGAGCAGGGCGCACGCGTGCTTGGCGTGATCGAGCTGAAGGACGTGGTGAAGGGCGGCATCAAGGAGCGCTTCGCCGAACTGCGCAAGATGGGTATCAAGACCATCATGGTGACCGGCGACAACCGGCTGACGGCAGCAGCGATCGCTGCAGAAGCAGGCGTCGACGATTTCCTCGCCGAAGCCACGCCGGAAGCCAAGCTCGCCACGATCCGCTCGCACCAGGCCGAAGGCCGTCTGGTGGCGATGACCGGCGACGGTACCAACGACGCCCCGGCACTCGCACAGGCTGACGTCGCGGTGGCGATGAACACCGGCACGCAGGCAGCGAAGGAAGCCGGCAACATGGTCGACCTCGATTCGAATCCGACCAAGCTGATCGAGATCGTCGAGATCGGCAAGCAGATGCTGATGACGCGCGGCTCGCTCACCACGTTCTCGATTGCGAACGACGTGGCGAAGTACTTCGCGATCATCCCGGCTGCGTTCGCGACCACGTATCCGGCACTGAACGCGCTGAACGTGATGCATCTGGCCACGCCGGCCTCGGCGATCATGTCGGCGGTGATCTTCAATGCGTTGATCATTGTGCTGCTGATTCCGCTGGCGCTCAAAGGCGTGCGTTATCGCGCGCTGGGCGCGGCGATCCTGTTGCGCCGCAATCTGCTGATCTATGGTTTGGGCGGGATCATCGTGCCGTTCATCGGCATCAAGCTGATCGATATGGTGCTGGCCGCGTTCGGCTGGGTCTGAGCAGCGGCTGTTTAAGAGGAATTACTCATCATGAAAAATCTGTTCCGTCCGTTAATCGTGATCTTCGCGGTGCTGACCGCCGTCACCGGCCTCGCTTATCCCGCCGTGATGACCGCGGTCGGTCAGGCGGCTTTCAGCAATCAGGCCAACGGCAGCATGCTCGAGCAGAACGGCAAGGTGGTCGGCTCGAAGCTGATCGGCCAGCAGTTCGATGCACCGCAGTACTTCTGGGGCCGTCTGTCGGCCACCAGCCCGATGCCGTACAACCCGCAGGCTTCGGGCGGTTCGAACCTCGGCCCGACCAACCCGGCGTTGCTCGATGAAGTCAAAGGGCGCATCGACGCGTTGAAGGCTGCCGGCACGGATATGTCGCAGCCGGTGCCGGTCGACCTGGTGACGTCCTCGGGCAGTGGTCTCGATCCTGAGATCAGCCCGGCGGCCGCCGCGTATCAGATCGAACGCGTCGCCAAAGCGCGTAAGCTCGCCGCCAACGATGTGCAGGCACTGGTCGATCGTTATACGAGCGGCCGCCAGTTCGGCATTTTCGGTGAACCGCGCGTGAACGTGCTGCAACTGAATCTGGCGCTCGATGAGATGAAACAAGGTTGAGCGCTAGCAAGCGCTGTTGATGGCTATGGTTCGAAGAGGCGGCGTCCATGCGGGCCCGCCTTCGCCATTTGCGGCGCGGCCGCTGCCGTGCCACCATGCATGCACTATCGCTCGCCTTACTATGAAAACCATTGAGCATGAACCGCCCCGATCCTGACGAACTGCTCGACAAACTGCAACGCGACGAAGAAAAGCGTCAGCGGGGCAGACTGAAGATTTTCTTCGGCGCGTCGGCCGGCGTCGGCAAGACCTATGCGATGTTGCAGGCCGCGCGGCGCCGTGCCGATGAAGGCGCGGATGTGGTGGTCGGCATTGCCGAAACGCATGGCCGCAGCGAAACCGCTGCGCTGCTCGAAGGCCTCGACGTGCTGCCGCTTGCGCATATCGAGTATCGCGGCCGCAAGCTCGGCGAGTTCGATCTCGACGCCGCGCTCGCCCGCAAGCCGCAACTGATTCTCGTCGACGAACTCGCGCATTCGAATGTGCAGGGCGCGCGGCATCTGAAGCGCTGGCAGGACGTCTACGAACTGCTCGATGCGGGCATCGACGTCTACACCACGGTCAACGTCCAGCACCTCGAAAGCCTGAACGACGTGGTCGGCCAGATCACCGGCATCCGCGTCTGGGAGACGGTGCCCGACCGTGTGTTCGATCGCGCTGACGAAGTCACGCTGGTCGACCTGCCCGCCGAGGAACTGCTCGACCGGATGCGCGACGGCAAGGTGTATTTGCCGCAGCAGGCCGAGCGCGCGGTGCGCAACTTCTTTCGCAAGGGCAACCTGATCGCGTTGCGCGAGCTGGCATTGCGCCGTACCGCCGATCGCGTCGATGCGCAGATGCGGGAATATCGCGCCGATCGTTCGATCCAGCGGATCTGGCAGGCGCGCGAGCGCTTGCTGGTGTGCGTCGGCCCCGGCCCGGAAGCACCGATGCTGGTGCGCGCGGCGGCGCGCCTCGCCGCCAGCCTGAAAGCCGACTGGATCGCCGTTTATGTGGAAACGCCCGCGCTGCAGCGCTTGCCTGACGCGCGTCGCGAACGCACGTTGAACGCCTTGAAGCTCGCCGCCGAACTCGGCGCTGAAACCGCGACGCTCGCCGGCACCGATGCGGTCGCCGCACTGATCGGCTACGCACAGGCTCGCAACGTCTCGAAGCTGGTGGCCGGCGCATCGGCGCGCACCGGTCTCAAGCGCTGGCTGCGCCGGCCGCTCGGTGAGCGCATCGCCGAACGCGCGGGCGATCTCGATCTCACGCTGATTCGCGCGTCGTCGGAACGTGATGGCGCTGAACATCGCCACTTACTGAACACCACCGCCAACGCGTGGCGCGAGGCGCTGAGCACGGCGCGCGAACGCCGTTCGCCGCCGCGCGCTTATGGTTTCGCGCTGGCGATTTGCGCGGCCATTACGCTGCTGTCGAGCCAGTTGATCGATCATATCGATCTGACCAACCTCGTCATGCTGTACCTGCTCGGCGTGATCTTCACCGCCGTGAAGCTGGGACGCGGGCCGGGCGTCGTGCTGTCGTTCATGAGCGTGGCGGCATTCGATTTCTTCTTCGTGCCGCCGCGCATGTCGCTGTCGGTGTCCGATACGCAGTACCTGCTGACCTTCTTCGGCATGCTGCTGACGTCGCTCGTCATCAGCCATCTCACGTCGAGCTTGCGCCGCGAGGCGAGTGTTGCGCGGCGTCGGGAGCAACGCACCGGCGCAATGTATGCGATGGCGCGTGAGCTGGCGGCGGCGCTCACCATGGAGCAGATCGTGGGCATCGGCAGCCGGCATGTGAGCGAAGTGTTCGGCGCGCGCGTCGCGATTCTGTTGCCGGACAGCGCCGATCAGGTGAAACAGAAGATCGAGGACCCCGACGCGACGATCACGCTCGAAGGCGAGATGCTCGATATCGACGTCGGCCAATGGGTCTACGACCAGCAGAAGCCTGCCGGGCAAGGCACCGATACGCTGCCGGCCGCCGCCGCGCTGTATCTGCCGCTGAAGGCGCCGATGCGCACACGGGGCGTGCTTGCGGTCGTGATGCGCGACGAGCGCGAGCTGGACGTGCCCGAGCAGCAACGCATGCTCGACGCGTTCGCCGCGCAAATCGCGCTGGCTCTCGAGCGTGTGCACTACGTCGACATCGCACGCGATGCGCTCGTCAATATGGAATCGGAGCGCTTGCGCAATTCGCTCCTCTCGGCGATTTCGCACGACCTGCGTACGCCGTTGACGACGATCGTCGGCTTCTCGTCGATGCTGGCGCAATCGCGCGAGGCGCATCCCGATGCGCAACCGGGCGACGATCTCGTCGAAGCCATTCACGAAGAAGCGCTGCGCATGACCGGCATCGTCACCAATCTGCTCGACATGGCGCGCTTGCAGGCCGGCAGCCTGCAACTTAATCAGCAGTGGACGCTCCTCGAAGAAACGGTGGGCGCCGCGCTGCGGGCCTGCAAGCGTGTGCTGGCGAATCATCCCGTACAGGTGAAGCTGCCCGCGGATTTGCCGCTTCTGCACCTCGATGCGGTGCTGATGGAGCGGCTCTTCTCGAACCTGTTCGAGAACGCTGCCAAGTACACACCGCCGGACACGCCCCTGACGATCGGCGCGCAACGTCTCGACGCGGACGGCAAGTCGTTCGTACGCGTCGCCGTCGACGATAACGGACCGGGTCTGCCGGCCGGCATGGAAGCGCGCGTGTTCGAGAAATTCACGCGCGGCGAGAAAGAGTCGGCCAAGCCGGGCATCGGCCTTGGCCTCGCGATCTGCCGCGCAATCGTGGAAGCGCACGGCGGTACAATCGGCGCGCTCAATCGGATGTCCGCGGACGGCCGTGTCGAAGGCGCGCGCTTCTGGTTCACGCTGCCCGTGGAAACGCCGCCCGAAGCACCGGATGCGCTGGAAGACGAAGGCGCCGATGCCTTGCCCGACCTCGATTCAACTCTTAACCCGCGTTCCAAGCCTAGCCATGAGTGACCCGAGCATCACAGTCGTCCTGATTGAAGACGAAAAGCAGATTCGCCGCTTCGTGCGAACCGCGCTGGAAGGCGAGGGCATCGTTGTGCACGACGCCGAGACCGGCAAACAAGGTCTCGTCGAAGCGGCGACGCGCAAGCCCGATCTCGTCATCGTCGATCTCGGCCTGCCCGACACCGACGGTCTCGACGTGATTCGCGAACTACGTGGCTGGAGCGAGCTGCCGGTCATCGTGCTGTCGGCCCGCACCCAGGAAACCGAGAAAGTTGCCGCGCTCGACGCTGGCGCGGACGATTACCTCACCAAACCGTTCGGCGTCTCCGAACTGCTGGCGCGGATCCGCGCGCATATGCGGCGGCGCAATCAGGGCGGCGCGAATGAATCGCCGCTGGTGCGCTTCGGCGCGGTGACGGTCGATCTGGCCTTGCGTCAGGTGAGCCGCGACGGCGTGGCCGTCCATCTCACGCCGATCGAATACCGCCTGCTCGCGACACTGGTGCGCCACGCCGGCCGCGTGCTGACGCACCGGCAATTGCTGCGCGACGTGTGGGGGCCGTCGCATGTGGAGAGCCATCACTATCTGCGCATCTATATGGCGCACTTGCGCGGGAAACTCGAACGCGACCCGGCGCAGCCGGAGCATATCGTCACGGAAACCGGCGTGGGATACCGGCTGGTGGGCGCGGTTTGAGCCTGCCCGAGGCGTCCGCCGCGCCGTTGCGCGCCTTTGCGGCTTGTCGCCGCAGCAAGGTGGCACGCTATTTTGATATAATTACAGTTCGTAAGGACGACCTTGCGCACTGCTACAAACGGGGACGGCCCCATCTGACCATGGAGCTGTCTCATGTCCTGGATTCTTCTGTTGATTGCCGGTTTGCTTGAAGTCGCGTGGGCGGCCGGTCTCAAAACCTCCGAAGGTTTCACCCGGCTCTGGCCGTCCGTGTTCACGATCGTGACCGCGCTCGGCAGCTTCGTTCTGCTCGCCATGGCGATGCGCCAGTTGCCGCTCGGCACGGCCTACGCCGTGTGGACGGGGATCGGCGCGGTCGGCGCGTTCATCTTCGGCATCATCATGATGGGCGAGGCCCTGACGGTCGCGCGGGTGGCGAGCGCGGCGCTGATCGTGATCGGATTGATCGGATTGAAGCTGTCGTCCGGGTATTGAGCCCTGTTGGCGGACCCGAATATCGTGTCCGCATGCGCTCAAACAGTGCGCCAACCCCCCGTCATTAGAGTCCGCCATTTGTTAGTCGCTCTGCGTTCTGCGAATTAACGTGGCTATAATGAGATCGAATCCAACCTGAATTTGCCCGCGGCCTATTTGGCGCGGCCGGCTTGGCGCGGGTCTGACGACTTCGGTGCGGCGGCTCCCTTTCCAATGCCCGTCGAAGCGCCCGGCACGCACAGCGCGCCTGGAGGCGGCCATGCTTGAATCACTTTCGCTCGCTGCGGGCCTCTCATGGGGCAGCGGTCTGCGCCTCTATCTGACAGTCCTGCTGGCCGGCGTGTTCGCACGTCTGGGCTTCATCCATCTTCCCGATACGCTGTCCGCGCTGTCTTCGCCGTGGGTAATCGGTGTCGCCGGTGTACTGACGGTCACCGAATTTCTCGCCGACAAAATCCCCGCGTTCGATTCCTTATGGGACGCGATCCATACCTTTATCCGCATTCCCGCAGGCGCCGTGCTGGCGGCTGGCGCGCTCGGCCATGCCGATCCTGCGCTGCTGACGGTCGCCGCGCTCGCGGGCGGCACGCTGGCGGGCACCGCGCATCTGGCCAAAGCGGGCACGCGCGCGCTGATCAATCTGTCGCCGGAACCGGTGTCGAATGTCGTGACCTCGACCGCTGAAGACGGTCTCGTGTTCGGCGGCATGCTGCTCGCGCTGTTCGTGCCGCTTCTGTTCCTCGTGTTGATGGTGGGCTTCCTGATGCTGGCCGCCTGGGCGTTGCCGCGTCTGTGGCGCGGGGTGCAGGGCGGTTTTCGCGGGATGGCGACGCACATGGTGTCGCGCTTTGCCAGGAGTCGGCACGATTGAGCGATACGGGACTCGGGGTAACGGCGCGCGCCAAGGCAGCGCGCCGGTTGGGCAGTATGGATCTGTTGCGCCAGGCTATCCGCATGACGGCGCGCGACTGGCGCGCGGGCGAACTGACGATGCTGTTGCTGGCGCTGGTGCTGGCCGTCTCGGCGTTGTCGAGTGTCGGCTTTCTGGCTGACCGTTTGCATCAGGGGCTCGAGCGCGATGCACGGCGCATGATTGCCGCTGATTTCATCGTTCGCGCCGATCATCCGGTCGATCCGCAGTTCGCGCAGCAAGCCGGCGCGCTCGGTCTGAACACCGCGAGCACAGCGATCTTTCCCAGCATGATCAACTCGACCGGCGCGCAGCCGGTCTCGCGGCTGGCCGCTATCAAGGCGGTGTCGCCCGGTTATCCGTTGCGCGGCGCGTTGCGGATTGCTCCAGCGCCGGGCGCGGCGGACCATCCCACCCAATCGATTCCGGCACCTGGCACGGTATGGGTCGATCAGGCATTGCTCGACGCGCTGAAGCTGCATGTCGGCGATGCGGTGAAGGTCGGGTCCCGCAGCTTCACGATCGGCGCGATGATTACCCGCGAACTCGATCGTGGCTTCTCGTTCGTCAATTTTTCGCCGCGTTTGATGCTGCGTGCCGACGATGTCCAGTCGACCGGCCTCATCACCTTCGGCAGCCGCGTGACTTACCGCTTGCTGGTGGCGGGTTCGGATGCGTCGGTGGCGCGCTTCGCGCAATTCGCACACGACAAGGTGGACGGCGGCAAGATGCGCGGCGTTGCGCTTGAGTCGTTGCAGGACGGCCAGCCGCAAGTGCGTCAGACGCTCGACCGCGCGAGCCACTTCCTCACGCTGGTCTCGCTGCTCACCGCGTTGCTCGCGGCGGTGGCGATTGCCATGGCCGCGCACCGCTATATGCGCCGGCATCTGGACGGCTGCGCGGCAATGCGCTGTCTGGGTGTCAGCCAGGCCACGCTGCGCGCGCTGTTCACGCTTGAATTCGTGGGGCTGGGTTTGATCGGTGGCGCGCTCGGCGTGGCGCTCGGTTACCTGGGGCATATGGCGTTGCTGACGTGGCTCGGCAGTCTGATCGACGTCGTGCTGCCGTATCCAACCGTATGGCCCGCGCTCGAAGGTATCGCAGCCGGTCTCGTGTTGTTGCTCGGGTTCGCGTTGCCGCCGCTGTTGCCGTTGACGCGCGTGCCGCCGGTGCGCGTGCTGCGCCGCGAATGGGGCGAAGCGGGGCGCACTGCCTGGGCCGCTTACGCGCTTGGCATTGTGCTGTTCGCCGCGCTCCTGATCGTCGCGGCGGGCGAGTTGAAGCTTGGTGGCATCGTCGCGGGCGGCTTCGCCGGCGGATTGCTGGTGTTCGCGTGCATCGCGCGGCTGGCGTTGTGGGGTGCGTCGCGTGTCGTGCGCAGCGAGCGTGTAAATGCGGGAATCGGCTGGCGTTACGCGCTGGCATCGCTGGAGCGGCGCAGCGGCGCCAGCGCGTTGCAGATCACCGCGCTCGGCATCGGTCTGATGTGCCTGTTGCTGATCGCGATGACGCACAACGACCTTGTGGCCGGCTGGCGCAAATCGACGCCGCCTGATGCGCCGAACGAATTCGTCATCGACATCCAGCCCGACCAGCGCGAAGCCGTCACGCAATATCTGGGCACGCACGGCGTGCCCGGCACGGTGCTCGCGCCGATGGTGCGCGGCCGGCTGCTTGCGATCAACGGCAAGCCTGTCAATCCGGATTCATTCAAGGGCGACGACGCAAAGCGTCTCGTCGACCGCGAATTCAATCTGTCGTACACGACCGAGCTGCCCGACGACAACCGCCTCTCAGCCGGCACGTGGTATGGCGACACGAAGACACCGCAGATATCGATCGAGCAGGGGCTCGCGAAGCTGATCAACGTGAAGCCCGGCGATACCCTGCGCTTCGACGTGACGGGCTTGCAAATCGATGCGCCGGTGACGAGTGTGCGCAAGCTCGACTGGGGCTCGTTCAAGGTCAACTTTTTCGTGCTGATGCCACCGGCGGCCTTGCAGGATTTTCCGGCGACGTTCATCACGAGCTTCCATTTACCGCCCGACAAGCAATCGACCATCGACGGGTTGATTGCCGCCTATCCGAACCTCACGGCAATCGACACCGGTCCGATTCTGGCGCAGGTGCAGCGTGTCCTGCAGCAGGTGATCGGCGCGGTGCAGTTCCTGTTCGCGTTCACGCTTGCGGCCGGCGTGCTGGTGCTCTATGCGGCGCTTGCCGGCACCCGCGATGAGCGTATGCGAGAATCCGCGCTGCTGCGCGCGTTGGGGGCCTCGCATCGCCAGGTGCGTGCGGTGCAGGTCGCCGAGTTCGTGGCGGTTGGCGCGCTGGCGGGGTTGATGGCGGCGCTCGGTGCGCAGGTGATCGGCTGGCAACTGGCGACGCGTGTGTTCGAGTTTTATCTGGCGTTCGATCCGTGGTTGTTGCCGGCGGGTATCGCAGCCGGCATCGCCTGCGCGGGCGTGGGTGGCTGGCTCAGCTTGCGGCACGTGCTGGCGCGGCCGGCCTTGCAATCGCTGCGAGATGCGTAATTTTTCTTTCCTGTTTTTGTGATTGGGTATGAGCGATCTTAACGACGAAGTGTCCGCGGCACAGCCGACGGCCTTCGAACTGGTGGGCGGTGAAGCGCGCGTGCGCGAACTGGTCGACCGGTTTTATGACTTGATGGATCTCGAAGCGGAATTCGCCGGGATTCGCGCTTTGCATCCCGAGTCACTCGATGGCTCGCGCGACAAGTTCTTTTGGTTCCTGTGCGGATGGATGGGCGGCCCCGATCATTACATCAGCCGGTTCGGCCATCCCCGGCTGCGCGCCAGACATATGCCGTTTCCGATCGCGTCCAGCGAGCGGGATCAATGGCTTCGCTGCATGGCGTGGGCGATGGAAGACGTTGGGCTTTCCGAGCCGTTGAGGGAGCGCTTGCTGGCGTCGTTCTTCGAGACTGCGGACTGGATGCGCAATCGCAATGGTTGAGCGGGTAGCGGAGCCGGAAGCAGCAGAGGCGCGCGCGGTCCTGGAGTGCTGGTTCGGCGCTCCCAATACGCCCACCTTCGGTGAGGCGCGCAAGCTCTGGTTCTCCCGCGACGCCGCCTTCGATGCGATGCTGCTGGAACGTTTCGGGGCACTTATCGATGCTGCGCGCACAGGGTCACTCGATAGCTGGACAGAGACTCCGCTCGGCGCGTTGGCGCTCGTCATCGTGCTGGATCAGTTTTCCCGCAATTGCCACCGCAATACGCCGCGCGCTTTCGCTGGCGATCATCAGGCGTTGCGCATCGCGCAACAGATAATTGCCAGCGGCGCCGATCTCTTGTTGCCGACCGCGCATCACCGCGCGTTCGCGTATCTACCGTTCGAGCACGACGAAACGCTTGCCAGCCAGCACGAATCGTTGCGCCTGTTCAAACAGTTGAAGGCGGAACCGGGCGGTGCGTCCTACTATTCCTCCGCGGTCAGGCACGCCAGAATCATCGAGCGTTTCGGACGCTTTCCCCATCGCAATGCGCTGCTTGGGCGCCAGTCGACGGATGAAGAAACGGCTTTCCTGAAAGAACCCGGCTCGTCGTTCTAGGCGTAACGGCAACGTGCAGGCGCAGGCAGGTGCAATCTGCACGCCACGTGCTACTCGCTGCGCGCGGGCGTTGCCGGCGTCCGCACGAATACCCGCAACAGCTCGTCGGTGTCGCCTGGGCGCGCACCCGACCAGAACAGCCGCCAATCGCCTGCCGGAGCGCGCGCATTGTCACGGCGGCTCTGTTCGATTAGCCACGTGCACTCGGTCGCCGCGGTGTTCGCGGTCGGCTGATGCTCGATGCCGGTGTAGTAGTACAACATCGGCGCTTCGGATTCGCCGAGCCCCTTGCTGGCCATGCAATCCCCATCGTTCCATTCGATATTCATCCTGGCGCCGAGGTTTTCGAACACGGAGCGGTAGCTCTTCGCGTAGTCGAGCCACGGCAGCAGCAGCGTGCTCACCAATCCCCACGCGAGAATCGCGCCCGCACACCAGCTCAGCACACCGCGCCATTTGCCGGTGTATTTGAAGAGTGGCAGGAGCCACAGCCAGCCGAGTGTCATCAGCAGCGCGGCCGCGATCAGCCCAGGCTTGACCGGCAGCACCCAGTCGAGCGGCAACCAGCGGCCGAGCCGGTGCAGCGACGCATGCGTGTTGGCCGGATCGCTCATGATCGACCAGATGATCCACGCGAGCGCGGCCGTGCTGCCGAACAGCACGCGGCTTGCCATGTCCCAGCCTGCGTGCAGACGCCGCGGCAGCTTTTCGATACCTTGCATCGCCACCAGGGCGAGCGGCGCGATGAACGGCAGGATGTACAGTTCGCGCACCGTTGCCGAGCTTTGCAGTACGGCGAAACCGGTGCCCGCGAAAATCACCGGGAGAGCGACACGCGGATCGCGCCAGCGGCGCCATCCGCCGCCGGCGAGCGCGGCCAATGCAAGCGGTACGACCGGAAAGCCGACGCTCAGCACGGTGCGCAGCACGAACAGACGGCTTTCGTTTTCAGAGCCGAGTTCCGCCACCGAAAAGCCGAAGAAGCGGCCGACGTTGTTGTCCCACAGCCAGACCTTGAAGAGCGCTTCGGAGCGCAGATAGAAACAGATCGGCCAGATCAGCGCGAAGGGCGCGCAGATCAGCGCGGCGATACCGAGCGCTCCTGCAAAGCTGCGGGTGCGGCAGGCGGGATACAGCACCAGCACTGCGACGGTGGTGGCGCCGAACACGAGCGGCACGAACAGGCCCTTGGCCAGCAACGACACGCCCACGCCCGCACCGAACATCGCCGCGCCGCTCAGAATCGCGTGACGCCGGCGGCGTGCATCGCCCCTTAGCAGGCGCGCGTCGTCGCGCAGATGCACGAGGACGAGTTCGAATAGTCCGCAAAAGCCGATCGCGGCGCCGGCCATCAGCGCGACGTCGGTCATCATGTCGTGCACGTGCTTGATGATGACGAGCGTGCTCGCGAACAAGGCCAGCGTGCCGATCACACGGATATCGAGCCAGCTCGAGGCGGCCACCGCGCGGCGGGCGACGCGTGCCGTGTAGTAGACGGTCAGTCCGGCGAAGAGCGCGCTCGCGAGGCGTGCGGCGTCATGCAAAGGCAGGTAGCGGCCGAACATCCACGCGAGGCCGGCGGCGACCCAGTCGTAGATCGGCGGCTTTTCGACGAAGGGCTGGCCGGCGTTGGTCGGCACGACCAGATCGCCGGTGTCGAGCATGTGCTGGATGATCCCGAACGTGTAGGTCTCGTCCTGCTTCCATGGCTCATGGCCCAAGGTGCCAGGCAGGAGCCACGCGCACAGGATCGCAAGCGCGGCCAGCCACATCAACGGACGGGCCGCCGTGAGCGCGCGCAAGCGCCGGGCGCCGCGCGAAGCGGGACCCGGAGCGATGGGCTCCGTGGGGCCGGCAGGGGCGGCGGGCCTTGCGGGCACTGCGGCTTCGGCCGCCGCAGTATGGTCGGATGGCCAGGCGGCGCCGGATTCGGCAACGCGTGCTGAGCCGGGATGCGTGTCCGGTGCGCCGTCGGCGGGGCCGGCCGGCGCTGGCGTCGCAATCGCGACCTTCCCCGCGCGCCAAGGCGCGGATGGCTTTTCGTACATTGGAATCTCTGATCGCCGTACGCGGCGACGTGGGCCGCGGACTTATGCTTTGGCTATGCGTTCGCATGCGGTTGCATGCGAACGCTGCGATTGTAGTCCGAGTTTATTACGGCCGATTACAGAAAAAGCACGGAATATCGCGGTCAGCCGAACAGATTGCGCCGATTCCTCGTCAAATTGACGGGAATCGGGGTCGGGAAAGGAGAAGGCGGCCGTGCGAAGCTGCCGGCCGCGGGAACAGAAGAGCGGTATTCAGCGTCCGCCGGCGACGTCGAGCAGCGCGCCCGTCACGTACGAGGCGGCATCGCTCAGCAACCAGACGATCGACTCGGCGACTTCGTCAGCGCTGCCGGGGCGGCCCAACGGCGTGGTCGCGCCGAGCTGGGCGGCGCGTTCGGGCTTGCCGCCGCTGGCGTGGATTTCGGTATCGATCAGGCCAGGGCGCACCGCGTTCACCCGCACGCCCTGCGGGCCGAGTTCTTTGGCGAGACCGATCGTCATGGTGTCGACGGCACCTTTCGAGCCGGCATAGTCGACGTATTCGTTCGGCGAACCCAAACGCGAGGCCGCCGACGAGATGTTCACGATCACACCACCCGCGCCGCCACGAGTTGTCGACATCCGGCGCGCGGCTTCGCGTGCGCACAGATACGCGCCGAGCACATTGACGTCGAACATGCGTTTCAGGCGCGCGAGGTCCATATCCGCGAGCTGGCTCGAAGGCGCAACGATCCCGGCATTGTTGACGAGCGCATCGAGCCGGCCGAACTTTTGCAGGAGCGCGTCGAACATCGCGATCACGTCGGCTTCACTGGCGACGTCGCCGGCAATCGGCAACGCCTGGCCGCCGGCGCGTTCGACTTCAGCAGCGGTGTCCTGCGCGGCCGCGAGGTTCCGTGCGTAATTCACGCCGACCGACCAGCCGCGCGCGCCCAGCAAACGCGCGGTCGCACGGCCAATGCCGCGGCTGCCACCGGTGATCAGAACGGCTTTCGTCATTGCAACCTCATCGTTCGGGCGGGGGCCGCGGGAGCGTGCGGCGGGTGTTCGTTCAGACAGTTGAAGAAGCGCGCCTGGCGGCGATCAATTGGTGATCAAACGGCGTCGCGTTTGACGGCCCATTTGTCGCTGGCAGGCGGTTTATAGCGTTGCAGCTTGTCGATCAGCGCGACCGGATCGGCATCCCTTTGCAGGATGTCGAAATAGGTCTGCCGCATGAAACCTTCGTCTACCGTGTGCTTGAGGAGTGCGATCAGCGGATCGTAGAAACCGTCGATATTCAGCAGTGCCACCGGCTTCTGGTGATAGCCGAGCTGCGCCCACGTATAGACCTCGAACAGCTCTTCGAGCGTGCCCGCGCCGCCAGGCATCGCGACGAATGCGTCGGACAGGTCGGCCATCATCTTCTTGCGATGATGCATGTCAGGCACCACATGCAGCTCGGTCAGCCCGTTATGGCCGACTTCCTTGTTGACCAGCAACTCCGGAATCACGCCGATCGCGCGGCCGCCTTCGGCCATCACGGTATCGGCGATTACGCCCATCAGGCCGACCTTGCCGCCGCCATAGACCAGCGCGAGATCGGCCCGCACCAGCGCGCGGCCGAAAGCGCGCGCGGCTTCGGCGTACAACGGTCTGGCTCCGTCGGAGGAGCCGCAATACACACACACCGACTTCATACTCAAGCGTCCTTCGGTTCGTTGCGGGGCGCGGCGCCTTCTTTCGGCGGCAGGTAGTCATAGAACTCGCGCTTGGGCAGCTTGCCCGAGACGAGGTCGTCGAAAATCTGCCGCGAGCGGCCGCGCAGATAAGGCGCCATGAGCGAGACGATCTGCACGCTCACCTGATGCAGTTCCGCGCGAATCGTTTCCTGCTCGTTGTACTTGCGCGGATTCATCACGAACTGATACGACAGCCAGTACGTGCCGATTACGCCGACGTTGGTGGCGATCACGTGCAGTTCTTCGGGCGTGGCGACCATTTCGCCGTCGGCCACGAGTTGCTCGCAGAACTGGCTTGCAAAGCGCACCTTGTGGCTGATGATCTGCTTGAAGTGCGTCTCGAGCGTGCGGTTGCGCGCCAGCAGATCGTTCAGGTCGCGATACAGGAAACGATAGCGCCAGGTGAAATCGACCATGTACTGCAGGTACGACCACATCTCGTCGATCGTCGCGCGGTGGTCGTCGGGAAAGCGCAGACGCTTTTCGATCTCCTGCTCGAACTGGCTGAAGATGCTGTTGATGATGTCGTCTTTGTTGCGGAAGTGGTAGTACAGGTTGCCTGGACTGATTTCCATTTCTTCGGCGATCGTCGTCGTCGTGACGTTCGGCTCGCCGATCTCGTTGAACAGCTTCAACGATAGTTCGAGTATCCGTTCGCGGGTGCGGCGGGGAGGTTTGGCTTCCATGTCGTCCGGCCCTGGTTACGCCGGGCTGGGCGCGTGGCGGCTTGCCGCTCTAGCGTGATCCACCCGGACGCGGTTGGTATTTTGATTGAGCGCCTCAGCGGTTTCCCGTGAGACTGTCGGACGATTATAAACCGACCGTTCTTATACCAAACGGATACTCAGGGTTTTCATTCTTTGGGACGCCGGGAAAGGGCGTCAGGCGGTGCTTCGGGGTGAATTCCATAGCGCGCTCAGAACCACGCTTTGACCCAATGCACGACGAGCGGCCCGACGATCAGTCCCCACGTCATCACGCACATGCCGAGCGCGACCATGACCGCAGCGCTGCCGAGGTCTTTGGCACGGCGCGACAACTCGTGGCGCTCAAGCGAAATCCGGTCGATGGCCGCCTCGACGCTCGAATTCAGCAATTCGACGATCAGCACCAGCAGTACCGAGCCGAGCAGCAACACGCGCGACACGGGATCGACGGGCACCAGCACGCCGCACGGAATCAGAATCGCGGCGAGCGTGAGCTCCTGGCGAAACGCGCTTTCCTCGCGGATCGCCACGCGAAACCCGGCCAGCGAATTTTTCATCGCGTGCCACGCGCGGGTCACGCCGCGATTGCCCTTGTATGGATTGAAGGGGAGCGGCGCGAATGGATCGTCGGGGCTGAGCGGTTCGTTGTGCGGCTCGCTCTCGGGGTTCGAGAGACCCCCAAGGCTTGCACCGTTCATGCCGTGAAAACCATTCGCGTGATCGACATGATTCGGCATGCCGTGCTCGCTCACATCGTCGAACGGTTCGATGCCGGCGGCTTCGGTGTCGACAGCGCGCAGCGCGCCTTTCGACGCGCGTGCGGCGGTGGAGTTTCGGGTTCGCATAAACGGCTCGGCGCGTCGCTTCACGCGGCGGCGCTTTCCTCGCTATACGATGTGCGCGGCAGCGGCTTCAGGTGCGCCGCGAACTGCTCGGACGCGGCTGCCCACGAGAAGCGTTCGGCCCACGCGCGCGCATGGCTGCGCTCGATCTTCAGCGCTTCGAGGCAAGCCTCGCGCAAGTCTTCATGCATGGCGCCCGCGCCGCCGTCGCCGAGCACGTCGATCGGGCCGGTCACCGGATACGCCGCGACCGGCGTGCCGCAGGCCAGCGCTTCGAGCAGCACGAGTCCGAAGGTATCGGTGCGGCTCGGGAACACGAATACGTCGGCGGCCGCGTAGACCTTGGCCAGTTCGGCTTGCGTCAGCACGCCCAGGTAATTCGCTTGCGGATAGCGCGATTTCAGTTCGGCGAGCGCCGGGCCTTCGCCGGCCACCCACTTCGAGCCGGGCAGATCGAGCTTGAGAAACGCCTCGACGTTCTTCTCGACGGCTACACGTCCCACGTACAGAAAGATCGGCCGCGCGGTGTTGAGAACCTTCGAGTCCATCTGGTGAAAGATGTCGAGGTCGACGCCGCGAGTCCACAACACCACGTTGGTGAAGCCGAATTTTTCGAGGTCAGCCTTGACCACGGGCGTGGGCGCCATCACCGCCAGAGACGGCTTGTGGAACCAGTGCAGAAACTTGTAGGTGGCCGCGATCGGAATGCCGAAACGCGCCTGCACGTATTCGGGAAAGCGCGTGTGATAAGCGGTCGTGAACGGCAGCTTGTGCTTGATCGCATAGGAGCGTGCGGCCATGCCGAGTGGGCCTTCGGTGGCGATGTGCAGCGCGTCGGGCGCGAATTCGTCAATGCGTTGATGGAGCTTGCGACGCGGCAGCAGCGACAGGCGAATCTCCGGATAGGTCGGGCACGGAATCGTCTTGAATTCGAGCGGCGTCAGCAGATCGACCTGGTGGCCGAGTGTGGTGAGTTCGCGCGTGGTGTTCTTCAGCGTGCGCACGACGCCATTGACCTGCGGTTCCCATGCATCGGTGACGATCATGATCTTCATCGGTTTCGGCCCAATAGAAGTGGAGAGGGACTACGCGGTCGCCCGGGCCTTTTGCACGCCGACTTCCGGTGCGCGCATCACGGTCCAGTAGATCACCTTGAGTTCGCCTTCATACGTCTCGACGAGTGCCGACAGGCTTTCGACCCAATCGCCGTCGTTGCAATACAGCACGCCGTCGATGTCGCGGATTTCGGCTTTGTGGATGTGCCCGCAGACCACGCCGTCGCAACCGCGGCGGCGTGCTTCGTCGGTCATCACGCGCTCGAAGGACGAAATGAAATTCACTGCGTTCTTCACCTGATGCTTCAGGTATTGCGACAGCGACCAGTACGGAAAGCCGAGCCGGCTGCGGATCCGGTTGAACCAGCGGTTCAGGATCAGGATCATCGTGTAGAGCGTGTCGCCGAGATAGGCGAGCCACTTCGCGTGCTGGATCACGCCGTCGAACAGATCGCCGTGCACGATCCACAGGCGCTTGCCGGCGAGCGTCGTGTGGAAGGCTTCGCCGCGCACGTGGATGTCGCCGAACGCGAGGTCGCAGAACTGTCGCGCGGCTTCGTCATGATTGCCCGGCACGTAGATGACCTGGGTGCCTTTGCGTGCTTTGCGCAGCACCTTCTGCACGACGTCGTTGTGCGCCTGCGGCCAGTACCAGCCTTTTTTCAACTGCCAGCCGTCGATGATGTCGCCCACGAGGTACAGGTATTCCGACTCGTTGTGACGCAGGAAGTCGAGGAGATACGGCGCCTGACAACCGCTTGAGCCGAGGTGGATGTCGGACAGCCAGATGGTGCGATAGCGGTGTGGTTCGGCGTGGTCGTCGTCGTGATGGCTGGCGTGCGCGTCGAGCGGCAGCGACGGCACAGGCAACGGCAAGCCGTGGCTAGGGTTGGGTTCCGGGCGGAACGCGACAGGGTCGACGCTCGGGCCGGTCTGGCGGAACAGGGAAGTCGCGGACGTTTTGGGGTCCATGGCTCACGCGTCGAGTTGCGGTGCCCGTATTGCGCCAGTCGCGCGTGACCGTGCCGTGACAGTCACGAGAAGTTCTTATTACTGTGTCGGGAGAAGACGGTGCGGACCAGGGCTGCGGCGAGCGGCAACCGCAGTCAAGCGAACGCGAACCGCGGGTGCGGCGGCGTGAAGTGCGAGGCGGCCAGTTTGCTCAGTGTGCGACGCTAATGACGCGGGTGCCGGCGAGGCGGTCGTGCAGGAATTGACGCTGCGAATCGAAGCGGCCGATGGCGGCCCACAGTACGAACCAGATCGCGGCGATCACCAGCGTCTGCGGCACGGCGAGGCCCAGCAACGGATGCAGCGCGAGCGGCGGCAAAAACCACAGCCACGCCAGTACGTAACGAACGATCGCCCGGCCCGTGGACAGCGGCGCGCCGTTAGCGGCGACGACGCGCAGGCGCCAGGTTTTCATCGGCAGCGTCTGGCCGCTATGGGTCCAGAACCAGACGAAATACAGACCAACCACGAGGCCGATCCACACTGCGAGCAGGTTGTGATGGGTGAGACCGTTGCGCTGCTGAGTCAACGTGCTGAACAGATAGCCGGCGATGAACACGACGCCGAACAGGATCACGGCTTCGTAGAGCAGCGCGGCAAGGCGCCGGCGAACGGTGGGTGCGGTGCCGGATGATTCGGCGGGCAGTGTCGAGGTGGCGAGCGGCTGGGACACAGTGGGCCGCGGATCAGGAGCCGTTGAAAATCGATGGCGCCTCGGCCGGTGAAACCGGCACCGGCGTGGCGGGCACGAAGCTGCCCGCAGCCGGAATCGCCGGCGTAACGGCCGGGCTCGGCAATGCAGCGGCAGCCGCGGCACTCGCCGCTGCGGCGCCGCTCGCGCCATGCTCGCGGGCATTGACCAGACGGTCCAGGCCCTTGATCTCGGACTTGCCGGACGGCGGCGCGCTTACGACGCTCGGTCGCCGCTTACGCTCGCTCGCGGCGAGTCGCTCCTTCTGCTCTTCCGGCAGTTGCTGATAAGTCTTCCATGCGTTCTGGCGGGTTTCGCGCGGCAACTCCTTCGACACCTGGTAGTTCTCGCGTGCAACGCGCCGCTGATCGGGTGTCATGCGCACCCATTCAGTCATTCGGTCATGCAGGCGTTTTTGTGCATCAGGCGATAACTTCGGATAACGCGCCGCGATCTTGATCCATTTTCGCTTGCGTTCGTCACTGAAGGAATCCCAGACGCCGGCGAACGGCGCGAGCGCAAGGTGTTCGGCCGAGTTCAGGCGCGACCACGCCATCGGGCTATTGTTGCCGGACAGGCCGGGCAGTTCGACGGCGAGCGTAGGCGCGGGTGTCTTGGCGGTTGCGTTGCCGCCTGCGGCAGGCGCATTGGCGGTCGACGGGCTCGGATAAAAGCGCGGATACGTCGCGGCAAACGACACCAAGGCCGCGATCGCGCATCCGAAAACAACGGCCAAGCCGCGCTTGTAACTCACCCGAAGAATCTCCCGCTCAGTGGGCGCGTGATAGGTACGCGTTGAAACCGTGATCGAGATAGGCATTGAGCGGCAAGTCGTCGCTAAGCATGGCTGCATCGATATCGGCGAGTTCGGCGGTGCGTTGCTGGTCTTCCCAGTAGGCGATGCCCACCAGGCTGACGACCAGCGCGACGAGCGGCCAGGCGAGCGCAAAGCGGCGCAGCGGCGAGCGGCGGCGCTGCGGCATCTCGACCTGCGGCATACCTGAGGGCATGCCGGCGCCGGCGAAGGCGGGTACGAACACCGGCGCGCTCACGGTCTCGGGCTTCTTGCGAGCGAGCGCGGCACGGCGCGCCACGGCGAGCCGGTCGACGGTGTCGGACGGGATACTGGCGGCGGTTTCGTCGAGCGCGCGGCGCACCTGGCGGGCGAACTCGAGTTCTTTGGTTTCTAGGGAGCTCATAGCGTGATTCCTTTAGCCTTGAGCGCTTGCGCCAGCGTGTGAGTGGCCCGCGAGCAGTGTGTTTTCACACTGCCTTCGGAGCAGCCCATCGCGGCGGCAGTCTCGGCGACATCCATATCTTCCCAATAACGCATGAGAAACGCCTCCCGTTGACGTGCCGGTAACTTTTGGATCTCGTCGTCGATTAACTGTAAGACCTGTTCGCGTTCGAGTTTCTGTTCGTTGCTTTCTGAGCCCGCTGAACCTTGCTGCGCCTCGAATGTTTCGAGTGGGTCGAATTCGTCGTCGTCGGCGTTGCCGAGCGAGGAGAACAGACTAACCCAAGTATTGCGCACTTTGGCACGACGGAAATAGTCGTGCATCGCATTCTGGAGAATACGCTGAAACAGGAGCGGAAGTTCGGCGGCCGGACGGTCGCCGTATTTTTCGGCGAGCTTGATCATCGCGTCCTGCACGATATCGAGCGAGGCGTCGTCGTCCCGCACGGCGTAGACCGTCTGCTTGAATGCGCGCCTTTCGACGCCCGCCAGAAAATCGGCGAGTTCCTTGTCTGATGCCATCCGTTTGGGGGTCGGCGCAGCGTGCGTGCGCGTAATCGGTCGAAAAATGTCGTAAAACTCGCGGATGCTAACAAACTTTCGCCCCGCTGGGGCGAAACCCGTCCTACCTTGTACCTCAATAGCGGGCTTTTCGGTCGTTTTTGACCATTATTAAGATTCAGGGGCAGGCCGCTAGGGCAATATTTGCTTGACCGCGCGAACATCTGCAGATATCTTCGCTGGTTCGCAACATAAGTGACTTGTCTCAATTGAGGTGTGGCCCAAGAAGCTCACCTGTCAACTGGACGCGCCGCTTGAACCCGAGCCACAAGCCCGGCAGAGAGCACCCGATCAATTTTTTGCCGAAAATTCGAAAGGTGAATAAATGAATATGCCCAGCGCGGAATTCTCCACGTCGGATACGACCCCCCATCCTGAAGCTGACTCTATCGGCGCCACCGTGCTCATGCGCGCTTTGGCCGACGAAGACGTCGAGTTTGTGTGGGGCTATCCCGGCGGCTCGGTACTCTACATTTACGACGAGCTGTACAAGCAGGACAAGTTCCAGCACATCCTCGTGCGCCACGAACAAGCCGCAGTCCACGCCGCCGACGCCTATGCGCGTTCCACCGGCAAAGTGGGTGTGTGCCTCGTGACCTCCGGCCCCGGCGTCACCAATGCAGTGACCGGCATCGCCACGGCCTACATGGATTCGATCCCGATGGTGATCATCAGCGGCCAG
The DNA here is from genome assembly GCF_030464835.1 of Paraburkholderia sp. WS6. NCBI lineage: Bacteria > Pseudomonadati > Pseudomonadota > Betaproteobacteria > Burkholderiales > Burkholderiaceae > Paraburkholderia > Paraburkholderia sp. WS6. The sequence goes on from NZ_JALQCK010000006.1 coordinate 247,846, forward strand.
GTGCCGACTGCTGCGATCGGTCAGGATGCGTTCCAGGAGTGCGATACGGTCGGCATCACGCGTCCCTGCGTGAAGCACAACTTCCTCGTGAAGGACGTGCGCGACCTCGCCGCTACCGTCAAGAAAGCTTTCTATATCGCCCGTACCGGCCGTCCCGGCCCGGTGCTGATCGACATTCCGAAAGACGTGTCGAAGATGCCGTGCCAGTACGAACCGCTCAAGACCGTTTCGCTACGCTCGTACAACCCGGTCACGAAAGGGCACTCCGGCCAGATTCGCAAGGCAGTGGCCTTGTTGCTGTCGGCCAGGCGTCCGTATATCTACACCGGCGGCGGCATCATCCTCGCGGATGCATCGCGTGAGCTGAACCAGTTCGCCGATCTGCTCGGCTATCCCGTAACCAATACGTTGATGGGTCTGGGCGGCTACCGCGCGAGCGACAAGAAATTCCTCGGCATGCTCGGCATGCACGGCACGTACGAAGCCAACATGGCGATGCAGCACTGCGACGTGCTGATCGCGATCGGCGCGCGCTTCGACGACCGTGTGATCGGCGATCCGGCGCACTTCGCATCGCGCCCGCGCAAGATCATCCATATCGACATCGATCCTTCTTCCATCTCCAAGCGCGTCAAGGTCGACATTCCGATCGTGGGCGATGTGAAGGAAGTGCTGAAGGAGCTGATCGAGCAGTTGCAAACGGCCGAGCATGGCCCGGATACCGCGGCGCTCGTCGACTGGTGGAAGGACATCGAAGCCTGGCGCGCCAAAGATTGCCTGAAGTTCGATCGCAAGAGCGACATCATCAAGCCGCAGTACGTGGTGGAAAAGGCGTGGGAACTGACCGACGGCAATGCCTTCGTGTGTTCCGACGTCGGCCAGCACCAGATGTGGGCGGCGCAGTTCTATCGCTTCAACAAGCCGCGCCGCTGGATCAATTCCGGTGGCCTCGGCACGATGGGCTTCGGCCTGCCGGCGGCGATGGGCGTGAAGATGGCGCACCCGGACGACGACGTGCTCTGTATCACGGGCGAAGGCTCGATCCAGATGTGTATCCAGGAACTCTCGACCTGCAAGCAGTACGAGACGCCCATCAAGATCATTTCGCTGAACAACCGCTATCTGGGCATGGTGCGCCAGTGGCAGCAGATCGAATACAGCAAGCGCTATTCGCATTCGTACATGGATGCGCTGCCGGATTTCGTGAAGCTCGCCGAAGCGTACGGCCACGTCGGCATGCGTATCGAGCGCACGGCCGATGTCGAGCCGGCGCTGAAGGAAGCGCTGCGCCTGAAGGATCGCACGGTGTTTCTCGATTTCCAGACCGATCCGACCGAAAACGTCTGGCCGATGGTCCAGGCCGGCAAGGGCATCACTGAGATGCTCATGGGTTCGGAAGATCTATAACGACGGTTTTTAGCGTTGGCTTCGTCATGCGCGCCTCCACAAAGGGCGAAGGCGGACGAAGCGGCGCGAAACCGCTCGCATACATCGACAAAACATCTGGAAGAAGCGAAACATGAGACACATTATTTCTGTCCTGCTGGAAAACGAACCGGGCGCGTTATCACGCGTGGTGGGGCTGTTCTCGGCACGCGGCTACAACATTGAAACCTTGACGGTGGCTCCGACCGAAGACCGTTCGCTGTCGCGCATGACCATCGTCTCCATTGGCTCGGACGACGTGATCGAACAGATCACGAAGCATCTGAACCGCCTGATCGAGGTGGTGAAAGTGGTCGACCTTACCGAGGGCGCCCACATCGAGCGTGAGCTGATGTTGATCAAGGTGAGGGCGGTCGGCAAGGAACGTGAGGAGATGAAACGGATGTCGGATATTTTCCGCGGCCGGATCATCGACGTCACAGAAAAGACCTACACGATCGAACTGACGGGCGCGAGCGACAAGCTCGATGCCTTCATCGAAGGGATCGACGCGACTGCGATTCTCGAAACCGTCCGTACGGGCAGTTCGGGTATCGGCCGCGGCGAGCGCATTCTGAAGGTTTGACGCGCGCGCCGGGTTACGGTTCGAAGTTGCGTTCGAAGTTGCGTTATCAACCGTCTCGATCGAAGCCGGGCAGTGCTAGTGTCTGAATCTGCACCTGTCCGGCCAGCAACACAAAACACACCATTCGCAGTATTTGTATTTCATTGATTTCACCGAATTTAGCCAAGGAACCGACATGAAAGTTTTCTACGACAAGGACGCCGACCTCTCCCTCATCAAGGGCAAGCAAGTCACCATCATCGGCTATGGCTCGCAAGGCCATGCTCACGCACTGAACCTGAGCGAAAGCGGCGTGAAGGTCACGGTCGGTCTGCGCAAGGGCGGCGCATCGTGGAGCAAGGCTGAGAACGCCGGCCTGCAAGTCAAGGAAGTGGCGGAAGCCGTCAAGGGCGCGGACGTCGTCATGATGCTGCTGCCGGACGAGCAGATCGCCGAAGTCTACGCAAAGGAAGTGCACGCCAATATCAAGCAAGGCGCAGCGCTCGCCTTCGCACACGGTTTCAACGTGCACTACGGTCAAGTGATCCCGCGCGCGGACCTCGACGTGATCATGATCGCGCCGAAGGCGCCGGGCCACACGGTTCGCGGTACGTACTCGCAAGGTGGCGGCGTGCCCCACCTGATCGCCGTTGCGCAAGACAAGTCGGGCGCAGCGCGTGACATCGCCCTGTCGTACGCAGCAGCGAACGGCGGCGGCCGTGCCGGTATCATCGAAACGAACTTCCGTGAAGAAACGGAAACCGACCTGTTCGGCGAACAAGCCGTGCTGTGCGGCGGTACGGTCGACCTGATCAAGGCCGGCTTCGAAACGTTGGTGGAAGCGGGCTACGCGCCGGAAATGGCGTACTTCGAGTGCCTGCACGAACTGAAGCTGATCGTCGACCTGATCTACGAAGGCGGCATCGCGAACATGAACTACTCGATCTCGAACAACGCCGAATACGGCGAGTACGTGACGGGTCCGCGTATCGTGACCGCTGAAACGAAGAAGGCGATGAAGGCAGTGCTGACGGACATTCAGACCGGCGAGTACGCAAAGAGCTTCATCATCGAAAACAAGGCCGGCGCACCGACGCTGCAATCGCGCCGCCGTCTGACGGCCGAGCACCAGATCGAAACGGTTGGTGCCAAGCTGCGTTCGATGATGCCGTGGATCGCCGCGAACAAGCTGGTCGACCAGTCGAAGAACTAAGAAGCCAGTTTTATCGCATCTGACCGGCGCGGCGCCTCGTCGCAGCAGCCGGTAATGCAAAAAGCCGTCCAAGGGTGCTGAACCCTGGGCGGCTTTTGCTATCCTACGGTTTTACGTGCGACACGCACGCTCGTGTCCGTCAGCCCCACGTTACGGGGCATCGACTAGAGGGTTATTGAGGAAGGTCTCGACTGGACTCACCATGCCCTCCGCAGGCGGCTCCCTTGTGAGCCGCACTTTAAGCAGTAGGTGTGTCCTTAGGGGCACACCTTAGTAGTGAACACGGGACACGGTGCATTCCGCCGTCAACCGTATTGCATTGACCTGATTACCGTCAGGTCCCGCCCTGTCAGCGGCTTCATCTCCGCCGACAGGGCGGGGTGATGTTTGCAATTCCTGCGCCTCAGGGCAACGGAGTCGCTAAACGATACGAGCGAAAAGCTCGGTGTGTCATTGTTCGGCCTCGCTGGCTGCATTGGCGAGGGTAGTGAACCTGCTGTACGACCAGCAGTAGCCTAGGAAGACATGCGTCACTGGCAACGGTGGGGTGTGAAGCTCTTCTAACAATGTACCCCCCGGAAGTTCGGGCGGATGGTGGTTGCGAGATGACCATCCGGAGACTCCCAGCAGCAACGGGGTTGAGGGGCTAGGCTGGCTGATATGGTTAATGCAAGTGAACTGCTGATAAACCTCGTAAGTAGGACGGTGCCAAAGCTGCTGACAGGCATCAACCAAACAGGTGTGCGGTCGGATAACCCGCTGTAAATTCGGGTTACGTCGTCATCGGACCGCCGGGGAATAGGCAGAACCTAAGTCAGTCGTGTGACACGCCGGGAACGTGGTAAGCCTGTATGGTTGCCGGTCGTAGTTTGACTGGCAGGCGAACCGTGAGGGACGCTGTTGATTGTGCAGGTATGGGATGACGGAGAAAGCGAAAGCCGGTCTGTAATGGGTCGGATAGGGGTTGGAACATTACCCCACGCGAAAGCGGGCAGACTTCCGTCTGGTCTACCGTCGCAAGATGGCTGACTAACCCTTAGCTGGAAGATGATTGCTGTCGGGCTTCTGGACCGTCAGCATATGTTTTTAACCCCCTTGCGGGAGCAGATCGCTCCCGCAAGGGGCGATCTGTTCTTCGCTCGGGATTCACTTCTTCGAGTAGGAGAGCAGCATGAGAGTATCTGTCCGAAAGGACGGATCTGCGCTTTCCCACGCGCCGGACAACTGGTACGCCGTAGATTGGCGGCGGGTTGAACGGAACGTGAGAGGGATGCAGATTCGAATTGCGAAGGCGACGCGGGAAGGCAACTGGCGCAGGGGGAGAGCCCTGCAACGGATGTTGACCCGCACGTTGTCCGCAAAGCTGTATGCGGTACGACGTGTTACGCAGAATCAGGGTGCGCGAACGGCTGGAGTCGATCGCGAACTTTGGGACTCGCCTGAGAGCCGATGGCTTGCTGTCGGCAGGTTGAAGCGGCGTGGATATAAGCCTCTGCCTTTACGGAGAGTCTTTATCCCCAAGGCCAATGGAAAGGAGCGCCCTCTGGGCATTCCGACCATGCGGGACAGGGCGATGCAAGCCTTGTATCTGCTGGCCTTGGAGCCGGTGTCGGAATCGACGAGCGACCCGAACTCTTATGGGTTCAGGTTAAACCGCTCGACGGCTGACGCCATGTCACAGATATTCGTCGCCATGTCCCAGAAGGGCTCAGCCCGTTGGGTGCTGGAGGCGGATATCAAGGGATGCTTCGACCATATTAGCCATAACTGGTTGGAGACCCATGTCCTGATGGACAAGGAAATCCTCCGGAAATGGCTGAAAGCTGGCCTGATTTACAAGGGGCAGCTTCAGGCGACAGAGGCCGGTACGCCGCAAGGAGGGATCATTTCTCCGACGCTGGCGAATGTGACGCTGAACGGGCTGGAGCGAGAACTGCTAGCGCACCTTAGTGCGAAGTTTGGGATCGCAAAAGCCAACAAGCTTAAAGTCAATGTGGTGCGGTACGCGGACGACTTCGTGATCACCGGTGACTCGCAAGAGTTGCTGGAGCAGGAAGTTCGACCTTGGGTGGAAACATTCCTTGCCGTTCGAGGTCTGCAACTGTCCGAGGAGAAAACGCGGATCACACACATTGACCAAGGCTTCGATTTCCTGGGGTGGAATTTCCGTAAGTACTCGGGGACGCTACTCATCAAGCCGAGCAAGAAGAACGTGAAAACGTTCTATCGCAAGGTGGCGGATACGATCAGCGGTCATAAGACGGCAAAGCAGGAGAATCTGATTCGACTGCTGAACCCGATGCTACGGGGCTGGGCGCAGTATCACAGTCCTGTGGTCGCCAAAGAGGCATACAGCCGCATGGAGTCTTTGATTTTCCGAAGGCTTTGGCGGTGGTCGAAGAGGCGGCACCTGAACAAGAGCGCCGAATGGGTGAAGAAGAAATACTTTCACTCGGAGGGCAATCGACACTGGGTGTTCGCTGTTCCTGTAGCTCGTGACGACGGTGGTAAGGGGTCGCTTAGCCTGTACCAGATCAGCGGTACGGAAATTAAGCGACACAGAAAGGTCAAAGGAGCATTCAATCCCTTTGATCCTGAGTGGGAGCAGTACGGCGAACAGTTGCGACAGGCGCGCATGGAACACTCAATGCGTTATCGGAAGCAATGGGTTTCGCTGTATATGTCGCAAGACGGGCTTTGCTCGCATTGTGGCTGTGCCCTGACAAAGGAGACCGGCTGGCATGACCATCATCTAGAGTATCGGATGAATGGTGGCACGGACGCTCTCTCGAACAGGGTTCTGCTTCACCCGCACTGCCATCAGCAGGTGCACGCAGGTAAAATTGCGGTAACTAAGCCGGCCCGGTCCTAAGACCGGGCTTTGTTTGTAGATTTGAGCCGTATGCGGGGAAACTCGCACGTACGGTTCTTAGGGGGCCCTTCTTCCGCGAGGAAGGGGGGCTACCCTCCAAAAATACAGAAGCCATCCATGAATTACCCTCATCCGATCATCGCGCGAGAAGGCTGGCCGTTCATCGCCATCGCGGCCGTCGTTGCATTACTGGTTCATGCCTTCGCGGGATTCGGCTTTGCATGGCTGTTCTGGCTGATCCTGATCTTCGTCGTGCAGTTTTTCCGCGATCCGGCACGCCCGATTCCGACTCAGGCGAACGCCGTACTGTGCCCGGCCGACGGCCGTATCGTCGCAGTCGAGACAGCGCATGATCCGTATGCCAACCGTGAAGCGCTGAAGATCAGCGTGTTCATGAACGTTTTCAATGTCCATTCGCAGCGCTCACCGGTGGACGGTGCGATCTCCAAGGTCGAATATTTCCCGGGCGCGTATCTGAATGCCGCTGTGGATAAGGCTTCGCTCGAAAACGAGCGCAATGCAGTGGTGATCGAAATGGCCGGCGGCCAGACGGTGACGTCGGTGCAGATCGCCGGTCTGATTGCGCGGCGCATTCTTTGCTACGTACGTTCAGGTGAGCCGCTCACGCGTGGCCAGCGTTATGGATTTATCCGTTTTGGCTCGCGTGTCGACGTGTACCTGCCAGTTGGCAGCCGTCCGCGTGTGTCGATCGGTGAGAAGGTTTCCGCGTCGTCCACGATCCTCGCTGAACTATAAAGCGGCACCAAGGAGGTTTTCCGAATGGCCGCATTCAAACCGCGTCGACCCCGCAACAGCGGGCAGCTCCCGCGTCCGTTCCGCCGTAACAAGCCGATCGTGGCGGAGACGGGAGCAGTCGACAGCCGGCGCGCTCAGCGTCAGCAGTTCCTGAGGAAACGCGGCATTTACCTGCTGCCGAACGCATTCACCACCGCCGCGCTCTTTTGCGGCTTCTTCGCCGTGGTGCAGGCGATGAACGTGCGCTTCGAAATCGCGGCAATCGCGATCTTCGTGGCGATGGTGCTGGACGGCATGGACGGCCGCGTCGCCCGTATGACCCATACGCAAAGCGCGTTCGGCGAACAGTTCGACAGTCTCTCGGACATGGTCTCGTTCGGCGTGGCGCCGGCGCTCGTGATGTACGAGTGGATTCTGAAGGATCTCGGCCGCTGGGGCTGGCTCGCGGCGTTCGTCTACTGTTCGGGTGCGGCGTTGCGTCTCGCGCGCTTCAACACGAACATCGGCGTGGTCGACAAGCGCTTCTTCCAGGGTATGCCGAGCCCGGCGGCCGCGGCGCTGATCGCCGGTTTCGTGTGGCTCGCCACCGATAACCGCGTGCCGCTCAAGCTGGTGTGGCTGCCGTGGGTCGCCTTTGTGCTGACCATCTACGCCGGTGTGACGATGGTGTCGAACGCACCGTTCTACAGCGGCAAGGCGCTCGACGTGCGGCACCGCGTGCCGTTCGGCGTGATTCTGCTGGTGGTGGTGGCGTTCGTGCTGGTGTCGTCCGATCCGCCGCTGATGCTGTTCGGCCTGTTCGTGCTGTACGGCCTGTCGGGCTATGTGTTCTGGGGCTACCAGGCGATGCGGGGCAGGGCGAATCCGGCTCGGTCCATAGCGGGCGACAGGTAACGGCGCACCTTCGTTGCACGAACGTGACATGAGAAAACGGCAGCCTTCGCAGGCTGCCGTTTTTCGTTGCCGCGCCCGTCCCGCGGTGCGCGACAGGCAGGTCCGACGCCAATTGCACGGCGACGGGAATGCCGCTATAGTCGTTGGATAAATGCGTTCAGGTTCCCATTTGAGCTGCAGCACGAGCCTCAACAAGCTGGTGCGCCGCGGGTGCGCTAGTGCTGGCGCATCTAGCGCGTTGATCGCTTATCGTTTTCCGCCCCCCGTCTGCCTCGTCTGCGGTTTATAGCGTCGCCAACGGTGGCGCAAAACGCCCGAATTCCAATACCCGATCCCCACAATTGAACGACTCCTCAGGAGACCCGACATGGCCGACAAACTGATCATATTCGACACCACGTTGCGTGACGGCGAGCAATCGCCCGGCGCGTCGATGACGAAAGAAGAAAAAATCCGTATCGCGAAGCAGCTCGAGCGGATGAAAGTGGACGTGATCGAAGCGGGCTTCGCGGCCAGCTCGAATGGCGACTTCGATTCGATCCACACAATCGCGGGCCTGATCAAGGACAGCACGATCTGCTCGCTGGCCCGTGCGAACGACAAAGACATTCAACGCGCTGCTGACGCACTCAAGCCGGCCGATCATTTCCGCATCCACACGTTCATCGCAACGTCGCCGCTGCATATGGAAAAGAAGCTGCGCATGACGCCGGATCAGGTGTTCGAACAGGCAAAGCTGGCGGTGCGTTTCGCCCGCAAGTTCACGGACGACGTCGAGTTTTCGCCGGAAGACGGCAGCCGGTCGGACATGGATTTCCTGTGCCGCGTGCTGGAAGCGGTCATCGCCGAAGGCGCGACCACGATCAACATCGCCGATACGGTCGGCTATGGCGTGCCGGAGTTGTATGGCCAGCTCGTGAAGACGCTGCGTGAGCGTATTCCGAACTCGCATAAGGCGGTGTTCTCGGTGCATTGCCATAACGACCTCGGCATGGCGGTGGCGAACTCGCTGGCCGGTGTGCAGATCGGCGGCGCGCGTCAGGTCGAGTGCACGATCAACGGTCTCGGCGAGCGCGCGGGTAACACATCGCTCGAAGAAATCGTGATGGCGGTGAAGACCCGCAAGGATTACTTCGGCCTTGAAGTCGGTCTCGATACGACCCAGATCGTGCCGGCCTCGAAGCTGGTGTCGCAGATCACCGGTTTCGTCGTGCAGCCGAACAAGGCGGTGGTCGGCGCGAACGCATTTGCGCACGCATCCGGCATCCACCAGGACGGCGTGCTGAAAGCGCGCGACACGTACGAAATCATGCGTGCCGAAGATGTGGGCTGGAGCGCGAACAAGATCGTGCTCGGCAAGTTGTCGGGCCGTAATGCGTTCAAGCAGCGTCTGCAGGAACTGGGCATCGCGCTCGATAGCGAAGGCGAACTGAACACTGCGTTCGCACGCTTCAAGGAATTGGCCGACCGCAAGTCGGAAATCTTCGACGAAGACATCATCGCGATCGTCACCGAGGAATCGGCGGAAGCGCAGGAGAGGGAGCACTACAAGTTCCTGTCGCTGTCGCAGCATTCGGAAACCGGCGAGCAGCCGCACGCGAAGATCGTGTTCTCGGTCGAAGGCAAGGAAGTGACCGGTGAAGCACGCGGCAACGGTCCGGTGGATGCCACGCTCAATGCGATCGAAACGGAAGTGGGTAGCGGTTCGGAATTGCTGCTGTACTCGGTGAACGCCATCACCACCGGCACGCAGGCGCAGGGAGAAGTGACCGTGCGGCTGTCGAAGAGCGGGCGTATCGTCAACGGCGTGGGCACCGATCCGGATATCGTCGCGGCTTCTGCGAAGGCGTATATCTCGGCGCTCAACAAGCTGTATTCGAACTTCGATAAGTTGAATCCGCAACGTTCGGACTAGTAGAAGCAGGCGCGCTGATTGCGTGCGCGCTGAACCGGATTGTCAAGAAGCCCTGTGCCCTGAAAAGCACGGGGCTTCTTGCTTTCGTTGTGTCTCCTCCTCGTGCGTATCGCGCGCTGAAACTACTCCGCAGCCGCGCGCCGCATCGACCATCCGCGCGCAGCGCGTGCCTGCGCCTGGACCTGATGCCGCACTTCGACTGCGATCTCGCGACGCGGCGCATCGGCGACGAACGCGTCCAGCAGTTCGCGCACATCGTGATCGACGAAATCGGCACGCGTTGCGTCGACGATCAAGGTCGCGCCGTCGGGAATCTGCTGCAGATAGTGCTTGAGCGGCACCTTGCCGAGAAACGACACGTCCTTGCGAAAGGACAGCAGATAGTGATCGCCGTGCTGCGCGAGCACGATCGGGCTGCGCAGGTTCGCATACAGCGCGAGCAGCACGCTGCACAGAATGCCGAGCACGATGCCGATCAGCAGATCGGTGGCGAGCACGCCGACCAGCGTGACGATGAACGGCGCAAACGGCGCGAAACCCTGCTTGGCGACGGCGACGAACAACGACGGTTTGGCGAGCTTCACGCCCGTGAAGATAAGAATCGCCGCGAGGCACGCAAGCGGAATCAGGTTGATGACGCTGGTGAGCGCGAACACGCTTACCAGCAGCAACACGCCATGAATGATCGCGGATAGCCGGCTTTGTGCGCCCGCATGCACGTTGGCGGAGCTGCGCACGATGACCGAGGTGATCGGCAGGCCGCCGATCGCACCGGCGATCAGATTACCCACGCCCTGTGCCTTCAATTCGCGATCCGGCGGCGCGGCACGTCGGGCGGGATCGATCTGCTCGACCGCTTCGAGGCTCAGCAGCGTTTCGAGACTCGCGACGATCGCCAGGGTGATGGCGACGCGCCAGACATCAGGATTGACCAGTTGCGCGAAGTGCGGCCCGAAGTCGACCCATTGGAGAGCGACTTGCAACGCGGCGAACGATTCGAGCGACGGCAGCGCGACGCGATGCTCAGCGGGCGGCGCGAACGACGGAGCGAACAGACTGAGCAGCAGCGTCGCGCCGATGCCCAGCAGCACCACCGCGAGCGGCGCGGGGATGAGGCGCACCAGCACAAAGCGGCGTAACGCGCGCGTTTCCCATCCCACCAGAATCGCCAGCGAGAGCAAGGTGAGTACGCAGGCCGCGAGCGATATCGAGCCGAACGGCGTTGTTACGCTGCCGGCAATCCGGGCGGCAGCGTGCGAACCGGCCGACGCATTCGCGCCGAATAGCCCAAGCGCAAGCGGAAACTGCTTGACGATCAGCAGCACACCGATCGCCGCAAGCATGCCCTTGATCACAGGCGATGGCACATAGGCCGCAAATCTGCCGGCCTTCAGCATGCCGAAGCCGAATTGAATCGCGCCGGACAGCAACACGGCCAGCAGGAACGCGGAAAAACTGCCGAGTTGCGCGATTCCGTCGACGACGATCACGACGAGGCCCGCCGCCGGCCCGCTGACGCTCAGCCGCGAACCGCTCAGCACGGCCACCACCAGCCCGCCGACGATGCCCGACACAAGCCCGGCAAATGGCTCGACGCCCGACGCGTTGGCGATGCCCAGACATAGTGGCAGCGCCACCAGAAAAACGACCGTGCCTGCCAACAGATCGCGCTGAAACGTGGAAAAGAAAGCTCGTAGGTTCATGGGGTCGGTGCAGTAATGGTTGGAGCCTTGCGTGCGGCGAAGGCAAAGGCAAAGGCAAAGGCAAAGGCCATGCTGAGGCCGGTTTGATAAGAGCTGCGCACTAGGCAGCGCTATGGGCGGCTGTTGTGCAAGTCATCGCGTCATCGGCTTCGTAGCCGGACGTGAGAACCTTGATGCGCCCGTCCTCGAGCGCAAAGATCCAGCCGTGAACGAGCGGTGCCGGGTCGGCGTCCCGCACGATCGGACTCGCTCGTAACTGGCGCACCTGTTCGAGCACGTTCAACTCCGCGAGCCGGTCAATACGCTCACGCTCGCTTGCGTGGCCCTGCAGCTCGTCGCCATGCGCCTTTGCCAATGCACATAGAGGCGCGATCCGTCGATTCACATGCGGCAGCGTCGGTTCCGGCGGCAGCAGGGCGGCACGCACACCGCCGCAGCCATAGTGGCCGCAGACGATCACGTGCCCTACCTTCAACACGCGCACCGCGTATTCGAGGACACTCGCGGAGTTGTCGTCGTCCGGATGAAAAAGGTTGGCGATGTTGCGGTGAACGAACAGATCGCCCGGCTCGCAATGCGTGATGGTTTCCGCGGGCACGCGGCTGTCCGAGCAGCCGACCCACAGCACGTGCGGATTCTGGCCTCGTACCAGATCACGGAAAAATGCGGGGTTGCGCGCGGCGGTTTCATGCGCCCATGCGACGTTGGCGACCAGCAGGCGTTTCGGACGGTTCATCGATAGTGGCTCCGTAAGTATGGCGCACAGACTCGTCGCCGACATCACGGCTGTGCCCGGACGGCACAGCGGGTGTAATCGGCATCGAATCAATGCTTACGAAAACCTTTCTATCAAAAAATAAATCTACTGTGCGCGAAATAAAATTCGCGGGCATGCGCAATAAATAAAAAAAAGCCGCCTGAAGAGGCGGCTTGGCAGATCCATGCGTAATGGGTTCGAGCGAACGCTCAGAACAGGCTGCGGCGATCCGGGTCGTGCAAGGGATCAGGTGTTTTTTGCGTGAGCCGCACGATGCCCTGGTCGTCGAAATAGAAGCTGTACATCATGTACCAGACGTTGTCTTCCAGATAGCGATACGTCCAGACCTCGCGCTTCATCAACGGGAAGTACGACGTTTCGACTGGGCGTCCGAAGTTCACCAGTACGTCGCTCTTCGTCCACTTGCCGATTTCCGCCCGGTAGAACTCGTTGGGCTGAAGCACCTGACGCACGGTGACGATCTTGCCGGATGCGTCGATGTCGGCGGCGGTAGTGGTTTCTCCCATCGGCTGGGTCGGCCACATCAGCCGCTTGCCGCCGTTGGGCAGGTCGTAGCTTTCACGCGGCGCGCCAAGGCGGGCGACGATAGTCGATTCGTCCGCACCTTGGCTGTATTGCTGCCATGGCTGCACGCAGCCGGCGAGCGTAGCCGTGAGCGCGAGCGCGCTCAGGCAGACGAGCGCGGCGCGGCGCAGGCGTGCTGCGGGCGACGCTTCGATCGAGGCCGCCGTGGATGGGTGGCGGTTGAACATGAATTCCTCCGATGGCATTTGTGTAGCGGTTTTTATCATCGAGACACATTATTTTGACACGGGCGGCGGCAAAAGATTTGCGCTCCATACAAGCTCTCGCTGTAATTACGATAACGGCTTCGCCGGCTTGCTTATTCCGTCTGGAACGCCCTATGATCCGCGCTTCGACGAATCCAGCGGGGCAATGATGATGGCGAATTGGCAACGGGCGGCAGCAGCGGCAGTCGTGGGGCTGGCAGCGATTTCGATGGCCGCGGCGGCGCTCGCCGCGGGAGAAGCGGTGTCGGGTCCGGCAAGCAAGCCGGTCAATAAGCCGACGGGTACGCCGATCCAGTTGGCGCTGATCGAAGGCATGTCCGGCCCATTCGCCAATGCGGGTGCGGCGGTGGAGCGCAATCTGCGCTTCGGCGTCGAGCAGGTGAATGCGCAAGGCGGCGTGCAGCTCGCCGACGGTGCGCATCCGCTCGAACTGGTCGTCCTCGACAGCAAGGGCAGCGCAGAGGAGGCGCTCGTGCAACTGCGCGCGGCCGCCGACCGTCACATCGGCTACATCATGCAGGGCAACAGCTCGGCAGTCGCCGCGGCGCTGATCGGCGCGATCGACAAACAGAACAGCCGCGAGCCGGGCAACCGCGAACTGTTCCTCAATTATTCCGCCGACGATCCCGCCCTGACCAACGCCAATTGCAGTTTCTGGCACTTCCGTTTCGATGCGCACGCGGGCATGCGCATGGATGCGCTGGCTGATGTGATCCAGCGCGACAAAGCAGTGAAGAAGGTCTATCTGCTGAACCAGGACTACAGCTTCGGCCACGACGTCAGCAGCCTCGCGCGTTCGACGTTGGCGACAAAGCGCCCGGATATTGCGGTCGTCGGCGACGAATTTCATCCGATCGGCCGCGTGAAGGACTTCGCGCCTTACATCGCGAAGATCCGCGCGAGCGGCGCGGACGCGGTGATCACCGGCAACTGGGGCAACGACTTGACGCTTCTGGTCAAGGCGGCGCGGGAGCAGGGCCTGGACACCCGGTTTTACACCTTCTACGGCAACAGCCTCGGGGCGCCTGCCGCGTTGGGCGACGCCGGCGTCAAACACGTGATCGCGGTGGCCGACTGGCACCCGAACGCCGGCGGCGCGGCCTCCGACGCGTGGTACGCGGCGTTTCACGCCCGTTTCCCGGCTGCCCAGGATGACTACCCGGTGCTGCGCATGCCGCTGATGATCGAAACCCTCGCCGTGGCGATGAACCGCGCCGGCAGTGCCGACCCGACGGCCGTCGCCCGGGCGTTGGAGGGCATCAAGTCCGACAACGGCTTCCACGCATCGTGGATGCGCGCCGACGACCATCAGTTGATCCAGCCCCTTTATGTGATGGAAATGGACAAGGCCGGCACGCCGGGCGTCAAGTTCGACAACGAAGGTTCAGGCTATGGTTTCCGCACGGTGCTGGCTTTGCCGCCCGAGCGCACGGTGCCGCCGACCGTGTGCAGGATGAAACGGCCGTAGAACGGCCCCTGAGCAAACCCGGACCGGCCACGATCTCGCCCGACACAGCAGGGTTCGCGGCCGGATTGGGCTGTGCTACAATACGCGTCCCGTTGTGAGGCATGGCTAAAAGTATGCGTACACGGGTAACCACGGCACGGCCTTTCTTCCGTGACCGCCTGTCTAGTTCTCAAGGAAATCGACATGTCCGCAGTTGAAACAAGCAAGAAGTCCGAAGTCGTTGCGCAATTCGCACGCGCAGCTAACGACACCGGCTCCCCCGAAGTTCAGGTCGCGCTGCTCACGACCCGCATCAACGAACTGACCGTTCACTTCAAGGCACACACGAAGGATCACCACAGCCGCCGCGGTCTGCTGCGCATGGTGAGCCGCCGTCGTAAGCTGCTCGACTACCTGAAGGGTAAGGACGCGGATCGTTACCGCGCACTGATCGAGAAGCTGGGTCTGCGTAAGTAATCGGCCAGTCGTTCAGCAAGATGCCTGTGTCAGTTCCACTGATACAGGCATTTTGTTTTTGCACGGTGCGCTTCATGTGATGCGCACTGCCTGCCGGTCGCGGTGGCGTGACGATTCATGCGGCGGCTAGCAGGAAAACGGCAGTAAAAAAGCAGCAAAAAAGCAGAAATACGGCCGGGCTTCAGGGCAGAGCTTTGTGTCATTCCAGCGGTTCGCGCACGTACATAGCGTAGGGCGTGGTTCTCTGGAATGGCATAACACTACTCTTCCCCTGTGGCGCCGGTCCTGGCGTTGCCGCGCCGCTTCTGGTCCGCGCGGCATAACGAAGAGGAAAAGCAATGACTATGTTCAATAAGATCGTCAAAGAATTTCAGTGGGGCCAACATAAGGTTCGCCTCGAAACGGGCGAAATCGCTCGTCAGGCGAGCGGTGCGGTGATCGTCGACGTCGAAGACACCGTTGTGCTGGCTACTGTGGTCGGCGCCAAGACCGCCAAGCCGGGCCAGGACTTCTTCCCGCTGACCGTCGATTACCTCGAAAAGACCTACGCCGCAGGCAAGATCCCCGGCGGTTTCTTCCGCCGTGAAGGCCGCCCGTCGGAAGGCGAAACGCTGATCTCGCGCCTGATCGACCGTCCGCTGCGTCCGCTGTTCCCGGAAGGCTTCTACAACGAAGTCCAGGTCGTGATCCACGTCCTGTCGCTGAACCCCGAAATCCCCGCTGACATCCCCGCGCTGATCGGCGCGTCGGCGGCGCTCGCCATTTCCGGTCTGCCGTTCAACGGCCCGGTCGGCGCAGCACGCGTGGCCTACATCAACAACGAATACGTGTTGAACCCGACGCGTCCGCAGATGAAGGAATCGGCACTCGACCTGATCGTCGCCGGTACGGAACGCGCGGTGCTGATGGTGGAATCGGAAGCACAACAACTGACCGAAGAAGTGATGCTCGGCGCAGTGGTGTTCGGCCACGAACAAATGCAGGTCGCGATCGACGTGATCCACGAGCTGGTTCGCGAAGGTGGCAAGCCGGAATGGGATTGGAAACCGGCTGCCAAGAATGAGCCGCTGATCGCACGCGTGTCGGAACTGGCGCAAGCCGATCTGCTCGCCGCTTATCAGATCCGCGACAAGCAAGCCCGTTCGACCAAGCTGAAGGAAGTCTACGCAGCGACGTCGGCCAAGCTGGAAGAAGAAGCAGCGGCAGCCGGCACGGTTGCAGCAGACAAGGCTAGCGTCGGCAACGTGCTGTTCGACATCGAAGCGAAGATCGTCCGTACGCAGATCCTGAACGGCGAGCCGCGTATCGACGGCCGCGACACGCGCACTGTGCGCCCGATCGAAATCCGCACCGGCGTCCTGCCGCGTACGCACGGCTCAGCCTTGTTCACGCGTGGCGAAACGCAGGCCATGGTGGTCGCAACGCTGGGCACCAAGGGCGACGAGCAGAACATCGACGCGCTCGAAGGCGAGTACCGCGAACGCTTCATGCTCCACTACAACATGCCTCCGTTCGCGACCGGCGAAACGGGTCGCGTCGGTTCGCCGAAGCGCCGTGAAATCGGTCACGGCCGTCTGGCCAAGCGCGCGCTGGCTGCGTGCTTGCCGAGCGCCGACGAATTCGGCTACTCGATTCGCGTCGTGTCGGAAATCACCGAATCGAACGGTTCGTCGTCGATGGCTTCGGTGTGCGGCGGCTGCCTCGCATTGATGGACGCCGGCGTGCCGATGAAGGCGCACGTCGCCGGCATCGCGATGGGCCTGATCCTGGAAGGCAACAAGTTTGCCGTGCTGACCGACATCCTCGGCGACGAAGATCACCTCGGCGACATGGACTTCAAGGTGGCAGGTACCGAGCAAGGTGTGACAGCGCTGCAGATGGACATCAAGATCCAGGGCATCACCAAGGAAATCATGCAGGTCGCCCTCGCGCAAGCGAAGGAAGGCCGTATGCACATCCTCGGCAAGATGACCTCGGCGGTGTCGGGCGCGAACACGGTGCTGTCGGACTACGCACCGCGCATGATCACCATCAAGATCAATCCGGAAAAGATCCGCGACGTGATCGGCAAGGGTGGTTCGGTGATCCGCGCGCTGACCGAAGAAACCGGCACGACGATCGATATTTCGGACGACGGCGTCGTCACCATCGCCAGCACCAGCAGCGAAGGCATGGCCGAAGCGAAGAAGCGTATCGAAAACATCACGCTGGAAGTCGAAGTGGGTCAGGTCTACGAAGGCACTGTGCTCAAGCTGCTGGACTTCGGCGCGATCGTGAACATCCTGCCGGGCAAGGACGGTCTGCTGCACATCTCCGAAATCGCCAACGAGCGTATCAAGGACATCAACGACTACCTGAAGGACGGCCAGCAGGTGAAGGTCAAGGTCATCCAGACGGACGAAAAGGGTCGCGTGCGTTTGTCGGCCAAGGCGTTGCTGAACGACGCCGCGAACGGCGCGCCGCAAGGCGAACCGACGCCGCAGCAGTAATGCGGTAGCAGGACGACGGCCGGCAGCGCGAATGCGCGCCGGCCGTTTTTCATGAAGGGTGCAGGGTGGATTGCGTTGCAAGCAGGCACAGGCAGGCTCAAGCAGGCACACGCAGATGCCGGCAGGTGCAAACCGACATAAGCGGGTACTCTGTTTGCATGAAGCGCTTCGTCGCGGTTCAGGCGATTTTCGCCAGTTCGTGTCAGTAGGCAACGCAATCCAATCTTGGAGTTGACGCAGATGAAAGCGATCGAAATCACCGAATTTGGCGCGCCGGAAGTCCTCAAGCTGGCGGAGCGGCCCACGCCGCAGCCGAAAGCGGGCGAGGTGCTGATCAAGGTGGCGGCATCAGGCATCAACCGTCCGGACGTGTTCCAGCGCAAGGGTGGCTATGCGCCGCCGCCGGGTGCGTCGGACCTGCCGGGGCTGGAAGTGGCGGGTGAGATCGTCGGCGGCACCATCGACGAAAAGAATAATCCGTTCGGTCTGAAAATCGGCGATCGCGTGTGCGCATTGCTTGCGGGCGGTGGCTATGCGGAATATGCGACCGCACCGCTGTTGCAGTGCTTGCCGGTGCCCGCTGGCTTGTCGGATGTCGAGGCGGCTTCGCTGCCGGAAACGTTCTTCACGGTGTGGAGCAATGTGTTCGACCGTGCGCAGCTCGGCAAAGGCGAGGGCGCGCCGAACGAGACGCTGCTGGTGCAGGGCGGATCGAGCGGCATCGGCGTGACGGCGATCCAGATTGCGCATGCGCTGGGTTTTCGCGTGTTCGCCACGGCCGGATCGGACGAAAAGTGCCGCGCCTGCGAAGCGCTCGGCGCCGAACGGGCGATCAACTACAAGACTGAGGATTTCGTTGAAGTCATCAAGTCGCTGACGAACGATCGTGGTGTCGATGTCGTCCTCGACATGGTGGCGGGCAGTTATGTGCCGCGCGAGCTGACCGCGCTGGCCGATGGCGGCCGCATCGTGCTGATCGCCTTGCTGGGCGGCGCGAAGGCCGAGCTGAATCTGAACGAAGTGCTGCGCCGCCGTCTGACGGTGACGGGTTCGACGTTGCGCCCGCGGCCGATCGAGTTCAAGGCGAAGATCGCCGCGCAGTTGAAAGAGCGCGTGTGGCCGCACCTCGAAGATGGCCGCATCAAGCCGGTGGTGCACCGTGTGTTTCCGGCAGCGCAAGCCGCTGAAGCGCACGCGCTTATGGAAAGCAGCACGCACGTCGGCAAGATCGTGCTGACTTGGGGTCAGGACGCTTGACACGGCCGGTTTGACCCGATCCACCCCACGCAGTAAAATTGCGCGTTTTGCGCACGCCGCATGAATCCGAAAGGCGGACTGTAAGCGCAAACCGAGTCCGCCGCCAATACACGAGACGACGAGACGATGTCGAAACAACGAGCCAAGCTGGTAGTCGGTAACTGGAAGATGCACGGGCGCCTCGCCGAGAACGCAACGCTGTTACAGGCCGTGGCGCAAGGCGCGGGAGAATTGCCGGCTGATGTGCGCGTCGGTGTTTGTGTGCCGTGCCCTTATCTCGCGCAGACTCAATCGTTGCTGGAAGGCAGCAAGGTCGTGTGGGGCGTGCAGGACGTCTCCGCGTTCACGCATGGCGCCTATACCGGCGAAGTGGCGGCGCAGATGGCGGTGGATTTCGGCGCCACGCTTGCGATCGTCGGGCACTCGGAGCGCCGTGCTTACCATCGCGAAAGCGCAGAGTTGGTTGCGGTGAAGACGCAGCGTGCACTGGAAGCGGGTTTGACCCCGATCGTGTGTGTCGGCGAAACGCTTGAAGAGCGTGAGGCTGGTTCCACGGAGCAGGTGGTCGGCGCGCAACTGGACGAAGTGCTGGCGAAGCTGTCGGTGGAGGATGCGGCACGCATCGTCGTCGCGTACGAGCCGGTCTGGGCGATCGGCACCGGCAAGAGCGCTACGTCGGATCAGGCGCAGGCAGTGCATGCTTTCCTGCGTTCGCGTCTGGCGGTAAAGGGCGCGGCGGTGGCGGATGTGCCGGTGTTGTACGGCGGCAGTGTGAAGCCGGAGAACGCGGAAGAATTGTTCCGCGAGCCGGATATCGACGGTGGCCTGATCGGCGGCGCGTCGTTGAAAGACCAGGATTTCCTGGCGATCTGCAAAGCGGCGGCTGCGACGAGCGTCGCCGGTTAAGCAGGGCGCCTTGGCGAGGATGACCCAATCCCGCGCGGCACACTTTGTGTGGTGCGGTTAAATAAAGACTCAGGTGAGTGTGATGCTGTATTTGAAAACATTGATTATCGTCGTTCAGCTGTTGTCGGCACTCGGGGTCATTGGCCTTGTCTTGCTGCAACACGGCAAAGGCGCCGATATGGGCGCTGCTTTTGGTAGCGGCGCATCGGGCAGCCTGTTCGGCGCGACCGGTTCGGCAAACTTTTTGTCGCGTACCACGGCCGTCCTCGCAGCCGTGTTTTTTGTCACGACATTGACGCTTACGTACCTCGGCGCGTATCGTGCGAAACCGTCCGCAGGCTTGCTGGGCGCGGCTGTGACCGCACCGGTCGCGGCTTCCGCTGCGGCCGCTCCGGCTGGCGGCTCGGCAGTGTTGCCGGCGTCGGCTGCGTCCGTCCCGGCCACGGATGTGCCGAAATAAATTTTTCGTTCAAAGTGCTTTTGTGCGTTGAACAAACTGTTTAGACCAGTTACAATCTAAGTCTTGAAGCGATTCGCGGGTTTTATAAGTTGTTTTCCCGGATTGCAGTTAGTGCCGACGTGGTGAAATTGGTAGACACGCTATCTTGAGGGGGTAGTGGCGAAAGCTGTGCGAGTTCGAGTCTCGCCGTCGGCACCAAATGTTATCTAAATGCCAGCCGCTTGCTTCGCTTCGGCTGGCATTTTCACTTCTGACGCGCGGCTTGCGTTGGACTTGCGGCATGTACGTTGCCGAAGTGATTTCGCGTCAGGAGTGCTATGCTCTTGGCGGCATTCAGAACCAACCGATAGAGGATAGTCTTGAACCTCGCAGCCTATTTCCCCGTCTTGTTGTTCCTCATTGTGGGCACCGGTTTAGGCGTAGCACTGGTCAGCATTGGCAAGATCCTCGGTCCCAACAAGCCCGATACCGAGAAAAACGCACCATACGAGTGCGGCTTCGAAGCATTCGAAGATGCGCGCATGAAGTTCGATGTGCGCTACTACCTCGTCGCCATTCTCTTCATCATTTTCGACCTTGAAACCGCGTTCCTGTTCCCGTGGGGTGTAGCCCTGCGCGACATCGGCTGGCCCGGCTTCATGGCGATGATGATTTTCCTGCTCGAATTCCTGTTGGGCTTTGCCTATATCTGGAAGAAGGGCGGCCTCGACTGGGAATGATGGATTAATCGCCGGTTTGCGTGGGTGGCCAAGGCTTGCCGCCCCGTCTGGAGTGGAAAGCAAATGAGTATCGAAGGGGTCTTGAAGGAAGGGTTTGTCACCACGACGGCAGACAAACTGATCAACTGGACGCGCACCGGCTCGCTGTGGCCGATGACGTTCGGTCTCGCGTGCTGCGCGGTCGAGATGATGCATGCGGGCGCCGCCCGTTATGACCTTGACCGTTTCGGCGTGGTGTTTCGTCCGAGTCCGCGTCAGTCGGACGTGATGATCGTCGCCGGCACGCTGTGCAACAAGATGGCGCCGGCTCTGCGCAAGGTCTACGATCAGATGGCCGAGCCGCGCTGGGTGATTTCGATGGGCTCGTGCGCGAACGGCGGCGGCTACTACCACTATTCCTATTCGGTGGTGCGCGGCTGCGATCGGATCGTGCCGGTCGACGTCTACGTGCCCGGTTGTCCGCCTACGGCGGAAGCGCTGGTGTACGGCGTGATCCAGCTGCAGGCCAAGATCCGTCGCACCAACACAATCGCCCGTCAATAAGGCCAACGCCTCCCCCCACAATATGGCAAGCAAACTCGAGACCCTGAAAGCGAACCTCGAGGCGGCCTTCGGCGGCCTCCTGTTGAGCACCACCGAGGCAGTCGGTGAGTTGACGATCGTCGTGAAGGCGAGCGACTACATCCACGTTGCAACGCGTCTGCGCGACGACCGCTCGCTCGGCTTCGAGCAATTGATGGATCTATGCGGCGTCGACTATCAGACCTACGCCGATGGCGCATACGACGGTCCGCGTTTCGCGGCCGTTCTGCATTTGTTGTCGGTGCAGAACAACTGGCGCCTGCGTCTGCGTGTATTCGCACCAGACGACGAAGTGCCGATCGTCGCGTCAGTCGTCGATATCTGGAGTTCGGCCAACTGGTACGAACGCGAAGCATTCGACCTGTACGGCATTGTCTTCGAGGGTCACCCGGACCTGCGCCGCATCCTGACCGACTACGGTTTCATTGGTCACCCGTTCCGTAAAGATTTCCCTGTCTCCGGCTACGTCGAAATGCGTTACGACCCGGAAGAGAAGCGCGTCGTCTATCAGCCTGTGACGATCGAGCCGCGGGAAATCACGCCGCGCGTGATCCGCGAGGATCGCTATGGCGGTCTGAAACACTAAGAGAACGCCATGGCAGAGATCAAGAACTACACGCTCAACTTCGGTCCGCAGCACCCGGCCGCGCACGGTGTGCTGCGCCTCGTGCTCGAACTCGACGGCGAAGTCATCCAGCGCGCCGATCCGCACATCGGCCTCCTGCATCGCGCGACTGAAAAGCTCGCGGAAACCAAAACCTTCATCCAGTCCGTGCCGTACATGGACCGCCTCGACTACGTGTCGATGATGGTCAACGAGCACGGCTACGTGATGGCGATCGAAAAGCTGCTCGGCATCGAAGTGCCGATTCGCGCGCAGTACATCCGCGTGATGTTCGACGAAGTCACGCGAGTGCTGAACCACCTGATGTGGATCGGCGCACACGCACTCGACGTCGGCGCGATGGCGGTCTTCCTGTACGCGTTCCGCGAACGCGAAGACCTGATGGACGTGTACGAAGCGGTGTCCGGCGCACGGATGCACGCGGCTTATTACCGTCCGGGTGGTGTGTACCGCGATCTGCCTGACGCAATGCCGCAATACAAAGCGTCGAAGATCCGCAATGCGAAGGCGTTGTCGAGGATGAACGAGAACCGTCAAGGTTCGCTGCTCGACTTCATCGACGATTTCTTTACGCGTTTCCCGAAGTGCGTCGACGAATACGAAACGCTGCTTACCGACAACCGGATCTGGAAGCAACGTCTGGTCGGTATCGGCGTGGTCAGCCCGGAACGCGCACTGAACCTCGGTATGACCGGCGCGATGTTGCGCGGCTCGGGTATCGAGTGGGATCTGCGCAAGAAGCAGCCGTACGAAGTCTACGACAAGCTCGATTTCGACATTCCGGTTGGCGTGAATGGCGACTGCTATGACCGATATCTGGTTCGCGTCGAAGAAATGCGCCAATCCACGCGGATTGTGAAACAGTGCATTGAGTGGTTGCGCAAGAATCCGGGTCCGGTGATGGTCGACAATCACAAGGTTGCGCCGCCGTCGCGGGTCGGCATGAAGTCGAACATGGAAGATCTGATTCACCACTTCAAGCTCTTCACGGAAGGCTTCCATGTGCCGGAAGGCGAAGCATATGCCGCGGTCGAACATCCGAAGGGCGAGTTCGGTATCTACCTGATCTCGGACGGCGCGAACAAGCCGTATCGCCTGAAGATTCGGGCGCCGGGCTATGCGCACCTGTCCACGCTCGATGAAATGGCGCGCGGTCACATGATTGCCGACGCTGTGACGATCATCGGTACGCAGGACATCGTGTTCGGCGAAGTAGATCGCTAGGACGTATTCATCAGCGCGCGTTTTCAGATTGCACCGAAGCGCGCGTCAAGCAAAGGAACGCCGGGTCTGTCGCAACATGCAACGCGCGACGGGTTTTCGTTCGGTAGGAATTGAAAGAGTCGTGTCTGAAAATGATCTCAGCTGAAGGCCTGAAAGAAATCGATCGTGCGATCGCGAAGTATCCCGCCGATCAGAAACAGTCCGCCGTGATGTCGGCGCTGGCTACTGCTCAGGAAGAGCATGGCTGGCTGTCGCCCGAACTCATGCAGTTCGTCGCGGACTATCTCGGCATGCCGGCGGTCGCCGTGCAGGAGGTGGCTACCTTCTACACGATGTATGAGACCTCGCCGGTCGGCAAATACAAGATCACGCTCTGCACGAACCTGCCGTGCCAGCTCGGCCCGGACGGCGGCTCAGACAGTGCCGCTGAATATCTGAAGCAGAAGCTCGGCATCGACTTCGGCGAAACCACGGCTGACGGCAAGTTCACCTTGAAAGAAGGTGAGTGCATGGGCTCGTGCGGCGATGCGCCGGTGATGCTGGTGAACAACCATCGCATGTGCAGCTTCATGAGCCGCGCGAAGATCGACCAGCTGCTCGAGGAACTTTCGAAATGACGTCTTTACACGATCGTCACATCAAACCGCTGATTCTCGCCGGCCTGAACGGCGACAACTGGCATCTCGAAGACTATGTGGCGCGCGGCGGTTACGCCCAGTTGCGCCGCATTCTGGAAGAAAAGATTCCGCCCGAGCAGGTGATCGCCGACGTCAAGGCGTCGGGTCTGCGCGGCCGTGGCGGTGCTGGCTTCCCGACCGGTCTGAAGTGGAGCTTCATGCCGCGTCAGTTCCCGGGGCAGAAGTACCTCGTCTGCAATTCGGACGAAGGCGAACCGGGCACCTTCAAAGACCGCGACATCCTGCGTTTCAATCCGCACTCGCTGATTGAAGGCATGGCCATCGGCGCGTACGCGATGGGCATCACGGTCGGCTACAACTATATCCACGGCGAAATCTGGGAAGTCTACAAGCGCTTCGAAGAAGCGTTGGAAGAAGCCCGCCGCGCTGGATTCCTTGGCGACAACATCATGGGTTCGGGCTTCTCGTTCGAACTGCATGCGCACCACGGTTACGGCGCCTACATTTGCGGCGAAGAGACCGCGCTGCTCGAATCGCTCGAAGGCAAGAAAGGGCAGCCGCGCTTCAAGCCGCCTTTCCCGGCGAGCTTCGGCGTGTACGGCAAGCCGACCACGATCAACAACACCGAGACGTTCGCGGCGGTGCCGTTCCTGCTCGCGATCGGTCCGCAGAATTACCTCGAGATCGGCAAGCCGAACAACGGCGGCACCAAGATCTTCTCGGTTGCCGGCGACGTCGAGCGTCCGGGTAACTATGAAATTCCGCTCGGCACGCCGTTCGCCACGCTGATGGAACTGGCCGGCGGCATGCGCGGCGGCAAGAAGATCAAGGCCGTGATTCCTGGCGGCTCGTCGGCACCGGTGATCCCGGGCGAAATGATGATGCATACCGACATGGACTACGACTCGATCGCCAAAGCTGGCTCGATGCTCGGCTCCGGTGCGGTCATCGTGATGGACGAGACGCGTTGCATGGTCCGTTCGCTGCTGCGTCTGTCGTACTTCTATTACGAAGAGTCGTGCGGTCAGTGCACGCCGTGCCGCGAAGGCACCGGCTGGCTGTATCGCGTCGTGCATCGTATCGAACACGGGCTCGGCCGTCCGGAAGATCTGGATCTGCTGAACTCGGTCGCTGAGAACATCATGGGCCGCACGATTTGCGCGCTCGGCGATGCAGCGGCCATGCCGGTTCGCGGCATGCTCAAGCACTACTGGGACGAATTCGAATACCACGTCGCCCACAAGCATTGCCTCGTCGGCGGTCACGCCGGTGCTGCAGCGGCGTCAGAAACAGTGGCTGCCTAAGTAGGCCAAGTAGCGCACCAGAACACGTCATCCGCGGGATTCAGCGCCTGAAACGGGCGATGAACAGGGCGAACGATTGAGCGGTAACAGGTTAAGGAAGATTGACCATCATGGTTGAACTTGAAATAGACGGCAAGAAAGTAGAGGTGCCTGAAGGCAGCATGGTGATCCAGGCTGCGCATAAGGTCGACACGTACATTCCTCACTTCTGCTATCACAAGAAGCTGTCGATTGCGGCCAACTGCCGGATGTGTCTGGTCGATGTCGAAAAGATGCCGAAGGCCGTGCCCGCATGCGCCACGCCGGTGTCGGCAGGCATGATCGTGCGCACCAAATCGGACAAGGCCGTGAAGGGCCAGCAAGCCGTGATGGAATTCCTGCTGATCAACCACCCGCTGGATTGCCCGATCTGCGATCAGGGTGGTGAGTGTCAGCTGCAGGATCTGGCGGTGGGTTACGGCAAGTCGTCGTCGCGTTATAGCGAAGAAAAGCGCGTCGTGTTCCACAAGAACGTCGGCCCGCTGATCTCGATGGAAGAAATGTCGCGTTGCATTCACTGCACGCGTTGCGTCCGCTTCGGCCAGGAAGTTGCCGGCGTGATGGAGCTCGGCATGCTGGGCCGCGGCGAGCATTCGGAAATCACGTCGTTCGTCGGCAAGACGGTCGACTCCGAACTGTCCGGCAACATGATCGATCTGTGCCCGGTGGGCGCGCTGACCAGCAAGCCGTTCCGCTACAGCGCCCGCACGTGGGAACTGTCGCGCCGCAAGTCGGTGAGCCCGCACGATTCCGTCGGAGCAAACCTTGTGGTGCAGGTGAAGAACAATCGCGTGATGCGTGTTCTGCCGTTCGAAAACGAATCCATTAACGAATGCTGGATTTCGGACAAGGACCGTTTCTCGTACGAAGGTCTGAACAGCCCGGAACGTCTCACGCAGCCGATGCTCAAGCAAGGCGGCAAGTGGGTCGAGACCGACTGGCAATCCGCGCTTGAATACGTGGTCAAGGGTCTGAAGGGCATCAAGGGCGACCACGGCGCGAACGCGCTGGCCGCGCTCGGCAGCGCCCACAGCACCGTTGAAGAACTGTTCCTGTTGAAGCAACTGGCTCAGGCGGTCGGCACGCCTAACGTCGACTTCCGTCTGCGTCAGTCGGATTTCTCCGCGCCTGCCAACGGTGCGCCTTGGCTCGGTACGGCGATCGCCGACCTCTCGAACCTCGACGCCGCATTGGTGATCGGTTCAGATCTGCGCCGCGATCATCCGCTGTTTGCCGCGCGTCTGCGTCAAGCTGCCAAGAGCGGCACGAAGCTGACGTTGGTGCAAGCCACCAACGACGACGCGCTGATTCCGCAGGCGCAACGCGTCGTTGCCGCGCCGTCGGCATGGCTCGACGCACTGGCTGGTATCGCGGCCTCGGTGTCGGAAGCGAGCGGTGTTGCACTGCCGGAAGCCTTCGCCGGCACGCAGTCGACGGACGCCAACAAACAAACCGCGAAGTCGCTCGTCACCGGCGAACAGCGTGTGGTGTTGCTCGGCAACGGCGCGGTCCGTCATCCGGACTTCGCCGCGATTCACGCTGCAGCGCAATGGATCGCAGACGCGACCGGCGCAACCTTGGGTTTCCTCACGGAAGCCGCCAACACGGTCGGCGCGCATCTGGTGAATGCATTGCCGGGCGAGGGCGGTTTGAACGCTCGCGAAGTGTTCGAGCAACCGCGCAAGGGTTACGTGTTGCTGAACGTCGAGCCGGAATTCGACACGGCCAATCCGGCGCAGGCTTTGGCCGCGCTGAAGCAGGCTGAAATGGTCGTCGTGATGTCGCCGTTCCAGATGGGCGCTGAATACGCTGACGTCCTGCTGCCGATCGCACCGTTCACGGAAACGGCCGGCACGTTCGTCAATGCCGAAGGTACCGTGCAGACGTTCAACGGCGTCGTGCGCCCGCTCGGCGACACGCGTCCGGCATGGAAGGTCTTGCGCGTCCTGGGCAGCCTGCTCGGCGTGCCGGGCTTCGAATTCGACACCTCGGAAGAAGTGCGCACGGCAGCGCTTGGCGATGGCGAGATCAAGTCGCGTCTGTCGAACAAGACGGGCGCCACGGTTGCACGCGGCAAGGCAGCGAAGGCGGCGGAAGGCAAGTTCGAGCGTATCGCCGATGTGCCGATTTACCACGCGGACCCGCTGGTGCGTCGCGCCGAATCGTTGCATCTGACGGCAGCGGCGCGCGCAGCGAATTCGGTCGGTCTGCCGGCTGCGCTGTTCGACAAACTGGGTTTGAAGGAAGGCGACGCAGTGCGCGTGCGCCAGGGCGAGCAATCGGTGCAGTTGCCGGCCGTGCGCGACGCGAATCTTGCGGAGACGGTCGTCCGCGTATCGGCGGCTACGCCGGCCGGTGCAGCGCTGGGCAGCCTGTTCGGTGAACTGCTGGTGGAGAAGGCGTAAATGAGCTTGTTCGATACGATCAACTCGGGCGGCACCCAGCTTCTCGGTGTGGCATGGCCCACGGTGTGGGCACTGGTGCGCATCCTGGTGGTGGCCGTCGTGATCCTGCTGTGCGTGGCTTACCTGATTCTGTGGGAGCGTAAGCTGATCGGCTGGATGCACGTGCGTCTCGGCCCGAACCGCGTGGGCCCGGCAGGTTTGCTGCAGCCGATCGCCGACGTGCTGAAGCTGTTGCTGAAAGAAGTGATTCAGCCGGCTCAGGCGAGCCGCTGGATCTACATGATCGCGCCGATCATGGTGGTAGTGCCGGCCTTCGCGGTCTGGGCGGTGATTCCGTTCCAGGCGGGCGCGGTGCTCGGCGACATCAACGCGGGTCTCCTGTATGCGATCGCGATTTCGTCAGTCGGTGTGTACGGCGTGATCCTGGCCGGCTGGGCGTCGAACTCGAAGTACGCGTTCCTCGGCGCCATGCGCGCGGCCGCTCAAATGGTCTCGTACGAAATTTCGATGGGCTTCGCCCTCGTCGTCGTGCTGATGACCTCGGGCAGTCTGAATCTGTCAGACATCGTGACGTCGCAGGAGCGCGGCATTTTCGCCGGCTACGGCTTGAACTTCCTGTCGTGGAACTGGCTGCCGCTCCTGCCGATGTTCGTCGTGTACTTCATCTCGGGCATCGCCGAAACGAACCGTCACCCGTTCGACGTGGTGGAAGGTGAGTCGGAAATCGTCGCGGGCCACATGATCGATTACTCGGGGATGGCGTTTGCGCTGTTCTTCCTCGCCGAGTACATCAACATGATCGTGATCTCGGCATTGGCTGCAACACTGTTCCTCGGCGGCTGGAGCGCACCGTTCGGCTTCCTGTCGTTTGTCCCGGGCATCGTATGGCTCGTCGCCAAGGTTTTCTTCCTGCTGTCGGTATTCATCTGGGCGCGTGCCACGTTCCCGCGCTATCGCTATGACCAGATCATGCGTCTGGGCTGGAAGATTTTCATTCCGGTTTGCGTGGTGTGGCTCATCGTGGTCGGCTTCTGGATCATGTCGCCGTTGAATATCTGGAAATAAAGGGCGGATGAACCCATGACCGCAATCCAAAACTTTTTCAAAACCTTCTTCCTGACGGAACTGCTCAAAGGCCTCGCGCTGACCGGACGTTACACGTTCCAGCGCAAGGTGACGGTGCAGTTCCCTGAAGAGAAGACGCCGATTTCGCCGCGTTTTCGCGGCCTGCACGCGCTGCGCCGCTATGAAAACGGCGAAGAACGCTGCATCGCCTGCAAGCTGTGCGAAGCGGTGTGTCCGGCACTCGCCATCACGATCGAATCGGAAACCCGTGCGGATAACACGCGCCGCACGACGCGTTACGACATCGACCTGACCAAGTGCATCTTCTGCGGTTTCTGCGAAGAGAGCTGCCCGGTCGATTCGATCGTCGAGACGCACATTCTCGAATATCACGGCGAAAAGCGCGGCGATCTGTATTTCACGAAAGACATGCTGCTGGCCGTGGGCGATCGCTACGAAGCGGAGATCGCTGCGAGCAAGGCAGCCGACGCACCGTATCGTTGAAGCACTTCAGTTGAAGCGGTAAATGCGGCAGTAAATGCAGCAGTAACACGGCCTGTTGTCGGGCCGAGCGCCGCGGTCTGACCGCCGCGGCACGGCGCACCTGTGCGGCTGTTCTGGCGGTCTCGACCGCTTTTACCCGCCACACGTGCCAAAGAACAATGCCTGACGATGGCCTAACGATGAACCGGTAATCATGGAATTCACGACCGTACTGTTCTACATCTTCGCGCTGCTCCTGGTGGTTTCAGGGCTGAAGGTGATCACCTCGCGCAACCCGGTTTCGTCCGCACTGTTTCTGGTGCTGGCGTTCTTCAACGCAGCCGCGATCTGGATGCTGCTGGAGGCCGAGTTCCTCGCGATCCTGCTGGTGCTGGTGTATGTCGGCGCGGTGATGGTGCTGTTCCTGTTCGTCGTGATGATGCTGGACATCAACATCGACGTGCTGCGAAAAGACTTCAAACGCTTCGTGCCAATGGCTACGCTGGTGGGCGCGATCATCGTGATCGAGACCGCGCTGATCCTGTGGCACGGCTACGGTGCGACCGCCACGGCGCTGCGCGACACCACGGCTGCCGCGAACGGTATGGCCGGCTGGTCGAACACCCGCATCATCGGCAAGGTCATCTACACCGACTACATCTTCGCGTTCGAAGTCGCCGGCCTCGTGCTGCTGGTGGCGATCATCGCGGCGATCGCGCTGACCACGAGTCACAAGAAAGACAGCAAGCGCCAGAACATCAGCGAGCAGGTCAAGGTGCGTGCCCAGGACCGTGTGCGTATCGTGAAGATGGCATCTGAAAAGACCGCGGCAACTGTCGCGGCGGAAGAAGCCGCCGCAGCGGCAGCCGCAGCGGCCGACTCGGCACCTGCTAAAAACAGCTGAGCGGACAGGAGATAGAAATCATGTTGACCCTTGCTCATTACCTTGTCCTCGGTGCGATCCTGTTTGCGATCAGCGTCGTGGGCATTTTCCTGAACCGCCGCAACG
The DNA here is from genome assembly GCF_030464835.1 of Paraburkholderia sp. WS6. Lineage (NCBI taxonomy): Bacteria > Pseudomonadati > Pseudomonadota > Betaproteobacteria > Burkholderiales > Burkholderiaceae > Paraburkholderia > Paraburkholderia sp. WS6. The sequence continues at coordinate 277,887 of NZ_JALQCK010000006.1, forward strand.
TCATCATCATCCTGATGGCGATCGAACTGATGCTGCTGGCGGTGAACACCAATTTCGTCGCGTTCTCGCATTACCTCGGCGACGTGCATGGTCAGATCTTCGTCTTCTTCGTGCTTACGGTTGCAGCAGCTGAAGCGGCGATCGGACTCGCAATTCTGGTGACCCTGTTCCGTAGCCTCGACACGATCAATGTCGAGGACCTCGATCAGCTCAAAGGTTAATTTCAGGTAAAGCGGTTATGTCAACGACACTCAATGAAAACCTGCTGCTGGCGATCCCGCTGGCACCGCTGGCCGGCTCCCTGATTGCGGGGCTGTTTGGGAAAGCGGTAGGGCGAGCCGGCGCGCATTCGGTCACGATCCTCGGCGTCGCGATCTCCTTCATCCTTTCGGCCATCGTCTTCTTCCAGGTGATGGACGGCGCGAGTTTCAACGCGACGGTCTATGACTGGATGCAGATCGGCCAGACGAAGTTCGAGATCGGCTTCCTGGTCGACTCGCTGACGGCGATGATGATGTGCGTGGTGACCTTCGTGTCGCTCATGGTGCACATCTACACGATCGGCTACATGGCCGACGACGACGGCTACCAGCGCTTCTTCTCGTACATCGCGCTGTTCACGTTCTCGATGCTGATGCTCGTGATGAGCAACAACTTCCTGCAACTGTTCTTCGGTTGGGAAGCGGTGGGTCTGGTGTCGTACCTGCTGATCGGCTTCTACTTCACTCGTGAGAGCGCGATCTACGCGAACATGAAGGCGTTCATCGTGAACCGCATCGGCGACTTCGGGTTCCTGCTCGGGATCGGTCTGCTGTTCGCTTTCGCCGGTTCGATGAACTACGGCGACGTCTTCGCGAAGCGCACCGAACTCGCGGCATTGAGCTTCCCGGGCACGGACTGGGGTCTGCTGACGGTTGCCTGCATTTGCCTTTTCATCGGCGCGATGGGTAAGTCGGCGCAGTTCCCGCTGCACGTCTGGCTGCCGGATTCGATGGAAGGCCCGACGCCGATCTCCGCACTGATTCACGCGGCAACCATGGTGACGGCCGGTATCTTCATGGTCGCACGCATGTCGCCCCTGTTCGAACTGTCGGATACGGCACTGTCGTTCGTGATGGTGATCGGTGCGATCACGGCGCTGTTCATGGGCTTCCTCGGAATCGTCCAGAACGACATCAAGCGCGTGGTGGCTTACTCGACGCTGTCGCAGCTCGGTTACATGACGGTCGCACTCGGCGCATCGGCTTACTCGGTCGCCATCTTCCACCTGATGACGCACGCGTTCTTCAAGGCGTTGCTGTTCCTCGGCGCGGGTTCCGTGATCATCGGCATGCACCACGATCAGGACATCCGCAACATGGGCGGCCTGCGCAAGTACATGCCGATCACGTGGATTACGTCGCTGGTCGGTTCGCTCGCGCTGATCGGCACACCGTTCTTCTCAGGCTTCTACTCGAAAGACTCGATCATCGACGCAGTGAAGCTGTCGCATCTGCCGGGTTCGGGTTTCGCCTACTTCGCGGTGGTGGCGAGCGTGTTCGTTACTGCGCTGTACTCGTTCCGGATGTACTTCCTGGTGTTCCACGGCAAGGAGCGCTTCCGCGATCCGAAGCATCCGGAATCGCCGATGGGCATCGAAGCTGCAGCCCATGCACATGACGGTCACGGCCATGACGCACACGGCCATGGGCATGGTCACGACGACCACGCGCACGAGCCGCATGAAACGCCGTGGGTGGTGTGGCTGCCGCTGGTTCTGCTGGCGATTCCGTCGGTGGTGATCGGTGCGATCGGTGTCGCTCCGATGCTGTTCGGCGACTTCTTCCAGCACGGCGTGGCGTTCGACAAGGTGATCTTCATCGGCGAAAACCATCCGGCACTGCATGAGATGGCCGAAGAATTCCAGGGCTGGGCGTCGATGGGTCTGCACTCGGTTTCAGGTCTGCCGGTGTGGCTGGCACTTGCGGGTGTCGTGGTCGCGTGGTTCCTGTATCTGGTTCGTCCTGATCTGCCGGCGGTCGTCAAGCGCGCGTTCGGCCCGATCTATACGCTGCTCGACAACAAGTACTACATGGACAAGATCAACGAAGTCGTGTTCGCGCGGGGCGCCGTGGCGATTGGCCGTGGTCTCTGGAAGGAAGGCGACGTCGTGGTTATCGACGGCATCGTCAACGGCAGCGCGCGCTTTATCGGCTGGTTTGCCGGCGTGATCCGCTTCCTCCAATCCGGCTACATCTACCACTACGCGTTTGCCATGATTATCGGCATGTTGGGGCTCCTGACCCTGTTTGTAACGCTCGGCGGCAAATAAGGCGAGGGACACTAATGCACGCTTATCCGATTCTCAGTATCGCGATCTGGTTACCGATCCTCGTAGGTCTACTGGTCCTGGCTATTGGTTCCGACCGGAACCCGGCTCCGGCGCGCTGGATTGCGCTGATCGGCTCGGTCGTCAGCTTCATCGTGACGATCCCGCTGATTACGGGTTTTGATTCGAGTACCGCCGATCTGCAGTTCGTCGAAAAGGCGAACTGGATCGAGCGCTTCAATATTACGTACCACCTGGGTGTCGACGGCATCTCCATGTGGTTCGTCGTGTTGACCGCATTGATTACGGTGATCGTTGTGATCTCCGCGTGGGAAGTCATCACGAAGAACGTGGCCCAGTACCTCGCTGCGTTCCTGATCCTGTCCGGCATCATGGTCGGCGTGTTCAGCGCAGCGGACGGCATGCTGTTCTACGTGTTCTTCGAAGCGACGCTGATTCCGATGTACATCATCATCGGCGTGTGGGGCGGAGCGAACCGCGTGTATGCGGCGTTCAAGTTCTTCCTGTACACGCTGATGGGCTCACTGCTGATGCTGGTCGCGTTGCTTTACCTGTACATCCAGACCGGCACGTTCGATCTGGCTACGTGGCAGAACACGCAGATCGGCATGACGCCGCAGATACTGCTATTCATAGCGTTCTTCCTGGCCTTCGCCGTGAAGGTGCCGATGTGGCCGGTTCACACGTGGTTGCCTGACGCCCACGTGGAAGCGCCGACCGGCGGCTCGGTCGTGCTGGCCGCGATCATGCTGAAGCTGGGCGCCTACGGTTTCGTGCGCTTCTCGCTGCCGATCGCACCGGACGCAAGCCACTTCCTTGCTCCGGTGGTCATTGCGCTGTCGCTGATCGCGGTGATCTACATCGGTCTGGTCGCGATGGTGCAGACCGACATGAAGAAGCTGGTCGCGTATTCGTCGATCGCGCACATGGGTTTCGTGACGCTTGGTTTCTTCATCTTCAATCAGCTCGGCGTGGAAGGCGCGATCGTACAGATGATCTCGCACGGCTTCGTGTCGGGCGCGATGTTCCTGAGCATCGGCGTGTTGTACGACCGTATGCACTCGCGTCAGATCGCCGATTACGGCGGCGTCGTCAACGTGATGCCGAAGTTCGCGGCGTTCGTGATGCTGTTTTCGATGGCGAATTGCGGCTTGCCGGGTACTTCCGGTTTCGTCGGCGAGTTCATGGTGATTCTGGCTGCTGTCCAGTACAACTTCTGGATCGCGGGCGGTGCGGCTGTCACGCTGATTCTCGGCGCGGCCTACACGCTGTGGATGTACAAGCGCGTGTACTTCGGCGCGGTCGCCAACGATCACGTGAAGGGCCTCCTCGACATCAACCGTCGCGAATTTTTCATGCTGGCAGTGCTCGCTGCACTGACGCTGTTCATGGGCCTGTATCCGAAGCCCTTTACCGATGTGATGCACGTATCCGTGGAAAACCTCCTCTCCCACGTCGCGCAGTCCAAACTGCCGTTGCCACAGTAATGCAGAGCGGAGGAATTTAAAGATCATGCAAAACGCCCCTATGACTGCCCTGTTGCCCGACGCACTGGTGATGCTCGCCGTTGTGGTCGCGTGGCTCAACGACACGTTCGTCGGCCAGGCCGGTCGCCGCACCACGTATTTCCTCGCGTTCTTCTCGACGCTGATTGCCGGCATCTGGTTCGCGGTGAACGCGTTCGACCCGCAGGTTCATTACTTCTTCGGTCACATGTATGTGGTGGATTCGTTCGCCAGCGTGATGAAGGCGGTGGTGACGCTCGGCTACGCAGTGTCGATTGTTTATTCGCGCCGGTACCTCGAGGATCGCGGGCTGTTCCGCGGTGAGTTCTTCCTGTTGGGCATGTTCTCGTTGCTCGGTCAGCTCGTGATGATCTCCGGCAACAACTTCCTGACGCTGTACCTCGGTCTGGAGCTGATGTCGCTGTCGCTGTACGGTGCGATCGCACTGCGTCGTGACGCGGCACCGTCGAACGAAGCCGCAATGAAGTACTACGTGCTCGGTGCCCTGGCTTCCGGCTTCCTGCTGTACGGCATTTCCATGCTGTACGGTGCAACCGGCTCGCTCGACCTGAACGAAGTGTTCAAGGCGATCGGCACGAGCCACTACGATCCGAGCGTGCTGCTGTTCGGCGTGATCTTTATCGTGGCAGGCGTGGCGTTCAAGATGGGCGCGGTGCCGTTCCACATGTGGGTGCCTGACGTGTATCAGGGCGCTCCGACGGCCATGACGCTGATGGTCGGCGGCGGTCCGAAGGTGGCGGCATTCGCGTGGGGCCTGCGCTTCCTCGTGATGGGTCTGCTGCCGCTTGCGGTCGAATGGCAGGAAATGCTGGTGATCCTGGCGGCGCTGTCGCTGATCGTCGGCAACATCACCGGTATCGTGCAACGCAACGTCAAGCGGATGCTCGCGTATTCGGCGATCTCGAACATGGGCTTCGTGCTGCTGGGCCTGCTGGCCGGCGTGGTCGACCACAAGACCACGGGCGCCGCCAACGCGTACGGCTCGGCGATGTACTACAGCATCGTCTACCTGATCACGACGATGGGCACCTTCGGCATCATCATGCTGCTGGCACGCCGCGATTTCGAAGCGGATACGCTCGAAGACTTCAAGGGCCTGAATCAACGCAGCCCGGTGTTTGCGTTCGTCATGATGGTGATGATGTTCTCGCTCGCCGGCATCCCGCCCGCGGTCGGCTTCTACGCCAAGCTCGCGGTGCTGCAGGCAACCATGAATGCCGGGTTGACCTGGCTGACCGTGTTGGCCGTGATCACCTCGCTGTTCGGTGCCTTCTACTACCTGCGTATCGTCAAGCTGATGTACTTCGACGAACCGCAAGACAAGTCGCCGATCCTCGCCGACACGAGCTCGCGTGCATTGCTGGCGGTTAATGGTGTTGCCGTGCTGGTGCTCGGTATCGTGCCGGATCCGCTGTTGAAGGCCTGCCTGCAGGCTATCCAGCACACGCTGCTGCTCTGATGTCGGCTGCGGGTTGGTTTATCGTGTTGTTGGCGCTGGTCGGCGCCAACCTGCCGTTCCTGAATCAGCGTCTCTTCGCCGCCGTGCCCTTGAAAGCGGCGAAGAAGAGCGCCTGGATCCGGATTGCCGAGTTGATCGTGCTGTACTTCATCGTCGGTGCGCTCGGTTTCCTGCTGGAAGCGCGCGCGGGTAACCGCTTCGAGCAGGGGTGGCAGTTCTACGCGATCACGTTCGCGTTGTTCGTCGTATTCGCATTCCCCGGCTTTACCTTCCAGTATCTCGTCAAACGTCGCTGACGGCCTCTCGCCGTCGCGCACCACGCTGTCCTGAGGTCGCATATGGCTGAACTTCCCGATCACGACGCCGCGCTCACCGAGACCTGTCTCGAGAGCAAAACGATCCATCAAGGGCCATTCCTGACGCTCAAGTGCGATACGGTCCGCTTGCCCGACGGTAAGCAGGCCACCCGCGAGTATGTTCAGCATCCGGGCGCCGTGATGGTGATTCCGCTATTCGACGACGGTCGCGTGTTGCTGGAAAACCAGTACCGCTATCCGATGGGTAAGGTTATGGTCGAGTATCCGGCGGGCAAGCTCGATCCGAACGAAGGCGCGCTGGCCTGCGCGAAACGCGAGCTGCAGGAAGAGACCGGCTATACGGCGCGCGAGTATGTCTATCTGACGCGCATTCATCCGATCATTTCCTACTCGACTGAATTCATCGATATTTACCTGGCGCGTGGGTTGACTGCCGGCGAGCGCAAACTCGACGACGGCGAATTCCTCGAACTGTTCACGGCCAGCGTCACCGATATGTTGGAATGGGTACGCACGGGCAAGGTGACGGACGTGAAAACCATCATTGGCACGTTCTGGCTGGAGAAGGTTTTGTCGGGTACCTGGCCAATGACCGAGCCGCAATAGCGTGCACGGTTCAGAACGCTGAACCGGCGCGAATCACACGCTGGTTAGAAAATCCGCAAAAAAGCCCCTGTTGGTCTACGACCGGCAGGGGCTTTGTCATTGTGAGCACGATATCGACTCGATGCGTTGCCCCCGTGTCTGAAAAACGGGCTCCAGTCCTATGCCATCTGACAGTCTCGCCCTGTGGTCGTTGCCGCTCTAGTATCGACGTCTGTCAACGGAGTCTGTTATCGCAGTTATTTTGGATAACGAAGAGTGTGGGATGTATGCGGTTATGGCCACGCGCGCATGGTTGTCACTTGACAACCATGCGCGCGTGGACTAAATTGGAGGGTATAGATGGTTCGTGGAGTCCATTCAAAGAAAGAGGTCGAGGCGGCGCTGGCTTACGCGGAAAGAAACGGCTGGCGTGTGCAAGGCGGCGGTAAAGGTCACGCATGGGGAAAGATTTACTGTCCCTACAACGACGCGGAATGCCGTTGCGGCGAGTTCTGCATCTCGAGTGTGTGGAGTACGCCAAAGAATCCCGGCAATCACGCAAAGCACCTCAGGCTCATTGTCGATAATTGCACGACACGTCGGCAGTAAAAGTGTTTGAAGGGCAAAAGCCCGAAGCTGAATGAAGGCAGGAGTAGCTTATGGAATATGTGTTCACCTTGAAGTACCGGCTCGCGGCTGAAGATTGCGATCTCGACGAGATCGTCGAGCGGTTGGGCGAAGCCGGATGTGACGACGCTACGATCGGCGTGGGGCAACCGGGGCGCATGGCGCTGGTTTTTGCTCGCGAAGGCGCGTCGGCGTTCGAAGCGCTCATCAGTGCACTCAAAGATATCAAGCAGGCAGTGCCGTCTGCGCGCCTTGTCGAGGCGGGGCCGGACTTCGTCGGCCTGACGGATGTCGCTGAGGTCGCGGGCGTGTCAAGGCAAAACATGCGTAAGCTGATGCTGAGCCACGCAATCGACTTTCCGCCGCCGGTTCACGAGGGCAGTGCGTCGGTGTGGCATCTGTCGGACATCCTTGGCTGGCTGACCGCGCGTGGCGGGTATGAAATCAAGGCCGACGTATTCGATGTCGCGAAATCGGCCAAACAGATCAACCTTGCCAAAGAGGCGCGCGAACTCGAACCGCAGCTTAACCGCCGCCTCGAATTTCTGGTGGCTTAAAAGGGGCGCAGCGAGTAGCTGCGCGAACCCATGAGTTCGATACGACCAGCGTGCCTTTTTGTTGACGGGTTCGGCGTGCCGTTCACCGATTGAGCCACCTTCGGCAGCCCACTGCGCAAAGCGTTAAAATCGCGCACCGCGTTCGATTTGTCAGCGACGCCTGGCGTCAACGCGCCGTCCGTAAAAATTTACGAACGACCGTTCACAAATTTCCATTTTGCGCTAAACTGGCACGCAAGCCCTGATTCCACATGAAGGTCCTCGATTTACAGTGTCCGCATGGCCATCGGTTCGAAGGCTGGTTTGCTTCGGCTGATGACTTCGAGTCGCAGCAGTCCCGCAAGCTCGTCGAATGTCCGATCTGCGGTGCGAACGAAGTGAGCCGTCTGCCGTCGGCGCCCCGACTGAATCTGTCGGGAGCGACCGAAGCGAAAGTCCCTGCGGATACGGGAGAAATGCAGGCGCGCGTCATGCGTGCCTTGCGCGAGGTACTGGAAAAGACAGAGAACGTGGGCGACCGCTTCGCCGAGGAAGCACGGCGCATTCACTACAACGAAGCGCCAGCACGCAATATTCGCGGTGTCACGACACCGGAAGACGCGAAAGCCTTGGTCGAAGAAGGCATCGAAGTGATGCCGCTGCCGATCCCGGCTGCCTTGAAGGAACCGCTGCAATAGCGCAGTGGCTCACTGGCAGCGGGCGGTTGCGGCCAGGAGACACGACGCATGAATCTGGACTATTCCCCCGCTGACGACGCATTCCGCGCCGACATCCGCGCTTGGCTCGAAGCGAATCTGCCTCGCGAGCTGAGCGACAAAGTACTCAATCACAAGCGTCTGAACCGCGAAGACTTCGCGGGTTGGCACAAGCTGCTCGGCATGCGCGGCTGGTCGGTCATCGCGTGGCCGAAAGAATACGGCGGCCCGGGCTGGGACGCGACCCAACGGCATATCTGGGACGAAGAGTGCGCGCGTATCGGTGCGCCGTCCGTCCTGCCGTTCGGCGTCTCGATGGTAGCGCCCGTGCTGATGAAGTACGGCAATGAGGCTCAGAAACGCCACTATCTGCCGCGCATTCTCGACGGCACGGACTGGTGGTGTCAGGGCTATTCCGAACCGGGCTCCGGTTCCGACCTGGCCTCGCTGCGCACACGTGCCGAGCGCGTTGGCGATCACTATGTGGTCAACGGCCAGAAGACCTGGACTACGCTCGGCCAGTACGCCGACATGATGTTCTGCCTCGTGCGCACCGATAGCGGCGCTAAAAAGCAGGAGGGTATCTCGTTCCTGTTGATCGACATGAAAACGCCCGGTATTACCGTGCGCCCGATCATCACGCTCGACGAAGACCACGAAGTCAACGAAGTCTTTTTCGAGGACGTGAAAGTGCCGGTCGACAATCTGGTCGGCGAAGAGAATCGTGGCTGGACCTATGCGAAGTACCTGCTCGGGCACGAACGCACCGGTATTGCGCGCGTTGGGCAATCGAAGCGCGAACTCGTATTCCTGAAGCGCCTCGCGCTGGATCAGAAGAAGAACGGCAAGCCGCTGCTGCAAGATCCTGTGTTCGCCGCGAAAGTCGCGAGCCTCGAGATCGAACTGATGGCACTCGAAGTCACCGTGCAACGCGTGGTCGCCAATGAAACGGGCGGACGTGGGCCTGGGCCGGAAGCATCGATGCTCAAAATCAAGGGCACGGAAGTGCAGCAGGCGCTGACCGAACTGATGTTCGAAGCGGTCGGGCCCCTCGCCGCGCCATTCGACGTGCCATTCCTCGAAGGCGAACGCGAGCACAGCCTCGCCGGTGACGATGACGCCGCGCCGCTGGCCGCGTACTACTTCAACTTCCGCAAGACGTCGATTTACGGCGGCTCGAACGAAATTCAAAAGAACATCATCGCGCAGATGATTCTCGGACTCTGAGGAGCGGCGCATGGACTTCACTTTCAACGACGAACAACAGCAATTTGCTGACGCGCTGCGCCGCTACCTTGACAAGAGCTACGGGTTCGAAGCGCGCCAGGCGATCGTGCAATCGGAAACCGGGGTGTCGGACGCGCACTGGACAGCTTTTACCGAACTGGGCCTGACTGCGTTGCCGGTGCCGGAAGCGCAGGGTGGCTTCAACGGCAGCCCGATCGACATGCTGGTGGTCATGCAGGAGCTCGGGCGTGCTCTGGTGGTCGAGCCGTATTGGGCGACTGCTGTGGGTATCGAGGCGCTGCGGCTGGCGGGCACCGGGCAGGGCGAAGACGCGTCGCTGCTCGAACGCGCGGCCCAGGGCGAAATCAAGCTGGCAGTGGCCTTTCACGAGCCGCACGCACGCTACGATCTGTTCGAGGTCGACACGGTTGCGAACGGTCAGGGCAATCAGCAGACGGTGACCGGCACGAAATCGGTTGTGCTGCACGGCGCGCAAGCGGATTACTGGATCGTGCCGGCTCGGCTGATTGGCGAGATCGCGCTTTTTGTGGTCGCCCGCGATGCGGCCGGTGTCAAAGTCACTGACTACCGCACAATCGACGGTCAGCGCGCCGCGACACTCGAGTTCGATGGCACACCTGCACGCCAGCTCACCGGCAAACACTCGGGCGCCGCGGCGCTCGAGCACATTGCAGACTACGGCACGGTATTGCTGTGCGCGGAAGCGGTCGGCGCGCTCGACGCACTGAACCATGCAACGGGCGAGTACACCAAGACGCGCCAGCAGTTTGGCCAGCCGATCGCGCGTTTCCAGGCGCTACAGCATCGCATGGTCGAGATGTTGATTCACGCCGAGCAGGCGCGTTCGATCACATACCTGGCGGCCGTGCGTTACACCAGCGCTGACGCCGAGGAACGTCGCCGTGCCGTCTCCGCAGCGAAGGCGCGGGTCGGCCAGGCCGCCCGTTTCGTCGGTCAGCAGGCGGTGCAGTTGCACGGAGGCATGGGCGTCACGAACGAGGTCGCCGCGGCGCATCTGTTCAAACGTCTTGCTATCATCGAAACCACATTGGGCGATGTCGATCACCATCTCGCGCGGTTCGCCGCGCTGCCCGGCTTTGTCTCGACCGAAGCCTGATCAGCCGGCCGAATCGGATAAGAAAGAGGTGTGCGATGGGTCTGAGTTACGAGGACATGGTAGTCGGCACGACTACGGAAATCGGCAAGCATACTTTCACGCGTGAAGAGATCGTCGAGTTCGCGGAGAAGTTCGATCCGCAGCCGTTTCACCTGGACGAGGCTGCAGCCGCAGCGTCGCCGTTTCGTGGGTTGGTCGCAAGCGGCTGGCATACCTGTTCGGTCATGATGGGCATGCTGGTGCGCAACGCGATCGCGGGTTCCACGTCGATGGGCTCGCCCGGTATCGACGAGATCCGCTGGTTGAAGCCGGTGCGTGTCGGCGACACGATCACGATGATGAACGCGGTGCTCGACAAACGTGTTTCGGAGAGTAAGCCGGATCGCGGCATCGTTTCGACGCAGTGGGAAGGCATCAACCAGCACGGCGAAACCGTGATTACGGTGCGTTCGAAAGGCTTGTTCGGACTGCGCAATCCGGGCGCCGCGTCATGACGGACAGCAACGCGGTAGCCGCCGTAACGTTTGGAGACGCAGCGGCGTTGCGTGCGCTGATTGGCGCTGAGCCGCTCGTTAGCGACTGGCTGACGGTCGATCAGGCGAGCGTCGATCGTTTCGCTGAGGCCACCGGCGATCATCAGTGGATTCACGTCGACCCCGAGCGGGCACGGCGTGAGTCACCGTTTGGTGGTCCGGTCGCGCATGGGTTCATGACGCTGTCGTTGATCCCTGCGCTGCTCGGCAAGACGGTGGCGCTTAAGCAGCGCATGGGCGTCAACTACGGATTGAATCGTGTGCGGTTCACGTCACCGGTGCTGGTCGGCTCACAGTTGCGCGCCCGGTTTGCGGTGGAGTCCGTCACCGACGTCGACAACGCCGGTGTGCAGGTTGAGTGGAATGTGACGCTGGAGCGGCAGGGCAGTGAGCGGCCGGTCTGCGTCGCGGAGTTCATCACGCGGCATTATTTCTAACCGTTCACAGCCGATCGGTTGGCAAAAAAGCGCGAGTGGCAGTGATGCCGTCTCGCGCTTTTTTATGTCGATGCCTCAACAGATGGCAATGCCGTGGTCGTTGTCAATGCGAACGAGCGCCGATGCCAAGGGACGACGGCATGCCTACCGCTTCGCGTACTGCGTCGCGCCGAACAGCATTTCCTTAGCCTTGTCGTCCATGAGCGGCTTGCGGGCCGACGCCAGCACGTCAACACCGCGTACCACCGCCGGACGCGCGGCAATTTCTTCGTGCCACCGCTTCACATGCGGGAACGTATCCAGCTCGATGCCCTGGTTTTGCCACGAGCGCGTCCACGGAAATGCGGCGATGTCAGCGATCGTGTAGTCGTTGCCGGCCAGATACTGTGTCTTGCCGAGCTGCGTATCCATCACGCCATAGAGACGCCGCGTTTCGTTCGTGTAGCGATTGATCGCGTATTCGATCGGCTCCGGCGCGTAGATGCGGAAATGATGCGTTTGCCCGAGCATCGGACCGATGCCGCCCATCTGAAACATCAGCCATTGCAGCGTCGCATAGCGTGCGGCCGGATCAGTCGGCAGCAACTTGCCGGTTTTCTCCGCCAGATAAATCAGAATCGCGCCTGATTCGAATAGCGCGAACGGCTTGCCGTCGGCGTCTTTAGGACCTTCGGAATCGACGATCGCCGGAATCTTGTTGTTCGGGCTAATCGCCAAGAACTCGGGTTTGAACTGGTCGCCCGCGCCGATATCGACGCCGTGCGCCGTGTACGCGAGGCCCGTTTCCTCGAGCATGATGTGAACCTTATGGCCGTTCGGGGTTGCCCAGCTATAGACGTCGATCATCCTGGCTCCTTCGTTTCGTGAAAGCGGCGCCACAAAGGGCGCCGCTGTTGACGAAAATTAGAGCATAGATCGGCCAATGCTGCTGGCCGTGAGCCGGCGCGCCGTCGGCTGCCGCCCCGACCCCGACCTCAAACCCGCGTAATCGGCGTTTCCACTCGGGCCGCAGCACCCGCATCCATATAACGCGCCAGTTCGAGCTTTGCGATCGCGTTGCGGTGCACTTCGTCGGGGCCATCAGCGAAGCGCAACGTCCGCGCGTTGGCGTACGCATACGCCAACGGGAAATCGTCGCTGACACCACCACCGCCGTGCGCCTGGATCGCCCAGTCGATCACCTGGCATGCCATATTCGGCGCGACCACCTTGATCATGGCGATCTCGCCACGCGCGCCCTTGTTGCCGACCGTGTCCATCATGTACGCGGTCTTCAGCGTCAGCAGGCGCGCCTGTTCGATCATGCAGCGCGCTTCGGCCATGCGCTCCTGCGTGACGCCCTGTGCGGAAACCGGCTTGCCGAAAGCGACGCGTTGCATGGAGCGTTTGGCCATGAGTTCGAGCGCGCGTTCGGCGAGACCGATCAAACGCATGCAGTGGTGGATGCGTCCCGGTCCGAGGCGGCCTTGGGCGATTTCGAAGCCGCGCCCTTCGCCGAGCAGCATATTGGTAGCCGGCACGCGCACGTTTTCGAGCGTGATTTCCATGTGGCCGTGGGGCGCGTCGTCGTAGCCGAATACGGTGAGCGGGCGGTGCACGGTGATGCCGGTCGCGTCGGCGGGGACCAGGATCATCGACTGCTGCGCATGACGTGGCGCCTCAGGATCGGTCTTGCCCATCACGATGTAGACCTTGCAGCGCGGGTCCCCCGCACCGGACGACCACCACTTGTGACCGTTGATCACGTAGGTGTCGCCATCGCGCACGATGCTCGTCTGGATATTGGTCGCGTCCGACGAGGCTACCTCCGGCTCGGTCATCAGAAACGCCGAGCGGATGTGCCCTTGCAGCAGCGGTTCGAGCCATTCGCGCTTGTTGTCGTCGCTGCCGTAGCGCTCGATCGTTTCCATGTTGCCGGTGTCGGGCGCATTGCAGTTGAACACTTCCGGCGCCCAAGGCACACGGCCCATGATCTCGCAGAGCGGCGCGTATTCAAGATTCGTCAGACCGGCGCCGCGTACCGATTCAGGCAGGAACAGGTTCCACAAACCGGCGTCGCGCGCTTTCTGTTTCAGTTGTTCGATCAGTTCGGTCGGCAGCCATGCGTTGCCGTTCTGACGATTGCGGGCGATCTCGGCATAGAACGCCTGCTCATTCGGATAGATGTGCTCGTCGAAGAAGGCGAGCAGTTTCTCGCGCAGCGCCTGCACCTTCGGGGTGTAATCGAAATTCATGTATGACCTCGCGGATGACGAATGACGTTTGTTCGGGAGTGCAATCTGGCGCCGATTTGCTTAACGTACTTTCTGTGCGTAGCGCCAGGCGAGTTCGGCCATCGGCTTCGCGCGACGGCCGGCATCGAGCGCCTGAGCGCTGGCCGCGGTGCCATCGACTACACGCTTCATGATCCCTTGCAGAATCGCGGCGATGCGGAACATGTTGTACGCGAGATAGAAATTCCAGTCGCCGTGGATCTCAAAGCCGGTGCGCTTGCAATAGCGCTCGACGTACTGCGCTTCGTCGGGAATGCCGAGGGCCGCCCAGTCGAGGCCCGCAATGCCGCGGAATTGCGCCGGGTCGACGTGCCACGCCATGCAGTGATACGCGAAATCGGCGAGCGGGTCGCCGAGCGTCGATAGTTCCCAGTCGAGTACGGCCAGTACGCGCGGCTCGTGGGGATGGAAAATCAGGTTGTCGAGCCGGTAGTCGCCATGTACGACCGAGGCGCGCTCGCTCGTTTCCGCCGGCATATGCTGCGGCAGCCATTCGATCAGACGCTGCATCGCGTCGATCGGTTCGGTTTCGGACGCGACGTACTGTTTGCTCCAACGGCCGATCTGGCGTGCGAAGTAATTACCCGGTTTGCCGTAGTCGGCAAGACCGATCGACGTGACGTCGACGCTATGCAGCGCGGCGATCACGCGATTCATTTCGTCGTAAATTGCCGCGCGCTCCGCAGGCGTCATGCCGGGCAGAGACTGGTCCCACAGCACGCGGCCTTCGACGAACTCCATCACGTAGAACGCCCGGCCGATCACACTTTCGTCTTCGCACAAGGCGAGCATGTTCGCGACGGGCACGTCGGTGTTGGCGAGCGCATGCATCACGCGGTATTCGCGTTCGACGGCGTGCGCCGAGGGCAGTAACTTCGCGGCCGGCCCGGGCTTCGCGCGCATCACATACGAGCGCGACGGCGTGACGAGTTTGAAGGTGGGGTTCGACTGGCCGCCGGCGAATTGCTCCAAGGTGAGCGGTCCGGCAAATCCATCGACATGCTGGGTTAGCCATGCGGCGAGCGCGTCGCTGTCGAAGCGTTGCCGCTCGTTGACCGGGCGCGTGCCCTCGAAGGCCGAGTAATCCGGTTTCTGTTCTGGTTCGCCGGTCTGTGTGGCTTGCACCATGTGTCTCCTCCAGTTCGGGTTCAGCTACGCTTGTATTGAATGAATTGTGCGTAGAGCATTTCCATCGTGGTGTTGCGAACGTCGCGATAGAGCGGCGACGGCGGTGAATAGTTGATCGCGCGCAGCACCCAGTCGCGCGACTCGGCGCCGACGTCGAGCGCGTTGATGCAACCGGTGGCCTGCGCCAGATGGCCGAAGAAAGTGCGGCCGCCGGCGGTGAGCGCGTGCGACAGAATCGCGCGATTCACGCCGCCGTGCAGCACCAGCAGCACGGTGTCCCACGACGTGTCCTCGCGCAACGCCGCCACCGCGGGCAACACGCGGTCAAACAACGCGCCAATGGTTTCGCCGTCGAGAAAGCGCGTTGTTTCCGGCACGATGCCGTCGAACACGCCGAGAAATGCCGCTTCGATATCCTGCTGCGGAATGTTGCTGAGCTTGCCGCCGCGAATTTCCTGCCATGCCGGCTCCATGTCGAGCTCGATCTGCTGACCGGTCTCGGCCAAAACGCGTTGCGCGGTTTCAACCGTGCGCGGCAAGCCGCTCACGATCACCCGATCGAACCGGACTTGCTGCTCGGCGAACACGCGGCCTGCCGCGCTGGCCTGTTCGCGGCCGTTCGCATTCAACGGCACCGTTTCCGGATCGATCGCGCGGCCGGAGTCGTCGAAGTAGGTTACGTCGCCGTGACGCATCAGGAAGATGCGGCGGCGTTTGGGGAGTTGATATTCAGGCATCGTCCCTTCGTTCACTTATGTTTACTTGTAGACAGGAGCGCGTTTTTCGAGAAACGCTGAAATCCCTTCGAGACCGTCGCGATGGTGCAGTGAGGCGACGAAGCTGTCCCGTTCGGCGACCAGATGTTCAGCAAGCGGCTGTGCACCGGCCGCGCCGATGAGCCCCTTGATGCGCGCGACCGAATTCGGCGAAATCTTGCCGAGCTCGTCGGCCCAGGCGACAGCGGTGTCGCGCACGGTGCCGGTCTTCGCCAGCTTGTTGACGACACCGAGATCGTAGAGACGCGAGGCGCCGATCGGTTTGCCTTCGATCAGCACTTCGGTCGCCAGTTGACGCGGCAAGGCTTGCGCGAGAAACCACGAGCCGCCGCCATCGGGCGTGAGACCGACGCGCGCATACGACATCACGAACTTGGCGTCTTCCGCTGCGACGATCAGATCGCACGCGAGCGCTAATGAAAACCCCGCGCCGGCTGCGGCGCCATCGACGGCGGCGATCACCGGCTTCGACGATAAACGCAGCGCCGAAATCCATTCGCCGAGCAGATCGATGCTTTCGGCCTGCACCGACGGATCCTTCGCGCGGTTTTCCAGCAGACGGTTCAGATTGCCGCCGGCACAAAAGAAATTGTCCGCGCCGGTAATCACGACGGCGCGGATCGACGGATCGCGCTCCACCGATTCGAGCGCCTCGATGCCCGCGGCATACATGTCCGGATGCAGCGCATTGCGTGCACCGGGGTTCGACAGTGTGAGGACCAGCGTCGATTCGCTCTCGGTCGGGCGTGAGGTCAGCAGTTCGGCGCTCATTGTTGGGTCTCCGTTTGATTGTCGGCAGCGTCGCGTTGCGTCAGCGACAGGCCAAGTTGCGCACGCCGTGCAAGCCAGGGCGACGGGCGATAGCGTGGATCACCGAGCACGCCGAAGATATTGCGCAAGATGGTGAGGATCGTTTTCGCGCCCAGTGCATCGCCGAGAGCGAGCGGTCCGCGCGGGTAGCCGAGGCCTAGCGTCACCGCGAGGTCGATGTCGCCCGGCGTTGCGATCTGTTTTTGCGCGATGTCGCAGCCGATGTTGACGATGGTCGCCACGACGCGTTGAGCGACGAAGCCGGTCGAGTCGCGAATCACCGTGACGGGAACGCCATCCGCGGCAAACAGTGCGTGCGCGGTCTCGCGTGCGGCGCGACTGGTGGCGGGTGTTGTCATCAGCGTGCGGCGCTGCGCGGCGGCCAGCGGGAAGAG
The DNA here is from genome assembly GCF_030464835.1 of Paraburkholderia sp. WS6. Lineage (NCBI taxonomy): Bacteria > Pseudomonadati > Pseudomonadota > Betaproteobacteria > Burkholderiales > Burkholderiaceae > Paraburkholderia > Paraburkholderia sp. WS6. The sequence goes on from NZ_JALQCK010000006.1 coordinate 294,699, forward strand.
GGCGTCGATAGCGACAACGCGAGTTGCATCGAGTGCTTCGTCGACGGCGGCGGTAGTCGCGTCATGACCGAACGGTGTCACGACGATCAGCGAGTCCGCGGCGGGCACCGCGCCTTCGTCGAGCTTGACGCCAGCTTTGGCGACGAGTTGCACGACGGCTTCATGCGCCTCCGGATAGCGCTTGCTGACCCACACGCTGTGCGGCAGTTCGGTCGGCGCAGGCGCTTCCGCGGGCACTTGCTGCTTACCGTCTTCATAGCGATAGAAGCCTTCGCCCGTTTTGCGGCCGATCAGTCCGCCCGCGAGCCGCGTGCCCGTGATTGGCGAGGGCGTGAAGCGCGGTTCTTCATAGAACTGGTGATAGATCGATTCCATCACCGGATGCGACACGTCGAGCGCGGTCAGATCGAGCAGTTCGAACGGGCCGAGGCGAAAGCCTGCCTGCTCGCGCATGATGCGGTCGATGTCGGCAAAACTCGCCACGCCTTCGCCGGCTACGCGCAGGCCTTCGGTATTCATGCCGCGACCGGCATGATTGACGATGAAGCCGGGCATGTCTTTCGCGCGCACCGGCGTGTGGCCCATGCGTCGCGCGAGTTCCATCAGCGCGTCGCCGACGGCGGGATCACTGCGCAGGCCGTCGATCACTTCGACGACCTTCATCAACGGAACCGGATTGAAGAAGTGATAACCGGCTACGCGCGACGGATTCGTGCAGCCCGCCGCAATCGCGGTAATCGATAACGACGACGTGTTCGACGCCAGCACGCAACGGCCACTCACCACCGTTTCGAGTTCGCGAAAGAGCGCTTGCTTCACATCGAGCTTTTCAACGATCGCCTCGACGACCAGATCGCAATCGGCCAGATCGCCGACGACCTGCGCGCCGCTCACGTTCGCCAGTGCGGCGAGCGAACGGGCCTGGTCGAGCTTGCCTTTGGCAGTCAATTTGGCGAAAGTCTCGGCAAGGTAGTCGCGCGCTGTGCCGATCGCGGCAGGGTTCGTGTCGTACAGACGTACGGTGAGGCCCGCCAGCGCGGCAATCTGGGCGATGCCACGGCCCATTGCACCGGTTCCGACAATGCCGATAGTCTCGATGCTGAAATTGCGAGAGGTCATTGTGATGCTCGACTCCATGGTTATTTTAGAATAGCACGATCGTGCAATTTACTGGATGATTGATCGAAGGCCGCCGCGTTGATTTTGACGGGCGGTCTCAAACAACCCGAAGAAAGGAGACACCCGATGATCAAGCTGTGCGGTTTCGCGCTCTCTAACTATTACAACAAGGTGAAGTTCGTGCTCCTCGAACACGGCATTCCGTTCGAGGAAGTGTTCGTGCTGCCGAGCCAGGAAGTGACCATGCTCGAGCATTCTCCGCTCGGCAAGGTGCCCTATATCCAGACCGAACACGGCGATCTGTGCGAATCGCAGGGCATCGTCGAGTATCTGGCCGCGCGTTTTCCCGACAAGGCAATTTTCTCCGCTGATCCGTGGGAAGCGGCCAAAGAGCGCGAACTGATCATGTTCGTGGATGTGCATCTCGAACTGACCGCGCGCAATCTTTACAAGGAAGCATTCTTCGGCGGCACCGTGACTGACGCGACCAAGGGGCGCGTCGAGAAGCTGCTCGCGCATCACATTGCCGGCTTCAAGCGGATTGCGAAGTTCGGGCCGTATCTGCGCGGCGAGCGCTTCAGTGTCGCCGACGCAGCGGGGTTTGTGAGCTTGCCGCTGGTGGGCATGGCGACGCAGACCATCTACGGCCGCGATTTTCTGCTCGACGCCGGCGTGGACTGGAAAAGCTATGTGAAGGCGATCAACGCCCGACCGGCCGCGCAGCGCGTGACCGATGATCGCAAGGCGTATATCGCGGCCTCGCGTCCGGCTTGAGGCGTGGCGGTGGCGTTGCGTGCGAAATGAGCTCGGGCGTGCAACGCACGCATGGGCCGCTGCGCGCGATGGCGAGGAACGTGGGTTCGTTCGCAGCATCGCGCGGGGCGTCCTAGAGCCGCGCCAGCCGGTCGAGCGCCGTGGCGAGGGTGGCTTCCTGCTTGGCAAAGCAGAAGCGCACCACGCCCGATTCATGCGCCTCGTGATAGAACGCCGAAACGGGAATTGCCGCGACACCGATCTCGCCGGTCAGCCATTGCGCAAATTCGGCTTCGGGCAAATCGCTGATCGCCGAATAGTCGACGCACTGAAAGTAGGTGCCCGTGCAAGGCAGCAGCCTGAAGCGTGAATTCGCGAGGCCGGCGCGGAAGTAGTCGCGTTTCTTCTGATAAAACGCGGGGAGATCCAGATACGGCGCCGGATCCTTCATGTAATCCGCGAGGCCGACCTGCATCGGCGTGTTGACCGTAAACACGTTGAACTGGTGCACTTTGCGGAATTCAGCCGTGAGCGCGGCGGGCGCGGCCACGTAACCGATCTTCCAGCCGGTGACGTGGTAGGTCTTGCCGAAGCTCGACACCACGAAACTGCGCTGCGCCAGTTCCGGATAACGCGCAACGCTTTCGTGCGGCGCGCCGTCGTACACCATGTGTTCGTAGACTTCGTCGGACAGAATCAGCACGTTGGTGCCGCGCACGATTTCTTCGAGCTTGCGCATGTCTTCCGCGCGCCAGACCGTACCGGTCGGATTGTGCGGGGTGTTGATCAGCAGGAGCCGCGTTTTCGGCGTGATCGCGGCGGCGAGCTTGTCGAACGGGATCGCGTAGTCGGGCGCGTCGAGCGTGACGAATACCGGCTTGCCGCCGGCCAGTTCGATCGACGGCAGGTAGCTGTCATAGGTCGGCTCGACCACGATCACTTCGTCGCCCGGATGCACGCTACAGAGAATCGCGGTCAGCAGCGCCTGGGTGGCGCCTGCCGTCACGGTGATCTCACTGGTGGCGTCGTAGCGGCGGCCGTACAGGTTGGCGATCTTGTCCGAAATCGCCTGACGCAGCGGCGCGGCGCCCGCCATCGGCGGATATTGGTTGTGGCCGTCGCGCATGGCGCTCGCGACCGCGTCGACAATGCGGGGATCGCAGCCGAAGTCGGGAAAGCCCTGGCCGAGGTTCACCGCGCCTTTTTCGGCGGCGAGCGCGCTCATCACGGTGAAAATCGTCGTGCCGACGTCCGGCAGGCGGGACGGAAACGAGGGACTCATGGGCGTGTCGTGCGGTGCATTCATGGCGCTGTCCGGAGCGTGGTCGAGTGAGTTGGCGAAAGACGTCGTTCGAAAAGGACGAAGCTTGATTGTAGGGAATCGCGGCCCTGCGTGCGCGCAGTCGGCCCGACGTTGGCCATCCGGCCAGGGGTCATACGGGCGCTGGCTCGTCTGCCGCGCTCACGCAGACGCTGACGAACGGCGCTGGCTGCGCAATCTGGAAACCGAAGTCACGCGCAATCCGCTTGGCCAGTTTCAACACCGCGCGGTCTTTCGACACCAGCCAGTCGGCCTGTGCGGCGTGCGCGAGTTCGAGGAATTTCTGGTCGTCGCGGTCTTTGCATTTCGGCAACGACCTGGCATCTTCCGCGGGTGCAGCGGGTTCGACCAACTGCGCGAGGCGTGCAACGACGGCAAGCGCCGCCGCCTTGTCCACATTGCGATGCACGAATTGCGGATAGTCGAGCACGTAAGCGAGTTCGGCGAGGCAGCGCGCGTCGATCAGCGCGGCGAGCGCGCCACTTTCGAGCGCGGCGCGAATCGGCCGCGTGTGCGGATCGTCGAACACGAGAATATCGATCCAGACATTGGAATCGAGGACGACGCGCAAAGCGCCGTGTGAGGCATGGGAACCGGGCATTCGTTACAATCTGGCTTTCGTCTTTGACCGCCAGGCACGGCGTGCCTGCAAGCCTCTATGATAATCGTTCTGTCGCCGGCGAAATCGCTCGACTACGAAACCCCTCCGCACGTCAAAAAGCACACGATCCCCGATTTCGTCGACGATGCGGCCGAATTGATCGGCGGATTGCGCCTTTTGTCGCCGCAGCAAATCGGTTCGTTGATGAGCATTTCGGATCAACTCGCGCACCTCAATTTCCAGCGTTACGCGGAATGGTCGCCCAGTTTCGGCACGCACAACGCCAAGCAGGCCGTGCTCGCGTTCAACGGCGATGTGTACGAAGGCTTCAATGCCAGAACGTTGTCGTCGGCCGATCTGGATTACGCGCAGAATCATGTGCGCGTGCTTTCCGGCCTGTACGGTTTGTTGCGTCCGCTCGATCTGCTGCAACCGTACCGCCTCGAAATGGGCACGCGCTTTGCCAATACGCGCGGCAAGGATCTGTACGCGTTCTGGGGTGAACGGATCACGCAGGCTTTGAACGCGCAATTGAAGAAGCGCGCTGCCGCCTCAAGCGTGTTGGTCAACTGCGCGTCGGGTGAGTACTTCAAGTCGGTCAAGCCCAAGGTGCTCGAAGCGCCGATCATCACGCCGGTGTTCGAAGACTGGAAGGGCGGCCGCTACAAGATCATCAGTTTCCACGCAAAGCGCGCACGCGGTCTGATGGCGCGCTACGCGGTCGAAAACCGTCTCGACAAGCCCGAGCAACTGAAGGCCTTCAACGCCGAAGGCTACGCGTTCGACGCCGAAGCCTCGAACGATTCCACCTACGTATTCCGCCGCCGCATCGCTGACTAAGCGATTGCCGCGCACACAAGCAGGGAAGAACATCATGACGTTATCGATTACGAGCAACTTCGACGCGGGCGCGATCGAAGTGCTGGCCTGCGACGACGCCGGCAACATCCGTTTGCGCGTGCGGCCCGACAGTCAGGCCGAGTTCGCGCAGTGGTTTTATTTCCGGTTGTCCGGCGCGGCCGGCGAGCGCTGCGTGATGACCTTCGAAAATGCCGCGGCGTGCGCTTTCGCCGAAGGCTGGCGCGACTACCAGGCAGTGGCAAGCTATGACCGCGTGAACTGGTTCCGCGTGCCGACTTCCTACGACGGCCGTGTGTTGACGATCGACCACACGCCGGATTTCGATCGCATCTACTACGCGTATTTCGAGCCGTATAGCGAAGAACGTCACTCGGAGTTTCTCGGCGCCATCCAGCAGATGCCGCAGGCCACGCTCACGGAGTTGGGCAAGACTGTCGAAGGCCGGCCGATGTCGCTGCTGACGCTTGGTACTCCGCAAACCGGTGACACGCCCAAAAAGAAGATCTGGCTGATCGCGCGCCAGCATCCTGGCGAGACGATGGCTGAATGGTTTATCGAAGGTCTCGTCAAGCGTCTCGCGGGTTGGGGCGATTGGGCGGGCGATCCGGTGGCGCGCAAGCTCTACGATCACGCGGTGTTCTACATCGTGCCGAACATGAATCCGGATGGCAGCGTGCACGGCAATTTGCGCACTAACGCGACGGGCGCGAACCTGAACCGCGAATGGATGGAACCGGACGCCGCGCGCAGTCCCGAGGTGCTAGTCGTGCGTGATGCAATTCACGCGACTGGTTGTGACCTCTTTTTCGATATCCACGGCGACGAGGCGCTGCCGTACGTGTTCGTGGCCGGCTCCGAAATGCTGCCGGGTTTCACCGAGCGGCAGGGCGAGGAGCAGAAAGCGTTCATCGAAGCATTCAAGCATGCGAGCCCGGATTTCCAGGACAAGTACGGCTACGCCGCGAGCAAGTATCGTGAGGACGCGCTCAAGCTGGCTTCGAAGTACGTCGGCAACGAATTCGGCTGTCTGTCGTTGACCCTGGAGATGCCGTTCAAGGACAACGCCAATCTGCCGGACGAGCGGGTGGGTTGGAACGGGGAGCGTAGCGCGTCGCTGGGCGCCGCCATGCTGCAGGCTATTTTGCGACACATGGAGACGTTCGCGTAACTGGACGCCGCATAAAGAAACGGGGCACACACTCTGGAAGTGTGTGCCCCGTTTTTTGCTGGGTGCGAGCCAGGTTCGTAGTACGGACCCGTTGACGCGGCCTTCGCTCTTGTCCGCTATTGAGTCTTTTTCGCTGGGGACTTCTTCGCGGTCGATTTGCTCGCAGACTTACCCGAAGACTTGCTGGAAGTTGCTCGCGAAGATTTTCCCGAGCTTGCCTTCGAGGACTTGCCGGTTGCTTTCTTCGTAGTTTTACCGCTGGCCGAGTGCTTGCCCTTCACACCCTTATGCTTGCCCGAGGACGCTCGCGATCCCGTTGACCCGGTGCTGTGCGCACGGGCCGGCGGCACCGGATCGTTCCAGCTGAACGCCAGCATCTGGGCGCCCACATAGCCGCAACGGAATTTGAGATCGGCTGGATCTCCACCGCCGCTCTGGCGGATACCGAGGCCCTCGACGGTAACGATGTTGTCCACCTTGACGCGCTGCTTGCCTTCGTCGAACGAATCGTTCCAGGGCGTGACTGCCGCATGCGCGCTGTCGAAGGAGCTGGGCGGAAATTCGACATGGTCGAAGGCGGTCGATGTGCTTGCAACAAAATTGCCATGGGCAGCGCAGTCCGCGACTAGCGGGTCCGCATGCATGTCATTGACAAATTTGTTGACGAGATCGTTGTGCTGTTCGAGTTGATCGGCGTATGCGGGAGCAGTGCAAATGAGCGAGAGACTCGCTGCAAATGTTGCTAACCGGCCGACCAACCGCAGCAATCGGCGCGGTACGTTGGTGCGATCCATCTAGTTCGTTAGACGCTAATAAGACATGAGGCACGTAAGATGCCTGGCGAGAGGGATGAGTTCAATCCTGACACAAATATTTTGTCCTGTCGTGGTGCGGGGACTCAGGCGCTTTATGTGCCGGGATGGCAGATTGCCGTCGATACGTGCTCGATGCCGCGCCCGTGTCAGGTGCGTGGCCCGCCCAATCGATATCGACGCACATCATAAGTGGTAACCCACGCAGGGCGGTAGACCGCGATCAATGCCGTCGACATGCCCGTGAACCAGGCTTCGCCAGTGGCGAGCAGAAGCACGCTGAACGCGTAGCCGACCGGCACCACGGTCATTGAACCGTCTGCGAGTGTGATGTGAACGCCGAGCGCCGCGGCCGCCGTAAGCGACACGGCAATGGCGGGTGAGACAAAACCCTGGCCGAAAATGAACATGAAGAGGTTACGCGGCAGCCAGGCGATGCTGGCGCGTTGGATCAAGGTCGAGATACCGACAGGCAACGCACCGAACACGAGGAAAGTCAGTGCAATGCCCTGCCAGGGGGCGTCGAAGACGACAGCGGCGAGACCGGTGACGATCGCCATGGCGATCAGCGCCAGTGCCCAATCGAATAATGTGACAACCAGCGTGGCGCCGAGCAGATGCATGACAGTACCGTCGTCGAGCCACGCGTTGCTCGCCCACAGCACGGACACCGCAACGATGATTGCGAGCCAGACGTGCTGGAGTGTGCCGTCCTGAAGTCGTTTGAAAGGATTTTTCCACAGCGCGAGCGCGACCACTATCGCAGTGGCGATCCAGCCACCGACAGCGACCCAGAACGGAAGCGGTGTGTAGAGGAAACCCATGTATCTCATATTACTCGTTGGACGAGAAAAGGTGTGAGCGGATTCCATGCCAGCCGGCGCGAACGCCGCGAGAAAACGCGCGTTTCGATTCTGGCGCGCGCGCCGACTGACGTTATGCCGAATCTTGCGTGACCGGTTCCGCCGTCAACCCGGCGGGCGCATCGCCGTATGGCGTGCTCGGTTCGGCCGCTATTGGCAGCGTGTCGGCCGTGTCGTTCGCTGGCAACGGATATTGGAAGCGCCGCAGTGTGCGGCGCCGCAATGGCACCACTCCGGCTTGCCCCATTACCGGACGAACCTGACCTCCGCCATCGTTGCGCAGTACTTGCAAGTGAGCCGACAGCCAGCCGTTGTACAGCGCGACCGCGGCGGCGCGGTTAGGCGCTCCGAGTTGCTGAAATATGCTGGTCAGATGGATCTTGACGGTGCCTTCACTGATGCCGAGCGTGCGCGCAATCATCTTGTTGGTGCTGCCCATGTGGACGCAGCGCATGATCTGCTCCTGGCGGGGCGACAGGCCGTTGGAAAGTTTGGCCCGGCGTGGTGGTGGACTCTTTTCATCGAACGGCCGGATGGTGGCATCCGGCGGTAGCGGAGGATTGAGCGCCAACGCGCCGGGCGGCACATAGTGACCGCCCAGCAGCACCATCTCGAAAGCGCGCACGATCAGGCATGGGTCGGTTTCGCGCGGAATCACGCCGAGCACACCTTCGTCCATGAGATCCCGTACGACGGTTGGAGAGACCTTGTCGGTCAGCACTGCAATGCGCAGGTCCGGGTAATGGCTGAGCAGATGACGGGTGTCGTCGACTGACATCCAGTCCTGCCAGTCAATCACTAGCAGGTCGGGACGCAGACGCTTGAGCGTACGCTCAACCTGACGCCAATCCTGTGCTTCGTTAAAGCGCGCTAGCCGGTCGATTTGCCGCAGCAGTGCTTTGAGTCCATCGCGTCGTTCCGCGTCTGAGTTGAGTATTGAGAATCGCATGCCGTGTCTCCAGATGAATCGGGCGAGGTGGCGCGATGCGTGTGGGCCGGCGAAGGTGCCGGGCGCATTGCGATGCACCACCGGCACTATGATGACAAATTCCCTTCGGTTTGACCCCCTGTCCAAAAGGCATAGGAGGAATGACATAAAAAAAGCCCCGCACGCGGCGGGGCTTTCTGATGTCGACGGCGGCGCAATGACGCCGGCGCTGGCGGGTCAGTGGAAATGCGGTTGCGCGGGCTCCGCGTCCTCCGGCATTTCGGCGTGGACGATTTCGCCGAGCGGGTCCGCATAGAGCGGCACACCGCAGTCATCGCAATATTCCGGCTCGAAGCGGCCCGAGTGGCGGCGCACGTCTGTCACGCCGGTTTCCTTGAGCAATGCGACGATTTCTTCGAGTGGGTCGTCTGACGCAGCGGTCTCTTGCGGTTCTTCGTCGATGCCGGGCTCGCCGTTCTCGCGGCCGTAAAGCGGCCATACGACGCCGTAGATCACATCATTGCTGCCGCGGCGCGTGAAGCCGACGCGGTATTCGTCGATACGGCGCTCGCCGAACCCTGCGACAACCGCGCGCAATTCCTGTGGCGCCGCACCGATTGTGTCGAACAGGTAGCGGACGGCGGTGCGTACCGTGTGAGGGCGCACCCGTTCGTCGGCGTCGCGGCAGGCCGAATAATAGGCATCCGGCAGCAGACACTCGAACTCACATCCGGGCAGCACCAGCGACAGATTGGCGCCGCCTTGCGTTGCCCATTGTTCGAGGCATTGACCACGCTCAATCCGGCTGCCGTTTTCTTCTTCCTGCCAGCGAAACGCCGGCTCGCCTACCGGTGCCGCGACCACGGCCAGCAGAAAGCGCGGGTCGGCCAGGATGGGCGAGGTTTCCGGCAGTTCGCCAAAATTGAGTTTGACGTTGCCACCCGCCATGGCTGCTTGAGCGAGTTGCTGGGCAATGCGCCAGGTTTCGACGTGGTGACGCGGCAGTTGGTCGATGCTGTACAGGAACGGCACCATGGCCACACGCGTATTTGCCGCGAGCACGTGCGCTTGCAGGTGCGCGCGCAGCGCGTCGGCTGCGTCCACTTTGAGCGGGCCGGAAGGAATCATGTAGCGAGTCCAGGCCAGCACGGGCGCGGCGATCAGCAGCGCTTCATAAGGAGCGCCTTCATGGTCGACGATGAACGACTCGCTGTGCGTTTCCGCCATGTCGGCGAGTGCGCCGTAAGCATCGGGATGATTCTGCTGCAGATGATCGAGCGCGGCGTCCAGCGTCGTCTGGTTGGCGTTACGGACGATCTTGGTCAGCAGCGCATCGAGCTTCGCTTCCCAGAAGCGGTCTTCGGTGCGGCTGCCCGACGCGAAAAGCGCGAGCGAGAGACCGACAAGCTTGTCGGCATCGGGGGGGAGACGTTTGGCGATTCGCGAGCGCATAAATCCAGAAATTGGGAGGCACAGAACCTTATATTCTAGTCTTTTCTATGCCGCCATATTATTTGGCTGACTATGCCGGATGGATTGGGACGTTTCCACATTAAAAATAAGCCAGTTGCGGAGGGTGTCAGATGCGTTGCGTGGCGTCCTGGCCGGATGATATAAGACATGCCCAGGGGCGTGGCTCGCTCCTATACTGACCACCGTCGGTGGGCGCCTGGCAAGCGTATGTCTATTCGTCGTCGCTGTGGTCTGGCACAACAGGAGATTCATAGTGAAATCGGACCAACTGATTGAACGTCTCGCCGCAGTGTTCGCGTTGATCATATTGGTAGGTGGCTCCCTGCTGGTGCTTGCGCCTTTTACAACAGCGCTGTTGTGGGGCGCCATTCTCAGTTATAGCTCGTGGGGCCTATACCGGCGGCTCACTACAGCGGTCGGGGGGCGGCGAAAGCTCGCCGCGACGTTGATCGTGCTCATTATTCTGATTGTGGTGCTTGGCCCGTTCGTCTATGCGGGCTTTGCCTTTGGTGCGCACGTTCACGACATCGTCGCGTTGGTACAGAGGCTCTTCGAGGCTGGCTTGCCGGATTTGCCGCCGTGGGTTGGACGAATCCCGCTGGTTGGCTCGAACATCGAGACGTTCTGGGCGAACGTAACGAGCAGCAACTCTGAACTGATCGCGCAAATGCGTGCGCTTGCGGCGCCGGCCGGCAAGTGGATTCTGGCGGCTGCGATTGCCGTTACGCACGGTTTGGGTTTGTTGGCGCTGAGTATCGTGCTCGCGTTCTTCTTTTATACCGGAGGGGAGGGCGCGGCGGCCTGGTTGAAGGCGGGCATGCGCCGCATCGCCGGCGAACGCGCCGATTACTTGTTGGCGCTGGCGGGCAGCACGGTGAAGGGCGTGGTCTACGGGATTCTCGGCACGGCGCTTGTGCAAGGCATTCTTGCTGGCTTCGGTTGCTGGATCGCGGGCGTCCCGGCGCCGGCGCTGCTTGGGCTGGCGACGTTCTTCCTGTCGGTTATACCGGGTGGCCCGGTGGTCGTCTGGTTGCCCGCGGCGATCTGGCTGTATCACGGCGGTGCAACTGGCTGGGCGATCTTTCTGGTTGTGTGGGGTGTGTTGGTCGTCGGCATGTCCGACAACGTCATCAAGCCAATCCTGATCGGCAAGAGTAGTGACATGCCGTTGATCCTGGTGATGCTGGGCATCCTTGGCGGTGCGTTTGCTTTCGGCTTCCTTGGTGTATTCATCGGCCCGACGTTGCTGGCGGTTGCCTATACCGTGCTGCACGATTGGACGATCGGCGCCCCGCCAGCGGATGCTCTGGCGCCCGACGTGAAAGTGCCTGTTGTCGATGAGCCGGTGCGCATAGAAAAGGCACCTTGAAATAAATTCCAGATATGGCTTGCAAGGGGCCGTCCGGCTCGCTAGAATCTCGCTCTTTCGTGCTTCGGACAC
>NZ_JALQCK010000070.1:0-28200 GCF_030464835.1 Paraburkholderia sp. WS6
CAGTAGCAGTTTGAGCCGCTTTCTTTTGCCTACTTCTCTTTGCGGCATGCAAAGAAAAGTAGGTGCCGCCCCGCACAGGGGCAACACTAATAGACCACTAACAAATCAAGGAAAGGCCAACACCCCAGGAACACGGACAACAAGCGCCGCGCAGGCAAAAACCCGCCCATTAAATGGGCCCCTTCCTCATCAACAACTTCAACAAAACAGGCAACAACAACAACACCAACGGCAACTGCACAATCAACCCAGAAATAATAGCAACCGCCAAAGGCTGCTGCATAGCAGCCCCCTGCCCGAGGGCAAAAGCAAGCGGCAACAGCGCCAAAATAGCCGCAATAGTGGTCATGGCAATCGGCCGCAACCGATTCCGCCCAGCCGCGATCAGCGCCTCCTCAAACCCAATACCTTCATCCCGTATCAACCCCTGCAACTCAGATACATAAAAAATCGCCACCTCAGTCACGATACCGATAATCATCGTCATCCCCATCATCGCGGAGATGTTCAACTCGATACCGGTCATCCACAACCCAATAAACACAGCCCCTGCCGCCAGCAAAGGCATCGCCATCACCGCCAGCGCAACGCGGAAGCGCTCGTACAGAAACAGCAGCAACCCAAACACCAACGCAATCGCAGCACCAAACACGGTCAACAAACCCTTGAAAGCAATCTGCTGTTGCTGGTACAAGCCACCCAGTTCGTAATACACACCGGTCGGCAACAAGCTCTTGTCGCTCAGCGTCTTCTGTACGTCAGCGATCGTCGAGCCCAGATCGCGGCCATCGATACGCGCCGTCACCGCCACCATCCGCTTGAGGTTGTCGCGGCTGATCTCCGGCTGGCCGGTCACCGTCACCTGATCGGCAACGCGATTCAGCGCGAACAGATGGCCGTCCGGTGCGCGAATCTGCAACAGCCCCAGTTGCGTATCGGTTAGCTTCAGTGCGCCCGCCACGCGCACCCGCACGCCCACCGTCTTCGGTCCGGTCTGGAATTGCGTCGCAACGTTGCCTTCCACCATGTCTGACACGGCCTGTGAAATCGACTGCGGGTCCATGCCCTCGGCCGCCGCGGCCTCCGGCCGGATGTGCAACTCGAGCGCGTCGCCCGCCGGATTGATGCCGTCGTTCACGTCCACCACGCCCTGAATCTTGCCGATCTGCGCGGCGACCTTGCGGGCGGTGGTATCGAGCGTGTTCTGGTCGTCGGAGTAGATCTTGATCTGAACCGGCTGGGGCACCGCGGTCAGGTCGCCGATCAGGTCCTCCATCAGTTGCGCGAGCTCGATATTCACGCCGGGCACCTGCGTTTCGACCTTCGAGCGGATTTCTTCCATCACCGTTTCGATCGGCTCGCGGCCAGTCGATTTCAACCGCACGAAGAAGTCGCCCTTGTTGGGCTCGTTCAGGTCGCCGCCGAGACCGGCGCCGGTGCGGCGAGAGTAAGTTGCAACGTTCGGATTCGCGCGGATGATGCCCTCGATCTGCTTCATCAAGCGGTCGGTTTCCGTGACGGACGTGCCCGGCTCGGTGTGATAGTCGAGCACGAAACCGCCTTCGTCCATGCTCGGCATGAAGCCGCTGCCCACCCGCGTGAACGCGAACGCGGCCACCACGATCAGCGGCAGCAGGCCGAGCAGCACGAGAATCGGACGTGCCGTGACGTGCTCAATCAGAAAGCCGTAGCGCCGGTTCATCCATGAAGCGAAGCGGGTTTCCTTGTGTTCCTCGGCGTCCTTCGGCTTCAGCCAGTGGTCGCACAGAATCGGCACCGCGAGCCATGTGACGAGAAACGAAATGAACAGGGCGCTTGCCATCGTCACCGAAAGCGCCTTGAAGAACGCTCCCGTCACGCCCGACAGAAACGCGAGCGGCACGAAAATGATCAGCGTCGCCGCCGACGATCCGGCAAGCGGCCGCGTGAATTCGAGCGCCGCCGCCATCACGCGGCCATGGAACTTGTGCGCGCCGCCTTCGCGCATGCGTCGCACGATGTGCTCGATCATCACGATGGCGTCGTCGATCACGAGGCCGACCGCGGCGGCCATCCCGCCGAGCGTCATGATGTTGAAACCCATGCCGAACACGTCGAGCAGCAGGATCGTCGCGGCCATCACGACCGGCACGAGCGCGACCGCGATCGCGGTGATCTTCCAGTTGCGCAGGAAGGAAAACAGCGTGAAGGCGGCCAGCACCACGCCGATCATGATCGCGTCGCGCACGCTGGTCGCCGAGGCGATCACCAGTTCGCTCTGGTCGTACCAGTTCGAAAGATGCACGCCCGCCGGCATCTGATGCTGGAAGTCAGCGAGCCTTGCACGGATCGCCTTGGCCATCGCCACGCTGTTCGCGCCTGGCTGCTGGAAGACGTTGAGCAACACGGCGTCGTGGCCATCGGCCGTGACGCGCATCCATTGCGGCACGACACCCTGACGGACTGTCGCGATGTCGCCGAGGCGGATTTGCGTTGCACCGTTGGTCGACACCACCACGTTGCGCAGTTCGTCGAGTTGCGTGATCGTGGTGTTGGCAATCACGAGGTACAACTTGTAGTGATCCTCGATGCGGCCGGTGGCCATCAGCACGTTGCTCGCGCCGATCGCTTTCGACACGTCCGAGAGCGAGACCTTGTAGGCGGCGAGGCGCGCCGGATCGATCGCGACTTCGAATTCGTCCTGCGCGCCACCGGTCACTTCGACGCGAGCAACGCCTTCCACGGACGACAGCAACGGCCGCATCTGGAACTGCGCAAGATCGTGCAGCGCCGACAATGACTGCTGGTCCGACGTCAGGCTATACGCGAGCACTGGGAACACGGTCGGGTCCATGCGCCGCACTTGCATCGAGGTACCTTGCGGCAGCGTCGCGAGGATCTCGCTGATCGCCGACTGCGCCTGCAACGTGGCTTGCGCCATGTCGGTGCCCCAGTCGAAATTGATCGAGATTTCGGCCGAGCCGCGGCTTGTGGTCGATTCGACGTCGCGGACGTTCGGCACGCGCCGCAGCGCCTCTTCGACGGGCATCGTGACAAGCGTGGCCATCTGTTCGGCGGGGCGGTCGCCCGCGTCGAGCGAGACGACGGCGCGCGGAAACGCGACGTTCGGGAACAGCGAGATCGGCAGACGAAACGCGGTCAGCGCGCCTGCGATCGCCAGCAGCGCGATCACGAACAGCAGCGAACGCCGGTGCTTCTGCATCCATTGACCGAAATTCATCGCGGCGCGCCTCCAGCAGCCCGCACCGCCATGCCGTCCTTCAACTCATAGTTGCCGCTGACGACGAGGCCTTCTGCGCCGTCGATCGGGCCGTCCACGCCGTAGCGGTCGCCGTTCTCGACCTGCGTGACCACGGCCACGCGGCGCGCCTTGTTTTGCGGCGTGATCTGGAAGACGTACGCGCCTTTGTCGTCTTTCAGCACGGCGGCACGCGGCACCACCCAATGCGTGCCGCTGCGGGTCGCGATGTCGGCGCTGACACGCGTGCCCGGAATGAATGCGCTCTGTCCGAGCGGAACGTTCGCACCGACGTTGACGAGCTGGCTTTGCTGATCGACCGACGCCCCGACCAGCACCACGTGGCCGTCTGCCGCGGTCTTCGCGAGCGTGGTGGACAGGCCGTGCAACGTGACCGTGTCGCCGGCATGGATAGCAGGGATGTCCGACGGCTCGACGCCGAGCATGACGTTCGCGCGCGCATCCTTGCCGTTACCGCCGGCCAGTTGCAGGATCGCGGCGCCGGGCTGCACCTGATCGCCCTGTGCCGCCGATACCTGCAAAACCACGCCATCGATCGGCGCCGCGATGATCTTGTTGCCGCCCGCGACACCGGTCTGGTTTTGCGCCGCGAGCGCCTGCTGCGCGTCCTCGGCAGCCTTGCGGGCCGTGGCGAGTTGCGATTGCGTGGCGAGCCCTTTGTCGTACAGCGATTGCGTACGCGCCAGTTCGCCTTGCGCCAGCGTCACCGCGCTTTTCGCCTGGGTGGCGGCGAGCACGGCGGCAGGGTCGGCCTGCACGACGAAAAGCGGCGTGCCGCGCGTCACGCTCTGGCCGGCTTGCACGCGCATTTGCACGATACGCGCGAGGTACGGCAGATTAACCGTGGTCAGGTTCGACGCGGACGCCGCGACGATGCCATACGCGCGGACCGGTTGCGCGATGACGGCGCGCTGCACCCGCGCGGTTTGCACGGATACGACGGCCTGATCGGCCGCATCGTCGCCGGCGGACGCACTGGCCGCACCGGCCGCCTGCGCGCCGATGCTCATCAGTGCAGCGCAGGCGAGAGAAGTCGCATAAGTGGCAATGCGCGGTCGCCGCGCCGCAAGTGGGCTATTTCGCATGAGTGTCGGTGAAGGTCTGAGCGGAGGAAAAGGCGTCGGGGATCGCGCTGCCCAGCAACGCCTGCAAGCCGACGCGTTGTTCGGCGAGCGATTCGCGCAGCGTGGCGACGTCGACACGTTTGGTGAGCGAGGCACTTTCTGCATCGGTGTAGGCACCGAGCACGAGTTCGTGCTGCGCGTAGGCCGTGGCTGCATGCTGCGCGGCAAGGTCGACATCGGGCAGCGCGGCCTCGGTCTGCTGCAACTGCCGCGTGAGAATCACGCTGTCCGCGCGCATATGAGCGACATCGGCATAAGCCTGATTCAGGCGTGACTGATATTCGTCGCGCAGGCGCTGACGCGTCGCTTTTTCGATCGCGACGTTGCCTTGATTGCGGTTGAAGATCGGCAAACTCAGATTGATCTGGAAGCCGCTGGTGTAGATGTTCGAGGTGTCGCGCGCGCGCACGAAACCCACGGAAAGGCTCGGGAACTGGCTGAGAATCGCCGCGCGGTATTTCTGCTCCTGCGCTTCATAGCCCGCCTGCAGTGCGATCAGATCCGGGCGGCGCTGGGCGAGTTTGGCGAGCGCCGCGTCGAGCGTCGCGTCGGGCAGTTCGGTCGCGTCTTCGTTGCCGGTGAGGGGCAACTGCACCTCCGGCGAGAGGCCGAGCAGCGCGTTCAGATCGTGATGCGTCTGCTCCGCGGCCCGTTCGGCGTCCGTGTATTGCTTGCGTGCGTCGCTGTAGGCGGTGAGCGCGGCGGTCAGCGTGTCGTCGGTGAGATTGCCGTCGCGGTGCGCTTCGGCCATGCGCTCGTAGCGCGTGCGCGCGAGGTCGCGCTGCTGTTGCAGCAGCGGCAACGTGTCCTGCTGGAAGCGCGTCTTGATGAACAACTGCCGCGCCTGGGCGACGATCTGCCATTCCTGCCACAACAGGCCGAGATCGGTTTTGGCTACCGTCGCGTCGGCGGATTGCTTGTTCGCGCTGCGCAGCACGATCGCCATCACGTCGATGCTCAGACCGTAATTGAACGCGCGCGTGGCGCCGGCCGCGCCCGGGTAGTCGCTCGATACGCTCAGTTGCGGGTCGGGCAACAGTCCGGCTGAATAAGCCTGAGCCCGGGCAATGCCGAGATCGTCGCGGGCCAGTTTCAGGTCGGGATTGTTCGCCACTGCAAGCATCGCGACTTCGTCGATGTCGAGCCCGTCGGACGGATCGAAGCGATGCGCGGCCAGTTCGGGCAGCGGCATGGTGGACGGGTCGATCTGGATGCGTTCGAGCGAGCGGGCCGAGGTCGACGTATCCTGCGGTGCGAGTGGCTCGCGGTGATACCACGAGCACCCGCCGAGCAGCATCGCGCAGATCGGCACGAGCACGCGCAACCGTGCGGCTGCGGCGGCGTTGAAAACGGGCAAAATCCGGCTCCTGAACAATAGATGGGGCAGCCGCGAGCGGATGTCGCAGAACAGGTGCCGATTCTGCTGATATGGAGCTTAAGGAACGCTTAACGGACATTAAGCGTCCCCTAAGCCTCCCTTCAGCGTCACCTAAGCGTCCGATAAGGAACGCATAAGGAAGCGTTAAGCTAACGGGCCGGACAATGCGGGCAAACTGGAGAGAGGAGAGGCCATGCGTCTGCTACTGGTCGAAGACGACGACATGATTGCGGAGACGGTGTTGGGCGCGATGCGCCGCTCGGGCTACGCGATCGACTGGGCCGAAGACGGCCGTGCGGCGGAGCTGTCGCTGGGCAACGGCGTGTACGACCTCGTGCTGCTCGATCTCGGCCTGCCGAAGAAGGACGGCATCGACGTGCTCAATACCTACCGCAAGAGCGGAGGCGCCGCGCCGGTGATCATCCTGACCGCACGCGACGCGGTCGACGAGCGGATTCGCGGCCTCGATGCGGGCGCCGACGATTATCTGATCAAACCATTCGACCTCGACGAACTGGCCGCGCGGGTGCGCGCGCTCTTGCGGCGGCGCACCGGGCAGAAGCAGCCCGTCTATGCGCACGGCGAGCTCACGCTCGATCCCGCGGCGCACGAAGTCACCAAAGGCGGCGAACTGCTGCCGCTCGTGCCGCGCGAGTTCGCCCTGCTGCAGGCGTTGATCGAAGAGCCCACGCGCGTGTTCACCAAGCCTGAGCTGGAAGAGAAGCTATACGGCTGGGGCGAGGAGGTGGGCAGCAACACCATCGAAGTGCATGTACACAGCTTGCGGCGCAAGATCGGCGCGGAGCAGGTCGTGACCGTGCGCGGCGTGGGCTACCGTCTGAAGAGGTGCTGATGACGTCGATTCGCCGCTGGCTGCTGGGCTGGCTGATTTTCGGGCTGGCCGCGGCCTCGGGCGTGGCCGGCTTCGGCATCTTTCACACCGCGCGCGAAGAAGCGGGCGAACTGTTCGACTACGAACTGCATACCGTGGCGCTGTCGTTGCCGTCGAATCTGGCCGGTGCGAGCGACGGCGAGCATCGCAATCCCGACCTCGGTGATCTGGCCGACGACCGGGTCGTGATCGAAATCTGGGACCGCTCCGGCAAGCTCATCTATCACTCAATGCAGGCGCCGGTCTTCTCGCGTTTGCCTGCGGGTTTCAGCACGGTCGAGCGCGGCGAGAGTCACTGGCGCGCGTTCGGGTTGGAACAGCGCGACCGTTATATCCAGGTTGCGCAACCGATCTCCGTGCGCGAAGACCTTGCGCTGACTCTGGCGCTGCATACGCTCTGGCCGCTCGGCCTGCTGGTGCCGGTGACGATCGTGCTGGTGCTGCTGGTGGTGGCAAGGGGGCTGGCGCCGATCGGCGGGCTGACGCGCGCGCTGACGACCCGTTCGCTCGATTCGCTGGAACCGTTGCATCTGGACGGCAGCGTGCCGGTCGAAATCAAGCCGCTGGTGCAAGCGCTCAACGATCTGCTGCAACGTCTGAACGTTGCTTCGCAGGCGCAGCGCACGTTTATCGCCGATGCCGCGCATGAGTTGCGCTCGCCGCTTGCGGCGCTGAAGCTGCAATTGCAGGCGGCTTCCCGTGACGGCTCGCTAAAGGGCGAGGGGCAAACGCTGGAGCGCGTCGAGGGGCGGGTCAACCGGATCATTCACCTGGTGCAGCAATTGTTGACGTTGGCGCGTGAGGACGCGCATCCGGTGACGTCGATGGTGCCGGTGAGTTTGCGCCGGATCGGCGAGCAGGTCGTCGGCGATTTTTCGCTGCTCGCGGAGACGAAGGAGATCGATCTCGGGCTTGTGTGTGAAGACGCTCGAGCGAACTACGATGTCTATACGGCGCTGGCTGAGCCGCATGGGATGAGTGTTCTGTTGGGCAACCTGATCAACAATGCGATCCGGCATACGCCGCGGGGTGGGCGTGTCGACGTGATTCTGAAACGGTCGGGCGAGCGGGTGGGATTTGATGTCGTGGACAGCGGGTCCGGGATACCGGAGGCTGAGATCGAACGGGTTTTCGACCGGTTTTATCGAGGGCAAGAGGCGAAGGGCGAGGGCAGCGGACTTGGATTGGCGATTGTGGCGCGGATCGCCGCACGGCATCAACTGCGGCTTTCCCTGCGCAACAACACCGGCCGGCCCGGCTTGTGCGTGTCGGTTTTTGGCCTGACGGCGGTTGAGGTTGCGGCGCCTGTGGCGGTTAGAAGCTGACCGTTCGCCACGGCTGGCCCACGGCGCCGCGCGGCCTCTCACGAGCATGTTTCAACACGCTGCTACAATCTTGTCTTTCTCGATTGATTGTGCGCTATGGGTTTCGAACAACTCGCTGAATTGAAGAAGCAACTGGCTGCGGCACGCGCCGAAGCTGCGCCTGCGGCCAAGCCGGTCGCCAAGCCCGGTGCGAAGCCTGCGCGCAAGCCGTCGCCGCCGCGTCGTGCCGCGCCTGGTCACAAGCCAGCGACCGACACCAAGCCGGCGGCTGACGCCAGGCCCGCGGCCGACGCGAAGCCGGTGGACCCGGTGGTGAAATCGATCGGGAGACTGCAAAAGCGCTTCCCGAAAGTTTTCCCGAAGAATCCGGCACCCAAGCTGCCGCTGAAGGTCGGCATCTTCGAGGATCTCGTGGTTCACGCGAAGGAGCTGTCGCTGAGCGAAGCCGAGTTGCGCGACGCGATCAAGACCTGGTGCCGTGGCAGCCGCTACTGGAAATGCCTGGTTGAAGGCGCCGCGCGCGTCGATCTGACGGGTGGCGAAGCAGGCAAGGTGACGGTCCAGGAAGCGGCCGGCGCGCAGCGTCTGCAGGCGCATCGTGCGGGTCGGGGCGCGGCGAAAGCTGCGGCTTCGTCGGCTGACGCGTCCGCCAATGCTTCTGCTGCATCGGTCGTTTCGGTTGATGATGCAGCGCAAGCAGCGGCCACCCCGCAAGCCGAGGCGGAGAGCCAGCCGCAGGCTGCCTCGCCGGACACCCCCGCCGCTGAATCGACAACGCCGCCGGCAGCACCGTCGGCCACTGCCGAAGCGTAAATAAGGCCGGCCGCCCCGTTAAGGGGCGCTGCCTTGTGCCGCCAGCCGGACACGCACGAAGCCGACGTGCTCGCGCAGCACGTAGAACGCGTCGGCGTATGCCAACGGCATACGCAAGCGGTTAAGCGACACCTCGATTTGATCGAGCTCCGCGAAAAGCTGCTTGCGCTCCTCCTCGGTTGAGTCGGCGAGCGCGCCGCGCTCGATCGCAATCAGCGCACCGTAATAGCGATAGATGCGCGAGCGCACGCGCCAGCGGTACAGCGCCGGGATCAGCCGCATCGCCGGAAACAGCAGCACTGCCATCGGCAGCAGCAGAACGAGCGTGCGGTCGCCAATGCTCGCGAGCCAGAACGGCAGCGCGCGGTACAGAAAACTCTTGCCGGTCTTGTAGTAGCGCTGGGCGTCTTCGCTGATCTGATATTCATGGGCAACCGGGCTCGGGAACTCCCCCGCGTGCTGCAACAGCCCTGGCATGCCATGCACCTCCTGCGCGGCCTCGATCAATAAGTCGGAAATGGCCGGATGCAAATTGCTCCGGGCCACGAGTTCGGCCGTTGGACTGATCAGATGAATGGTGTCGGGCGGAATTCTGCGCTTGAGATCCAGCACGCCGGGCGGTAAGTCGAGCTCCTCGAGATAGGGAAAGAGGCGCGTATAGGCGGTGGCTTCGTCGAAATTCATCGCGGAGATGCCGGGCACTTTCAGGAGCCGCAGCATCAAGCCGCGCGTGGCCGAGTCGCCGTTCAGGATCGCCGCGTCGACATCGCCCGCCACGAGTTGCGTGGCGGCCTGCATGCCGTCGCTCGGCACCAGCACGGTGTCACCGCCCGGTCTGATGCCATTTGCTTCCAGCAGTTTGAGCGAGAGGAGGCGCGTGCCGCTGCCTTCGCGGCCGATTGCAATCCGTTTGCCTTCCAGTTCTGAAAGCTCGCTGATACCCGTGCCGCGATAGAACACCACCACCGGAATATAGAAAACGCTGCCGAGCGACATCAGCGATGATGTATCGAGCCCATCGGCCACGCCACCTTGCACGAGCGCGAGATCGACATGCTGCTTCGGGTCGAGCAGACGGTGCAGGTTCTGCACCGAGCCATCGGATTCCAGCACCTTCAGCGTGATGCCGTTGCGGGCGAGGATCTTCTTGTACTGATCCGCGGTGACGAGGAACGAACTGTCGTGCGGGCCCGCGCTCATCGTGATGGTTTTCGGCGGCGCCGGATCGACCAGCCAGACGATCAGCGTGACCATCAGCACGAAAAGCGCGGCCACGATGACGTAAGGCAGGGTGTGATCGCGCCACTCCACATGCGAATGATCGCCGGGTAAGTGCGGGAGACGCGGGCGATGCGCTTTCATGGGCACTCCATGCCGATAGCCGGAATGAGGCATTGTCCACTGTCTGCAGCATATAGGCGAAATGTTCGGCATAACCGGCGCCTTGCCGGCCAGGACACGCGATAGGCCATGGCATAATCCACGACAGCTTCTAATCGTGTCGCCGGGCGCATCTTGAGTCGTTTCCATCGGAAGATCGGCAGTTGGCTGGGATTGTTTGCGATCCTGATGGCCACGCTCGCGCCAACGATCTCGCATTCGCTCGCCGCACGCAACGGCGGTGAAGCCGGAATGGAAGGCGAGCATTGCTCGATGCCGTCAATGGCTTCCATGCCGGGAATGGAAGCCATGTCCTCGATGTCCTCCATGCAGGATCAGGCATCGGACGAACCCGGCAGCAAACACGCTCAACACGCAGCCATGTCCGACGGCGACGCCTGCGGCTATTGCAGTCTGCTCGCCCACATGCCGGCGGTGCCCAGCGTCGAGGCGTTGTTCTTCGTCACCGTCCGTGCTGTCCAGCATACCGTCGCGACCCGCTTCGAGCGGGTTCGCCGCGTCGAGCCGCTCACCTTCGCGCAGCCCCGCGCTCCTCCGTTCCCATCCTGATTCGAGTCATACCGTTGCGATGCAGTGACCGCATCGCGATGCCGCCGCACGTCCGTCTGTCGAGGCGTGTGCCGGCATTGTCACAACCTATGAACAGGATGAACCATGCAAACCCAGACAACGCGCAGCGCGATACCGCTGCGCGCGGCGTCGCTCGTTGCGGCTACCGCCGGCGTATTTATCTTCGCTCCTTCACTCGCCAGTGCTCACGCGATTGCGGGTAATCGCATCTTTCCGGCGACGATGGCCGTCGACGATCCCGGTGTCGGCGACGAAACCAACCTCGAGTACGGCCACCAGCGCGTACCGGGCGACGCCGGCGATCAAAGCATCAATACCTTCGACTTCGAGTACGACAAGCTGATCACGCCGCGGCTTGCGGTCTCGGTAGACGGCACGTACGCGATGCAAAACAATCCGAAGGCGCGCGGCTTCGACAACTTCGGCGTCGGTTTGAAGTACCTGCTGTACGTCAACGATGAACACGAATTCATGACCTCGGTCGGTGTGAACGCCGAACTTGGCGGCACGGGAAGCCGCGCGATCGCGAGCAACTTTTCGACGATCTCGCCGACGATTTTCGCCGGCAAGGGTATGGGCGATCTTCCGGCATCGCTTGCTTATCTGCGGCCGATCGCGATCACGGGCGAAGCCGGCCCGGCACTGACCACCGGTGCGGGGCAGCCGAACGCGTTCAACTACGGCTTCACGGTGCAATACAGCCTGCCGTATCTGCAGCAGCACGTGCATGACATCGGCTTGCCGCAACCATTGGCGAACGTGATTCCGCTGGTTGAAATTCCGCTCTCGAGAAGCCAGGGCCAGACAACCGGCACGGTCAATCCGGGCTTCATCTGGATCAACCGTTATGGCCAGTTCGGCGTTGAAGCGCAAATCCCGATCAATCACGCAAGCGGCTCGCATGTGGGCATTCTGGTTCAGGCGCATATCTTCTTCGACGATGTCGCGCCGACCACGATCGGCAAACCTCTTTTCCAGTAACGCATCAACACCGTAACGCAGGAGCACGCGATGAAAAACGATCGATATGACTGGCTGCGCGCCGCGGTGAAGGTGCCGTTGCTGATTGCCGGGTTCGCGTTCGCGAGCGCCGCTTTCGCCCATGTATTTCCGCAGAAGCAGGAGCCGGGCGCGGGCGCGATGGTGGCGTCGCCCGCTCAGGTGCGCGTGATATTCGACGGACCGCTCGAGCCGTCATTCAGTTCGTTGACGGTGACCGACGCGAGCGGCAAGCAGGTCAACACGGAGAAATCCGCCGTCGACACGCATCAGGCGGCGGTGATGGCGGTGCCGCTGCCGCCGCTCGCGGCGGGTCATTACACCGTGCACTGGGTGGCGGTGGCTTCCGACGGGCATCGCACGCATGGCGACTATGCATTCAACGTGAAGTAGCGCTGAAACCGTGCCGCGCCGCGTCATCGCAAGAACGATGGCGCGGCGTGTCCAATCTCGCTGGGGATCGGATGCGCGGGAAAAGTACTATCATCGAATGCAGGCCTCAAGCGCCTGGCTGTGCAATGCAGCCGGCCCAGGCCTCCCGGGAGAGAACCCATGGCGGAGTTTGTGAAGGCGCTCCTCGGCGAGGAAAACGGCCATCAGCGCCGGCAGATCGCATGGCTCTACGCGTTACTACTTACTTTCAATATCGCGGCATGGATGGCGGCTTTCGTGGCGTTCCGCGGCTATCCGCTGCTGATGGGCTCCTGCCTGCTGGCTTACTCGTTTGGTCTGAGGCATGCGGTTGACGCGGATCATATCGCGGCCATCGACAACGTCACGCGCAAACTGATGCAGTCCGGCCAGCGTCCGGTGACGGTGGGGCTGATGTTCTCGCTCGGCCACGCCACCATCGTCGTTCTCGCGACCATCGGCATTGCGGCGACCGCCATGGCGTTGCAAAGCCGGATGAGTGGCTTCAAGGAAACGGGTGCGATGATCGGCACGCTCGTGTCGACCTTCTTTCTGTTTGCCATTGCGCTCCTGAATCTGATCGTGCTGCGCTCGGTGCTGCGCGCTTTTCGGCGCGTGCGCCGAGGCGAGCCTTACGTCGATGAAGATCTCGACATGCTGCTTGCGAATCGGGGTTTGCTCGCGCGTATTTTCCGGCCGTTGTTCCGCCTGATCAGCCAGAGCTGGCACATGTACCCACTCGGCTTTCTGTTCGGGCTGGGTTTCGATACCGCAACGGAAGTCGGGCTGCTCGGCATATCCGCCGCCGGCGCCGCGCAAGGCATGTCGATCTGGTCGATCCTGGTGTTTCCGGTGCTGTTCATGGCCGGCATGACGCTGATCGACACGACCGACAGCATCCTGATGCTGGGCGCCTATGGATGGGCCTTCGTGAAGCCGGTCCGCAAGCTCTACTACAACGTCACCATCACGACGATCTCGGTGCTCGTCGCGCTTCTTGTCGGCGGTATAGAAGGTCTCGGATTGCTGGCGGACAGGCTGCATCTGAATGGCGGATTCTGGCAGGCGGTGGGCAGTCTGAATGAGAACTTCGGCATGATCGGCTACGCGATCATCGGCGTATTTCTGGCGAGTTGGTTATTGTCGGTCGCGGTTTACAAATGGATGCGATTCGAAGAACTCGAGATCCGCTCATGAGCGTTGCGGCATATCAACGATTGCGATTGATGGCGCTTACGCGGCAATGACCTGAACCCGTAAGGGCTATCGTCAGAGAATTTCAACAAGCACGCCGCTCGAATCCTTATCGACCCAATACGCTGCGCGATGTTTAGTGAGTTAGTTACGGAAATTGGGTTATTTCGTATCGCTGAACTATACTCAAAAAAGTTTTTCGGGCTCATCACGGTGGGCACCTATCCCCAACAATACATGCAGCAAATCCGATCCTTTTAACCGCATCGGGCGGAATCGTTATCGATCGATTGCTGGACACGTGACTGCCGTGCGGCACTCGCCACGTATCTTTGCCTGACCTGAAAAGAACGTGGTTCGCAGTGGAGACACTCATCATGGCAGAAGCAGACAACGTCCCCTATGGGCGCAAGACTCAGCACGCGCCGGCTCTCAAGGAAGTGCACATCATCTGGATTACCGCCGGCCTCGGCTGCGACGGCGATTCGGTATCAATTACCGCGGCGACTCAGCCGAGCATCGAGGACGTGATTCTCGGTGCGATTCCCGGCCTACCGAAGGTGCATTTGCATAATCCCGTACTGGCGTATGAAAACGGCGACGAGTTTCTCAAGCCGTTTCACCAGGCCGCGCGTGGCGAGCTTGAGAACTTCGTGCTGGTAATGGAAGGGTCGATTCCAAACGAACGTATCAATCGCGAAGGATATTGGGCCGCATTGGGCACCGACCCCGATACGCAGGAACCGATCACGATTCCGCAATGGCTCGACCGGCTTGCGCCGCGCGCGCTGGCGGTGGTCGGCGCGGGCACCTGCGCGACCTACGGCGGCATTCACGCGATGGAAGGCAATCCGACCGGCTGCATGGGTCTCGCCGACTATCTGGGCTGGGACTGGAAGTCGAAAGCGGGCCTGCCGATCGTCAACGTGCCGGGCTGTCCGGTGCAGCCGGACAACTTCATGGAGACGCTGCTCTACCTGCTCTATCAACTGGCGGGTCTGGCGCCGATGATTCCGCTCGACGAGGCACTGCGGCCGAAGTGGTTGTTTACGCGCACCGTTCACGACGGTTGCGATCGCGCGGGCTCCTACGAACAGGCGATCTTCGCCACCGAATACGGCAGCCCGAATTGCATCGTCAAGCTGGGCTGCTGGGGGCCTGTCGTGCAGTGCAACGTGCCCAAACGTGGCTGGATGGCCGGCATTGGCGGCTGTCCGAATGTGGGAGGCATCTGCATTGGTTGCACGATGCCAGGCTTTCCCGACAAGTTCATGCCGTTCATGGATGAGCCGCCGGGAGCGGTGCTGTCGTCGAATCTCATCAAGAGTTATGGGCCGCTGATTCGCAGTCTGCGCAAGCTGACCAAGAACACGCTCAACGACGAGCCGAAATGGCGTCACAACGGTTCGAAACTCACTACGGGCTACCGTCGCTGATCTGGCGGCGTAGTTCGCGGAATTCGACTTGTCAGCAGGGAGAAGGTCATGGCCGTTAGTACCGCACCTGAAGCGACCACCAGTACCCAGGCAGCGCCGGGCAAGCTGGTCGACATGAACTGGGATCCGATTACGCGGATCGTCGGCAGTCTGGGGATTTACACCAAGATCGATTTTGCGAACCGCCGTGTGGCGGAGTGCTACAGCACGTCGTCGATCTTTCGTGGTTACAGCATTTTCATGAAGGGCAAAGACCCGCGCGACGCGCATTTCATCACGAGCCGCATCTGCGGAATCTGCGGCGATAATCACGCGACCTGTTCCGTGTACGCGCAGAACATGGCCTACGGTGTGAAGCCGCCGGCGATCGCCGAATGGATCGTCAATCTGGGTGAAGCGGCCGAATACATGTTCGACCACAACATCTTCCAGGACAACCTCGTGGGCGTGGATTTTTGCGAGAGGATGGTCAAGGAAACCAATCCCGGCGTGTGGGACAAGGCGCAGAAAACACCCGCGCCGCACGCGGACAAGCACGGCTATAAAACCATCGCGGACATCATGACCGCGCTCAATCCGTTCACTGGCGAGTTCTATCGCGAGACGTTGATGGTCAGCCGCTATACGCGCGAGATGTTCTGCCTGATGGAAGGACGTCACGTGCATCCGTCGACGCTTTATCCGGGTGGTGTGGGCACGGTGCCGACCATTCAGCTATTCACGGATTACATCACGCGTTTGATGAAGTACGTCGAGTTCATGAAGAAAGTCGTGCCGTTGCATGACGATCTGTTCGACTTCTTCTATGAAGCGCTACCGGGTTACGAAGAAGTTGGCCGCCGTCGCGTTCTGCTCGGTTGCTGGGGGTCTTTCCAGGACCCGAACGTGTGCGACTACAACTACAACACGATGACGCAATGGGGCCGCGGCATGTTCGTCACGCCCGGCGTGGTGGTGGACGGTGAACTGGTGACGACCGATCTCGTCGATATCAACCTGAATATCCGCATCCTGCTGGGCAGTTCCTATTACGACGACTGGGATCACGAAGAGACCTTTGTCAAGAACGATCCGCTCGGCAATCCGGTGGACCGTAAGCATCCGTGGAATCAGACCACGCTGCCGCATCCGCAGAAGCGGAAATTCGACGGCAACTACACGTGGGTGATGTCGCCGCGCTGGCTCGACAAGCGCACCGGCGATCACCTTGCGCTCGATACCGGCGGTGGTCCGATCGCGCGCTTGTGGGCCACCGCGTTGGCGGGGCTGGTCGACATCGGCTACATCAAGGCGACCGGCCACAGCGTGAAGATCTATTTGCCGAAGACCGCGCTCAAACCCGAAGTCGAATTCGAATGGAAGATTCCGAAGTGGAGCAATGCGATTGAACGCGATCGCGCCCGCACGTATTTTCAGGCGTATTCAGCGGCTGCGGCCTTGTACTTTGCCGAGCAGGCGCTGGCCGAGTTGCACGCGGGACGCACTCGCACGTTCAGCGATTTCACGGTGCCGGAAGAGAGCATCGGTTGCGGTTTCCACGAAGCGGTGCGCGGCGTGCTCTCGCACCACCTCGTGATCCGCGACGGCAAGATCGCCAACTATCACCCGTATCCGCCCACTCCGTGGAACGCCAATCCGCGCGATATCTACGGCACGCCCGGACCGTATGAAGACGCGGTGCAGAATACGCCGATCTTTGAAGAGAACGGGCCGGACAAGTTCAAGGGCATCGACATCATGCGCGCCGTGCGCAGCTTCGACCCGTGCCTGCCGTGCGGCGTGCATATGTACGTCGGCAATGGCAAGACGATCGATACGTCGCACTCGCCGACCTTTGGCGTGATGCAGGGAGCGCACACGTGAACAACGAGAGCGCGGTCGTCGCCCAGCAACGCCGCATCGAGGAACTGATTGCGGCGCTGGAAGCGCTTGAGGATCCGTGCGCGCGTGAGCCGGCGAAAGAACTGCTGCAGGTCGTTCTCGATCTGCATACGAACGGGCTCGCACGGCTGATGGAGATCGTGGCTGAGGCGGGCGTGATGGACGACGCCATGATCGAAGCGTTCGAGCGTGACGCGGGCGTGTCGGCGTTGCTGCTGTTGCACGGCCTGCATCCGCAGGATCTACCGACGCGCGTGTCGCGTGCGGTCGAAAAGATGCGGCCGTTGCTTGGCGTACAGGGCATCCAGATCGAGTTGCTCGACGCGGCGGAAGAGGCCGTGCGTGTGCGTGTGGCCGGCCGCCTGCAGGGCAAGCACAACTCAGTGGGCGAATTGCAGCAGGAAATCGAACGTTCAATCTTCGAAGCGGCGCCGGAAGCGATGCGTGTCGAGATCGCGGGTCTGCCGGACGTGAATGTGCATGAGCTGCGCTTTGTGCCGCATCACACCGAGGCGGTGAATGACGTAGCAAAGGATGTGGCAAATGACGTAGCACGCCGGACCGAGGCCGGCGCGCAATGACGGCCGCCGCCCCGACACGCGGCTGGGTCGCGCGGCTGCGCCAATTCGTGCGAAAAGCCGACGACATCCAGTGCGAGTTGTGCGGCCTGCCGCTGCTATCCGATCATCCGCATCTGTTCGAAACCGCCAAACGGCAGCTCTTTTGCTGTTGCCGTGCGTGCGCGCTGCTGTTCGGCAGTCAGCAGAATGCGCGCTATCGTCCGGTGCCACGCGACGCGCACTATCTCGACGGCTTTCGCATGAGCGATGCGCAATGGGACGCGCTGGCGATTCCCATCGATATCGCTTTCTTCTTTCATGACAGCGCGGCGCAACGCGTCGTGGCGCTGTATCCCGGACCGGCCGGCGGCACGCAATCGCTACTGGAATTGCAGGCGTGGGATGAACTGGTCGCGGGGAATCCGTTGCTCGCGCAACTGCAACCCGACGTCGAAGCGCTGCTGGTCAACCGCAGCGAAGGCGCGCGCGATTATTACCGTGTGCCGATCGACCAATGTTACGCGCTGACCGGTGTGATCCGCGCACGGTGGCGCGGACTGTCCGGCGGCAGGGAGGCGTGGGATTCGATTCATCGTTTCTTCGCCGCACTGAAGGCTCATGGCCGGGTGCCGGAGGGCTTGCTCCATGCCTGATCTCGGGTTCACTGTCGAATCGGCGGAAGTCGTGCCGTTCGCCGCAGCGCCGCTGCTGACGTTCAGGCTGCGTATCGCCAATACGCCGGCGCAGGAAGAGATCGCCAGCATCACGTTGCAATGCCAGATCCAGATCGAAGCGACGCAGCGCCGCTACGCGCCCGCCGAGCAGTACGGACTTGAAGATCTGTTCGGTTCGCCGCCGCGTTGGGGCGAGACGCTACGTACGCTGCTATGGGCGCATACGTCGATAGTCGCGCCACCGTTTGCCGGCGAATGCACGCTCGATTTGCCGGTGCCATGCAGCTACGACTTCAATGTGGCCGCAACCAAATATTTTCACGGCCTTGAAGAGGGCGAGATTCCGCTGATGCTGCAATTCAGCGGCACGGTGTTCTATCGCGAAGACGACGGCGCGTTGCAGGCCGCGCCGATTCCCTGGCACAAGGAAGCGGCGTACCGGCTACCCGTTGCGCTATGGCGCGACATGATGACCCGCTACTACCCGAACGGCGCCTGGCTGTGTTTGCACCGGGATGTGTTCGATCGGCTCTCGCGTTATAAAAGCAGGCGGGGTCTCACGAGCTGGGAGCAGGCGGTGTCGAGCCTGCTCGACGGCGTCGAGGAGGACATATCGTGAATGCGGTCGAGAGCGTGGTTCAGGCGGTGCTGTACGAAGGCTACATGCTGTATCCGTACCGGCCGACCTCGGTGAAGAACCGGCAACGCTGGACCTTCGGCGGCGTGTATCCGCGCGCCTATGTCGAGGCGTCGGGTAGCGATCCGTGGGTGACGCAGACCGAGTGTCTGCTGCGTGGCGACAAGCACACCCGCGTGGCCGTGCGGCCGGGTTTTCTGCAGGTTATCGAGCGGATGGTGCTCGATGTGGACGAGGCTTCCGCCGCGCGGCCGGAGTCGGGTGAGCCGGCCTGGCGCACCGTGCCCGTGCTCGATATCGACGAGCGGCGCTACACCGCATGGCAGGAAGCGGCCGAACGGCACATCGCCGTACCGGTTCTGGTGATGGGCGAACTGCTTGACGCACCGCTGCAGATCGCGTTTTCGTTCGACGCCGCCAGCGATCTCGAACCGCTCGCGGACAGGCAAGGCACGCTACGTGGCGCTCTGCGCCGTATCCGCGCTTCGCTGCAAGGCCACGTCGAATTGAGCGCCGCGAGCGTAGCCGCCGGGGTTTATCGTTTGACGGTGCGCATCGTCAACGAGACACCGCTCGACAATGCCCACGGCTTGAAGCGCGATGCGGCTTCGCTGTACGCGCTGGTGTCCTGTCATACGGTGCTGACCATCGAGGGCGGCACGTGGATTTCTTCTATCGATCCGCCCACTGAACTGGCCGCGGCGGCCGCCGCGAGCCGCAATATCGGCGTGTGGCCAGTTCTCGTGGGTGACGAACAACAGCCCGACACGATGCTCGCCTCGCCGATCATTCTCTACGACTTCCCGCAGATTGCGCCTGAAAGTGCGGGCGATCTATTCGACTCCACGGAGATCGACGAAATCCTCACACTGCGCATTCTCACCATGACCGACGACGAAAAACGCGAAATGATCGCCACGGACGAGCGCGCGCGTGCCTTGCTTGCACGTACCGAAAGTCTCGGTGCCGAGCAGATGGAGAAGCTGCATGGCACGTTGCGGCAGGTGCGCGCACTCGACGGGGTAAGTGTCGGCGGATTTTCACCGCTGGAAACGCCCGCCATGCCGGTGTCGCCATGGGCGGAACTCGACGCGCGGCCGCATCTGGCCTGCGTGCGGGTGGCGGGCGTCGAGATCCGGATCGGCGATCAGGTGCGCTTGCGCCCACGCGGTCGCGCGGACATCTTCGATATCGCGCTGAGCGGCATGGTTGCCACGATCGAATCGATCGAGCGCGATTTCGACGATCACGTGCACGTTGCCGTGACGGTCGACGACGACCCTGGCAAAGACTTCGGCCTGCAGCGCATGCCCGGCCATCGCTTCTTCTTCGGCCCGGACGAGATCGAGCCGCTGGTCAACGGGGCCAGCCCGTCCAGGCCATTCGGCCCGTCCAGTCTCGCCAGTCGTAAAGGAGGGCACGCATGAGCGCGATTCTGGTGGCGGGCATCGGCAATGTGTTTCTCGGCGACGATGGTTTCGGCGTCGAAGTGGTACGCCGTCTGCGGGAGAAACTTAGTGCCGGGGAGTTGCCTGCGTTCGCTGACGGCGTGAGCGTGGCGGACTTCGGCATTCGCGGCATCGATCTCTGCTATGCGCTGCTCGACGGCGTGGACAGCGCAATTCTGATCGACACGACGCAGCGCGGCGGTGCGCCGGGCACGCTGTATGTGATCGAGCCGTCCGTTGAAGAGGCCGTCGGCGCTGAACCCGGCGATCCGTATGCGGCGCCGATCCTGATGTCGCCGCACGAAATGGATCCGGCCAAAGTGCTACAAACGGTGCGAATGCTGGGCGGGGGCTGCGAGGACATTGTCGTGCTCGGTTGCGAGCCGCAAGACTTCGGGTTCGAGAATGGCGAGGAAGGCAGGATGGGGTTGAGCGGCACGGTGGCGGCGGTGGTCGAGCAGGCGGTCGAACTCGCTGTGACGCTTGTGATGGCAAGGATGGAGCGGTTGTCCGCACGGGTCGCTTGAGCGAACGGGCAGCCGGGCGGTTGAGTGGGCGTTCGCGCGCGCTGATGGATGGAGCGACTAAGCGGTGGGCCGTCACGGATACGGTGTGAAATAACTGAAGTGGGAGGCGTCATGAAAGGCTTTCTGAAGTACCTCTTGTTGCCGGCGTTGGTGCTCGGCGTGATCGCGAATATGAAGGACATCAAGCGCTATATCCGTATCCGCAACATGTAGGCGACAACAGTCAGGGAGGTGGCCATGAGCACGCAAACACAACCTGCCGGACAGTCTTCACCTCCACTCCCGGCGGTCCACGGACCGCTCGGCGAGGAAATCCGTGTGCGCGGACTGGTGCAAGGCGTCGGTTTTCGCCCGACCGTATGGCGGCTTGCGCATGCGTGCGGCGTGGTCGGCGACGTGCGCAACGATAGCGACGGCGTGCTGATTCATGCGTGGGGCGATGCGTGGACGCTGCAGCGCTTCATCGAAAGCTTGAGCGCGGAGTGTCCGCCGCTCGCACGCATCGACGCGATCGAGCGGCATCAACTGAGTGAAGCGGCCCAGGGCAGCGATTTCCGCATCGTGGCAAGCGAGACCGGCCATGTGCAGACCGGTGTCACGCCTGACGCAGTGATCTGCGCGGACTGTGCCGCCGAGATCGCCGATTCGGCGAATCGCCGTTACCGTTATCCGTTTACGAACTGCACGCATTGCGGGCCACGTCTTTCGATCGTTCAGGCCATACCCTACGATCGCGCCAACACAACCATGGCCGCGTTCGACCTGTGCGAAGCGTGCCGCGCCGAGTATGAGAATCCCGCCGACCGGCGCTTTCACGCGCAACCGGTCGCGTGTCCTGTATGCGGCCCGCGTGTCTGGCTGGAAAGCCGGCACGGCGCACGGGCTGACGGTGACGATCCCTGTCGCGCGGCAAGCCTGCTGTTGCGGCATGGTTCGATCGTCGCGATCAAAGGCCTGGGCGGTTTTCAGCTCGCCTGCGACGCCTGCGATGAAGCCGCGGTCGCCCGTTTGCGTCAATTGAAACGGCGCGAGCGCAAGCCGTTCGCGCTGATGGCGCGCGATCTGCAGGCCGTACGCCGCTATTGCAAACCCGACGAGACGGAACTCGCGTTGCTGCATAGCGCGGCCGGACCCATCGTCATCCTCCGTGCCGACGGCGCGGAGTGCGTCGCATCTGGCGTCGCGCCGGGTGTCGGTACGCTCGGTTTCATGCTGCCGTCCACGCCGTTGCATCGTTTGCTGATGGAGTCGATCGACACGGCACTCGTGATGACGAGCGGCAACACGAGCGACGAGCCGCCGTGCATCGACAATACGGATGCCCGAGCACGTCTCGGCCGCATTGCCGATGTTTTCCTGATGCACGATCGCGATATCGCACGCCGGGTCGACGATTCGGTGGCCCGCGTCGTGCAGGGCGAACCGCGTGTGTTGCGGCGCGCGCGCGGCTATGCGCCGGCGCCGTTGCGGTTGCCGGCGGGTTTCGCCGAAACGCCGGCGGTGCTGGCAATGGGCGGCGAACTCAAGAACACCTTCTGTCTTGCTGGCAATGCACAGGCGATAGTCTCGCATCATCTCGGCGACCTGGAAGACGCGTTGACCTATGCGGACTATCGTCGCTCGGTGACGCAGTATCTGCGCCTGTTCGAACATGAGCCGCAGGCGGTGGCGCTCGACTTTCATCCCGAGTACCTGTCGCGCAAGATCGGCTATGACCTCGCACAAACGTGGCAGGTCCCGGTGGTCGAAGTGCAGCATCATCACGCGCATCTCGCCGCGTGCATGGCGGAAAACGGCGTGGCGCTCGATGCGCTGCCGATGCTTGGCGTCGCACTCGACGGTCTCGGTTATGGCGCCGACGGCACGCTGTGGGGCGGAGAATTCATGCTGGCGGATTACCGCGGCTTCACGCGTCTCGGCAGGTTCAAACCCGTTGCGATGCCCGGCGGCGCACGCGCGATCGACGAACCGTGGCGCAATGCTTACGCGCATCTGATGGCGGCATTCGATTGGCGCGGCTTCACACGGCAATACGCTGGACTCGACGTACAGCAGTTCCTCAGCAGCCGTCCGCGCGACGCACTCGATACGATGATCGCGCAACGCGTCAATAGTCCGCTGGCAAGCTCAGTGGGCCGTCTGTTCGACGCCGTGGCGGCGACACTCGGCGTGTGCCGGGAACGCGTGCTTTACGAAGGGCAGGCGGCTATCGAGCTCGAGGCGTTGGTCGATCTGAACGCGCTGCGAGACGACAGCGATGCCCATGCGTACCCGTTTGAAATCATCAGCACCATGCCGGACGGTCTGCGTTGCATCGAGCCGCGGCCGATGTGGGAGACCTTGCTCGACGACCTGTTGCGCGGCACATCCGTGCCGGTCGTCGCGGCGCGGTTTCACAAGGGGCTGGCCATTGCGATCGTCCGAATGGTCGAATGCCTGGCCGACCTGCTGACAGGCCCGGTCGATGCACGCAGTGTGGTGTTGTCTGGTGGTGTTTTCCAGAATCGTATCCTGTTCGAACAGGTAGCCGGGCGGCTCGGCGCTGCGGGTTTTCGGGTGCTGACGCACCGGCAGGTGCCGGCCAACGACGGCGGGTTGTCGCTAGGGCAGGCGGTTGTGGCGGCGGCGCAGGGGCGCGAGGGGTTTTGAATGTGGTGTAGAGGCGGCAGCGTGGAAGTAGCGATGTAGAGCCGGTCGTTCGGAAGTAACGGTGTAGAGGTAGCTGCGCGGAAGTAGCAGTGCAGAAGTAGCAGCACAAAAGCGGGCTGATGGGAGAACACCATGTGTTTGGGCATCCCGGGACAGATCGTCGAAGTGACCGACGCGGCGAACGATCTCGCGCTCGTCAACGTCGGCGGTGTGCGGCGCGTGATCAACATTGCCTTCGTGATCGGCGAGGGACGGCCGGCAAGCGCGTGCATCGGCGAATGGGTGCTGGTGCACGTGGGCTTCGCGATGAGCCGGCTCGACGAGCAGGAAGCGGCACGCACGCTCGCGTTATTGCACGAACTGGGCGTCGCGCAGGGCGAGATGGACGACATCGCCGGGATGGACGAACTGCGGGACGAACTGCGCGAAGAATTGCGCAGCGCGCCTTAAGCGTCTGATCGGAAGCCAACGGAGGCCGGCATGCCCGAACATGAATCCCTGCAGACGCTGTATCCGTTCCTGCACGGCGCACGCCAGGACGCGGACAAGCTCGACGCGGCACTGCTCGATTCAGTGCGTCTGAAAGCAAAGGACAGCGTCGACACCAAACAACGCTTCTTCGACGAAAACGGCCCAGCAGTGGTGCGAATTGCTCACACGCTTGCCGAGATGTACCGCCGCGACGGCAGGCTCTTCACCATGGGCAATGGCGGTTCGAGTTGCGACGCCTCGCATATCGCCGTCGAATTTTTGCATCCGGTGACCACGGGTCGCCCGGCACTCACCGCCATCAACCTCGTGGCTGACACGGCCATGATGACCGCGGTCGGCAACGATGTCGGCTTCAGCCATATTTTCGTGCGGCAACTGGTGGCGCAAGGCCGGCGTGGCGACGCGCTAATCGGTGTGTCGACCAGCGGAAATTCCGAAAACCTGCTGACTGCCTTTGCGAAAGCGAAAGAGCTGGGCCTGCTGACTATCGGACTGTCCGGTCACGATGGCGGGCGCATGGCTACCAGTGCCGCTGTCGATCATTGCCTTGTGGTGAGGAGTGACAGCATTCATCGCGTGCAGGAGACCCACGTCGCGATTTATCACATTCTGTGGGACCTCGTGCATACGCTGCTTGCCGACGACCGCGGCGGCCTCGCCGGTTCGGCTGGCCTGGCCAGCTCGGCGGACGGAGGTGCACCATGAAATACGTCGATGAGTTTCGTGACCCGCACAAAGCGAAAACGCTGGAGAAGGAAATCCGCGCGCTGGTGTCCCGCATCGAGCGTGCCAAACAACGGCCGCTGCAAATCATGGAAGTGTGTGGCGGCCATACGCATACGATTTTCCGCTACGGCATTCAGCAAATGCTGCCCGATACGGTGGAGTTCGTGCATGGCCCAGGTTGTCCGGTGTGTGTGCTGCCGATGGGCCGCGTCGACGATTGCGTCGCGTTAGCCGAGCGTCCGGAAGTGATCTTCACGACCTTTGGTGACGCGATGCGCGTACCCGGTTCGAAGAAGAGCCTGCTGAAAGCGAAAGCCGACGGCGCGGACGTGCGGATGGTCTATTCGCCGCTCGACGCCTTGAAGATCGCGCAACAAAACCCAGACCGGGAGGTGATCTTCTTCGGTCTAGGCTTCGAGACGACCATGCCCAGCACTGCAATGACGGTTCTGCAGGCACACGCGCAAAAGATCCACAATTTCTCGCTGTTCTGCAATCACATCACGATCATCCCGACCATCAAGGCGATTCTCGATTCGCCCGATTTGCATCTCGACGGCTTTCTTGGTCCGGGACACGTCAGCATGGTGATCGGCACACGGCCCTATGATTTTGTCGCCCGGCACTATCGCAAGCCGATCACGGTGGCGGGATTCGAGCCGCTCGATATTTTGCAATCGATGTGGATGGTGTTGCGGCAGATCGAAGCAGGGCGCTGCGAGGTGGAGAACCAGTATGGCCGGATCGTGACGGAGGACGGCAATGCGCAGGCCTTGTCGGCGGTGATGCGCGTGTTCGAGACGCGCGAGTTCTTCGAATGGCGCGGACTGGGTTCTATCGATCACTCGGGGGTCAGGGTCCGTGAGACGTTTGCCGCTTTTGACGCGGAGCGCAAGTTCGATGTGCCGAATCTGAAGATCGCGGACCCGAAAGCATGCCAATGCGGTGAGGTGTTGAAGGGCGTGATCAAACCGCATCAGTGCAAAGTGTTCGGCACCGCCTGCACACCGGAGTCTCCGCTCGGCTCGTTGATGGTGTCGAGCGAAGGCGCCTGCGCGGCTTACTACAACTATGGGCGTATCGACACGTCGCGGATCGATGAGCGGCGCGTTGCGCGGCAGAGCGTGAAATCAGCCGACGCGACGGCCCCGGCGTGCCTTGGCGCAAGCGGCGTGGCCGTTATGCCTGATGTGCCTGCGCTGATCGACGATGCAGCCTATGCGTCCACCACGCGAGGCCATTCATGAACGACCGCGTGCCCGATCCTCAGCAGCCGATGGCACCCCGCCGCGTGGCGCACATACGCGACGCTTCCGTCAATCTCGCACATGGCGGCGGTGGCCGCGCGATGCGGGATCTGATCGAAGACGTATTCGTCTCGACCTTCGACAATCCCACGCTCGCGGCGCTGGAGGATCAGGCCGTTTTCGCGCTCGCCGATCTTGCGACGCATGGAGACCGTCTCGCGTTTACGACCGATAGCTACGTAGTCGATCCATTGTTCTTTCCAGGCGGCGACATCGGTACTCTGGCTGTATCGGGAACGGTCAACGATCTTGCCGTATGCGGAGCAACACCGTTATATCTCTCATGCGCGGTGGTGATCGAAGAAGGGCTTGCCGTCGATATCTTGCGACGTGTTGCCGCGAGCATGCAGCGGGTCGCGCTCGAAGCGGGCGTCGCGATCGTGACGGGCGATACCAAAGTGGTCGAACGTGGCTGCGCGGACAAGCTCTTTATCAACACCGCCGGCATCGGCGTGGTGCGCCGCGACGTGTCGATTTCGGCTCGCAACGCGCGCCCTGGCGACGTTGTGATTGTCAACGGTTATCTCGGCGATCATGGCGCGGCGATTTTGGTCGCGCGCCAGCAACTTGCGCTGGAAGCCGATGTGGAAAGCGATTGTTGTCCGCTCAATGGGTTGATCGCGGTAATGCTCGATGCGTGCCCACAGATTCATTGTTTGCGCGATGCGACTCGCGGCGGCGTCGCGACCGTGTTGAACGAATTCGCACAGAGTTCGAACGTGACGATACGGCTGCGTGAAGCGGACCTGCCGTTGCGGGAGGAGGTCAAGGGCGCGTGCGAGATTCTCGGCCTCGATCCCCTGTATCTGGCTAATGAGGGCAAGCTGGTGGCCGTCGTGCCCGGCGATGCAGCCGGGCGGGTGCTCGCTGCCATGCGCGCGCATCCGGCGGGGCGTGAGGCGGCGGCAATTGGCACGGTGGGGGTGGGCGAGGTGGGCGCGGGTGGTCTTGTCGTCATGCAGACGGCGTTCGGCGGGCAGCGCATTGTCGACATGCTGGTGGGCGAGCAACTGCCGCGCATCTGCTGATCGCTGGAGAAGTGCGCCATGCATGAGTTGAGCATTGCCAACAGCGTCGTCGAGATTTGCGCGGAACAGGCCAACGGCGCGCGCGTGAGAAGGGTGACGCTGGAGATCGGGCGATTGTCGGCGGTGATGCCGGACGCGATCCGGTTTTGCTTCGACGTCTGCGCGAAGGACACGGCGGTGGAGGGCGCGACCCTGGAAATCATCGAGATGCCAGGGCAGGCACGTTGCCTCGCGTGCGGCGAGACGCTCGACATCGATGTGCCGTTTGGGCAGTGCGAATGCGGGAGCGACAATCTCGAACTGATTTCGGGGCAGCAGTTGAAGATCCGGCAGATGGAGGTGGTGTGATGTGTACGACATGCGGATGCTCGAATACGCAGGGCGCGGCGGTGACGGATCTGGATGCGGAGGAGGCGCAGGCGAAAGCGCAATCGCAATCGCAAGCTACGCGAGAAGGCGCGGCAGTCGGCACGCGTGAACCGTCGTATCGGCGAGTGAGTGGAAATGAGCAGAGGCATGCACACCTGCATCCGCAGATCCACTTGCACGTGCACGGCCAGCCACATTCACACGACTCGCAGCATCCGCACCATCACGAGCATGAACATTCGCACGACGGTGTCCTCGCGCATTCACATCCGCATGAGCATTCACATGACGGCGACCACGCGCACGGTCATACCCACACGCATGATCACCCGCACAGCCACGGGAGCGAGCACGTCACGTCAATCACTTTGGAGCAGGACATTCTGGCGAAGAATCAATTGCTGGCCGAACGTAATCGCGGCTGGCTGGCGGGGCGATCGATTCTCGCACTGAATCTGATGAGTTCACCGGGTGCGGGCAAGACTACATTGCTCGAGCGCACGATCCACGATCTAGGCGAGACGTTGCCGCTCACCGTGATTGAAGGCGATCAGGCGACGCTTAACGATGCCGAGCGCATTCGCGCAACCGGGGCACGGGTGGTTCAAATCAACACTGGCACGGGGTGTCATCTGGATGCGGAGATGGCATCGCGAGCACTGACGCAGCTTGATCCGCCGATGCATTCGGTCGTGATGATCGAGAACGTCGGCAACCTGGTGTGTCCCGCGTTGTTCGATCTTGGCGAGGGGGCCAAGGTGTTGATTCTTTCCGTCACGGAAGGCGAGGATAAGCCGATCAAGTATCCGCATATGTTTCAGGCTTGTTCGTTGTTGTTGTTGAACAAGATCGATCTGTTGCCGTATTTGCGGTTTGATGTCCAGAAGTGTATTGGCTATGCCCGGAAGGTCAATCCTGGGATTGAGGTTCTGCAGGTGTCGGCGCAGAACGGCGAAGGGATGGAGGCTTGGTATGCGTGGCTTCGGGCGATGCGGGCGGGATGAGGTAGGGGTTTTTTGTGCCTGCGCGGCGCTTTTGTCAGTGTTCCTGGGGCGTTGGCCTTTCCTTGAATTGTTAGTGGTCTATTAGCGTTGCCCCTG
>NZ_JALQCK010000071.1:0-24127 GCF_030464835.1 Paraburkholderia sp. WS6
GGGGTCCTCTCAGAATTCGGAAAAAATCGTACGCTAAGCTGCTTGCAGGGGCGTAGCTGTGATCTTCGGCGATAAATGGCGGGAAAATTTCAGCGCTATTTGACGCATAACGTCAGACCGGCTCTGCCTTTCGCCTTACTCGCATGATGGATTGCCGCGTTGTGGCGTAATCGCGCGCGAGCTGAGAGACGGATTCGCCCGCTGCCAAACGCTGCATGACTTCGGCCTGCTGCATAGCCGTCAATGCCGGAGGGCGTCCCATCACCGTTCCTTCTGCACGGGCGCGCGCGATCCCGGCGTGAGTACGTTCGATTAGCAAGTCACGCTCGAACTCTGCAACCGCGATGAGAACGCTCATGGTCATCTTCCCGGCGGCACTTGTTAGGTCCACGCCTCCAAGAGCGAGACAATGGACGCGAACGTCATCAATCGCGAGGCGCTCCACCGTCGAGCGTACGTCCATCGCATTACGGCCGAGGCGATCAAGCTTCGTGACAATGAGCACATCGCCTGGTTCAAGTCGATCCAGCAGACGAGCGAATTGTGGACGCTCGCTGGCCGTGACGCTGCCGCTAATGTTTTCGGTGACGATGCGTCGCTTATCTACCGCAAAGCCAGCCGCCGCTATTTCGCGTACTTGGTTTTCGGTGTTTTGATCTGCGGTGC
The DNA here is from genome assembly GCF_030464835.1 of Paraburkholderia sp. WS6. Classification (NCBI taxonomy): domain Bacteria; kingdom Pseudomonadati; phylum Pseudomonadota; class Betaproteobacteria; order Burkholderiales; family Burkholderiaceae; genus Paraburkholderia; species Paraburkholderia sp. WS6. The sequence goes on from NZ_JALQCK010000071.1 coordinate 667, forward strand.
TGACGCGGGCATAAATGAAATTTCGCGACATCCGGCTCTCTAAGGTGTACGAAACCGACGTACGATTATTGAATGCCGTACGATACTACGAAACACTTACTTTCGTACATATGTGACAAGGGATGTACCGAATCGATCGGTTTCGTACATGTTCACGGGACCGAATTCGGCCACGAAGAGACAATCGTCCGGTGCCACCGAATGGCCGGTCGTGGCGCCACTACAGCCATTTAGAGCGCGATAGCCGATGCCTCTATCGCCGTGTTCGCCCCGCTGCGTCTTGGCGAGTCCCGATAAGTCGAGGTCAGGCATCTAAACCCGTGTTTTCGAGGCTGGTGCGAGCAGCAGCCAGCACGGCCTTTCGCGAAATCCGTTCCTCCTTGACCGGGGCTTCTGGCAGATTTTTCATTCGGAGATCTTGCCCCATCGCGTTATCGCGACAGAACCCGACCGGGCGATCTATTTGGTGGAGAAGTTCGCTCTTTCGAAGTCGGACGTGGATCGCTTGCGCCTCTGCCTGCGCTGTGTTATAACAGACAACATGCAACGGAAAAGGGAATCCAAATGCGTGATCGTGTACTGAATCGAAGGCGTCTCATCCAGCTCGGTGTGCTCGGTGTGCTCGGGCCAATGCTCCCGAGCTATGCGCAAGACCGCGCGACGCTCCTGCGCATCATTGTCCCGTTCAACGCGGGCTCGGGCGCGGATGCGGCGGCGCGTGCGCTCGGCAATGCGTTGACCGAGGCGGCTGGGCTGACGGTCATCGTCGAGAACAGGGCCGGTGGTGCGACCGTGATCGGGTCGCAGGAAGTTGCACGCGCGGCAGCAGACGGCAACACCATCCTATACACAACGGGTGGCCACACCACTAACGCCGTACTCATGAAGAAGCTGCCGTACGACTCGCTCAACGGCTTCACGCCCCTAGCGATGCTCACGCGCACGCCAGGTTGGGTGCTCGTCGTGGGGCCCAACTCGCGGTTCAAGACGCTCAAGCAGTTCTTGGACGCAGCGAAGAAGGATCCGGGGAAGCTGACTTTCGGATCGTCGGGTGTTGGCGGCAGCAGCCACGTCATGGGATCTCTGTTCTGCAAGGCAGCCAACATCGACCTCACGCACGTCCCTTACAAGGGAACGCCTTTCACCGACCTTTTTGCTGGGGTCATCGACTCGTCCTTCCAAGGATCAGGCACCGTCATGCAGTACCTGAAGGACGGTCGGTTGCGCGCACTGGGAATTTCTTCGGCAAAGAGAGTCGCTCAGTTGCCGGACGTCCCCACTTTTGGCGAGTTCGGTATCAATGCAGATCTGCCTGCCTGGAGCGGCATTTTCGGGCCACCGAATCTGCCACCGGCGGTTGTGCAGCGGTTGTCAGAGAGCTTGCACAAGGCGCAACAGGTCCCAAGTTACGTGAAGTTCGTGACCGACAACGGAAGCGAAGTCGTCAACATGGGTCCGCAGCAGTTCCGCACCTACGTCGCCGAGGAGATCGCGCAGTACAGACGTACGCTTCCACCTCTCGGAATTCACATCGAATGAGCTCGGCTGCCAAGAAGACGATTCTCACGGTTGCGGTCACTGGCAACATCACGAAGCTCGAGCAGCATCCGGGCTTGCCGTGTACGCCCCGGCAGATTGCGAAGGAGGTAGTTGCCTCCGCTCGCGCTGGCGCAGCCATTGCACACATCCACGTGCGGCACCCGGATGGGCGCCCAAGCATGGAAGTCGAGCACTACCGTGAGGTGATGGATCGTGTGCGTGACTCTGGATGCGACATCATCATCAACCTGACCACTGGTCCAGGGCAGCGCTACGTGCCAGGTCTTGAAGACCCGGCGATAGCTGGCCCGGGAACAACGCTGATGCTGCCGGAGCGTCGCGTGGAGCACATCCTCGAGTTGCGTCCCGAGGTCTGCACACTCGATCTCAACACCATGTGGTCAGGGGATTCCGCTGTGATCAACGCGCCCGCGAGCGTGGCACGCATGGCGGAGCTCATCCGTTCCGTGGGAACGCGAGCAGAGCTTGAGCTCTTCGACAGCGGCGACATTCACCTGGCCAGCTCCCTCATCCGGTCCGGGGCGATTCCCGAGGACTGCATGGTGCAGATCGTGCTGGGCAGTCGGTGGGGCTTTGATTCGAGCGCACGGACTCTGCTGTATGCACTTGGCATGCTCCCGACGAACGTTGCGTGGGCAGCTTTCGGTATTGGCCGGCACTCGTTCCCGATCGTTGCCCAGTCGTTCCTTCTGGGAGGGCACGTGCGCGTGGGCATGGAAGACAACATCTACGTGGCCAAGGGTGAGTTGACGCGTGGCAATGAAGAACTGGTGGAGAAGGCCGCGCGGATAGTACGTGAGCTCGGCGGACAACTGGCTTCGCCGGACGAAGCGCGAGAAATCATTGGCTTGGGCGTAGTGAGCACGGCCAACTAAATGGGCTAGTCAGAGATACCTATGATCGAATACTTCGAAAGCAACTATGCCTGGAACCTCGCAGCGACCACGCTAGCAGAGGAGGCAGGCAACTTCCCCGAGTTCGAACCAACACTGCGCAGGCTCAAGCCCTATCAGTCCATCGAGGCTGTGGAGGCAAGTCAACGGTGGCACTGCGCGTTCGCCGAACTCGGCGACCACATGGTGGGCCTGGCGCAGACGGAAGAAGCAAAGGGGCACTACTTTTCAGCAGCGCGCCGCTATCACCGGGCGTCGATGTACTATTTGAAAGCGGAGCGGATGCTCAGTCACCGCGATCCACAGCGTCTCGCCACCTACGGTAAGTCGCTGGTCGCCTACAAAAAGGCACGGGTGCTCAACCGAGACCCGGTCGAGTTTGTGGACATCCCCTACAAGGCCAGCTCGATGCCGGCACTCTTCGTGCCTGGCGAGGGGCCGGGACCGCGTCCGATGGTCATTCATCTGCAGGGCTTCGACTCGGTCAAGGAGTCACAGTATCCCTACCTGGAGGGCTACTCGCGCAGGGGGCTGTCGGTATTGATTGTCGACCAGCCTGGCGCAGGGCAGGCGATCCGAGAGCGCGGGCTCACCGCAGAAGTCGAAACGGAGAACTACGTGAGGGCTATCGTCGACTACGCCTGCACGCGTAGCGACGTTGACGCCAATCGTATCGGCCTCGCCGGCATCAGTATGGGCGGCTACTTCGCACCGCGCGCCGCCGCGTACGAGCCTCGCATCCGCGCCGTGGCATGCTGGGGTGCGCTCTACGATTTTGGCGAGCTGTCTGCCAGGCGCGCGAACGCGACGGATGGAGCCGACTCAGTTCCTGCCGTACTCGAGCACGCCCTGTGGTGCTTCGGCGTCCAGACGCCGGAGGAGTGCTTGGCTATTGCCAGGCGCATGAACCTCCGTGACGTGATGCCCCGCGTGACTTGCCCGCTGCTTGTCACCCACGGCGCCGACGACAGGCAAGTGCCGCTGGACCATGCTCAGCGTACGTACGACGAAGCTGCGTCGAAGGTCAAGACGCTCAAGATCTTCACCAAGGAAGACGGTGGCGCTGCTCACTGTCAGTTGGACAACCGCTATCTCGGCTCGGACGTCTTTGGTGACTGGTTCGCCGAGCAACTTGGAGGAACCTGCCGATGAGTATGCGCGGCGGCGATGGATTGAAGGGAAAGGTTGCGCTCGTGACCGGGGGATCGTCCGGCATCGGCCGTGCCATTGCGGAGCGATTCTTGTCGGAAGGCGCGTCGGTCGCGATCGTCGGCAACCAGAACCTGGAGAAGGCCCGCGCGGTTGCGCGCGAGATTGGCACGGCGCAGGCTGCATGTGAAGGCTTCGTGGTGGACGTCAAGTCCGCGAAGGCCGTGGCCTCTCTCGTGGCAGATGTGGGGCAGCGCATGGGACCCGTCGACATCCTGGTCAACTCCGCTGGTGTCTGGTACCCGACACCAATCGGCTCGCTGACACCCGAGCAGATCGACGACATGATCGACGTGAATCTCAAAGGTGTCATTCACACAGTTTCGGCGGTTGTGCCGGGAATGATCGCTCGCAGGTCAGGCCGGATTGTCAACATCGCTTCGATTGCGGCACTTGTCCCAACTGCAGGTTATTCGCTGTATTCGACTACTAAGGCCGCTGTCGTGGCGTTCACCAAGTCCGCTGGCCTGGAGCTCGCTCAGTTCAACGTGGCGATGAACGCGATAGCACCGGGCAATACGGCAACTCCCATGAACGCGGCAATCCGGACCGCGTCCGAGCATCAGGGTCGCCGGGATTGGATTCAGTCAATCACACCGAGCGCCCGGGCGTTCACGCCACCGGAAGAAATCGCCGAGACCGCGTTGTTCCTGTCCGATGGCCGCGTTAGGGGCATCTTCGGCGCAGTGATCTCAGTTGACGAAGGGCGTGCCGCTGGCATCGCCATGAAGGAGGAGTAACACATGAATCAGGGCGAGCTCAGTCGGAAGCGATTCGTCATCTCGACCGATACGGGAGGGACCTTCACAGACCTGGTTATCGAGGAACAAGCAAGCGATGTCCGCATGTTCAAGGCACCGACGGTACCGTCGGATCCAGCGGCGGGGGTGCTGGCGGCGATAGAGCTGGCCGCCAGGAGCTACGAATGCAGCAGCGCACAGCTTCTTCAGGAAACCGAGCTGTTCGTTCACGGAACGACCCATGCAATCAACGCAATCATCACCAGACGCACTGCATTGACGGCAATGCTGACAAGCGCGGGTCACCCTGACGTCCTCACGCTGAGGGAAGGAGGCCGCGCCGACCCCTTTGACCACAACACTCCGTTTCCAGCGCCGTATGTACCGCGTCACCTGACGTTCGAGATTCCCGGTCGCATCGATTGGCGGGGCAGTGAGATCGCGCCCTTCGACGAGGCGCGCGTGCATGAGGTGATTGCCGACCTGCGTGCCGCAGGCGTTGAGGCCGTGGCAGTCTGCCTTCTTTGGTCCGTTGCCAACCCGGCGCATGAGCTGCGGGTCGGAGCCATGTTAAAGGAGATGCTGCCTGGCGTGGCGGTGACACTCTCGCACGAGCTCAATCCGACGATCCGCGAGTTCAGGCGAGCAACCTCCGCCTGCATCGACGCGTCGCTCAAGCCAGTGATGAGCCGGTATCTCGGCGGGATGGAGGAAAGACTGCGAGGAGGCGGCTACACAGGGCCGCTCATGGTGGTGACGTCGCAGGGCGCAATGTGTTCTGCCGAGGAGGTGGCGCAGGCGCCAATTCGGGCAATCAACTCAGGACCCGCGATGGCCCCGGTCGCGGGGCGCTACTTTACCCAGGGCCTTAGCGCCGGGCGCGACGTCATCGTGGCCGACACCGGCGGCACGACCTACGACGTCAGCCTGGTTCGCAAAGGCGAGGTACCGTTTACGCGCGAGGCCTGGATCGGTAAGCCGTTCAGTGGCTTCATGTCGGGCTTTCCGTCGGTCGACGTCAAGAGCGTTGGCGCTGGTGGAGGAAGCGTCGCCTGGGTAGACGAGGGCGGTTTGCTGCATGTCGGTCCGATGAGCGTGGGTGCAGACCCTGGTCCCGTCTGCTACGGACATCAGCAGCACAGCGCCACAGTCACTGACGCAGCACTTGTGCTTGGCTACATCGATGCCAAGTACTTTCTTGGCGGGACGATCGCGCTCGATGAAGCGCGTGCCCGTGAGGTCATCGAGGCTCGCGTGGCCCGGTTGCTGGGTTGCAATGTGGTCGAGGCTGCTTTGGCGATTATGGACGTCGCCACCGAGAACATGGTGCAGGCCATTGCAGACATCAGCGTAGACCAGGGGATTGATCCGGCCGCAGCCATACTCATTGGGGGCGGCGGCGCGGCGGGCCTGAACTCGATCTATATTGCGAAGCGGCTGGGCTGCCGCACGTTGGTGGTTCCGGCGCTTGGCGCGGCGCTCAGCGCGTCGGGTGGTCTGCTGTCAGAGGTTGCCTCCGAGTACCGTGCGGCCTGCTATCTGCGCAGCGACGCGTTCAGCGAGGCTGCCAGCACGAGCGTCTTTGAGCGGCTTCGCAAGCAAGCATCGGCATTCTCCAAGTCCGCGCCGAAGCCCATCAAGTTGCAGTTTTACGCCGAAGTGCGCTACCCGAGCCAGGCTTGGGAACTCGAAGTCCCGGTGTCCTCGCAGACCCTGGATGGCGAGGCCGTGGCTCGTCTCGCGGATGATTTTCACGCGGCCCACATGCGCGTGTACGCGGTCAACGATCCAGGCTCTCCTGTCGAGATTGTTGGGCTGTCAATACGCGCGAGCTACGAGACGCGAACCGCACCGCTGCCGCAGGCACGTTGGCTCGGGCAAGGTGCGCCGCTGGAATGGCGCGACATTGGGCTGATCGGCGTAGGTCGTGTACGTGCTCGCGTCCATCGCATCGAGCAACTCTCAGTGGGGGTCTGCTGCAGCGGCCCTGCCATTGTCGAGTCTCCCTTCACATCTATCGTCGTGGATGACGTCTCGGAGTTCGAACTCCGGGAAGACGGAAATCTTGTGATCCACGTCGACGGCAAAACCGCGACGACAGGAAATCTATGAAAGAAGCACAACTCAACGGCGCGCAGCTGAGTGTCATCAACAGCCGACTCGAAGGAGTCTGCAAGAAGATGGCCAACACACTGTTGCGAACCGGACGTTCAGGCGTCCTCAACCGTGCACGCGACTTTTCCTGCTGCATTGTCACGAGAGACTGTGAGCTCCTGACAGCGGCGGACTGCCTGCCCATCCACGTGCTCTCAGGCCCCGACCTGATGGCGCGTAGCGTGCACGACTTTCACCCGGCTCTGCATCGTGGTGACGCCTTCCTGCACAACTCGCCCTACCACGGCTGCTCTCACCCTGCGGACCACACCATCGTGATGCCGGTAATCGACGGAGACGGCCTGCATCGGTTCACCGTACTCGCCAAGGCGCACCAGGCCGATATCGGCAACGCGGTTCCGACGACCTACTCGGCGACGGCGCGCGATGTCTACGAGGAGGGCGCGCTCATCTTCCCGGCGGTGAAGGTTCAGGACCGGGGCGTCGTCGTAGAGGACATCGTGCGCATGTGTCGTATGCGCATTCGTGTGCCAGACCAATGGTATGGCGACTTCCTGGCGATGCTCGGCGCGGCGCGCATTGGGGCACAGGAGATCGAGAGGCTGGCTGCCGACTTGGGCTGGGCAACGTTGGATGCCTTTTCCAGGCAGTGGCTGGACTACTCAGAGGCGCGAATGGCGGCGGCAGTGCGTCGCCTCGTTACAGGCAATGGCCGAGCGACGACAGTGCACGACCCCATGCCCGGGACGCCACCCAATGGCATCTCGCTGCCCGCCAGCGTGTCCGTGGACTCGTTGAACGGGCGAATCAGCGTTGACCTGACCGAGGCGCCTGATGCGCTGCCGTGTGGGCTCAATCTGTCGGAGGCGTGCTCTCGCACAGCGGCCCTTGCGGGGGTATTCAACTGCCTGCAGGAGAACGTCCCCAAGAACGCGGGAAGCTTCCGGCGGATCGATGTTCGGTTGCGCGAGGGGTCGGTTGCAGGGATTCCACGTCACCCAACGAGTTGCTCCATGGCCACGACCAACGTTGCGGATCGACTGACCGCTGCGGTGCAACTTGCCTTTGCTGATGCTTGTCCTGAGGTAGGCATGGCGGAGGTTGGACCAAACCTGCCGGCCTGCAAGTCGGTCATCGCAGGATTCGATGAGCGATTTGGGCGCTCCTTCGTCAATCAGCTGTTTCTAGGCGCCACTGGTGGTGCGGCGATGGGTTGGGGCGATGCGTGGCTCACATACGGGCACGTCGGCAATGGCGGCATGGCCTTCATCGATAGCGTGGAGCAGGACGAGTTGCTGTATCCGATTCAAGTCTTGGAGAGGCGACTCGTACCGGACACAGAGGGAGCGGGCGAATGGACGGGAGCGAGCAGCCTGCGAGTCGAGTTTCGTGCGACATCGCCGTTCACCGCCACTTACTCGGCCGACGGGTGTGTGAACGCGCCGCAGGGCGTGCGGGGTGGGCTACCCGGAGGACTGGCCGCTCAGTTCCGACGCACTCAACTTGGCCATATTGAGCCATTGCCGCCAAGTGCCTCCATTCGCCTGGACGTGGGCGAGAGCGTCGTCGCGATTACACCGGGCGGAGGGGGATTCAGCTCGCCGCTAGGCCGTGACCCGGAGCGAGTCGCCGAGCAAGTGCGCAGCGGATTGGTCAGCCCCGAACGAGCACGTGACGTCTATGGCGTTTGCATCGACGGGGATGGCCGTGTAGACGTGGAAGAGACCCGTGCAACGCGTCGATGGGCCGCATCGTCATGACTGCAGCGATAGGCCGGGGGGTGTCAAAGCCTACTCTCTTCTTGCAAAGCCTGCACGAGCTCTTGCAAGCCAGTGCGAAGGTCAGCCTCAACGGCCTTGCGCGCAAGGCCGGCATTGCGCTTGCGCATTGCCGAGACGATCTCCTCGTGGTGCGTGACGCCCTGCCGCGTCTGCACGTACTTTGGATAGAGGAGATTGAGCGAGGGGCCAAGCTTGAGCCATACGCCTCGGATGATCTCCAGCAGAAGCTCGTTGTTGGCGCGCTCGTAGATATGAAAGTGAAAGCTCTCGTTGGCCGCGAGCGCCGCCCGGTAGTTCCTGCCATTGACGGCCTTGACGTGGCCCTTGTGGATCGCTTCAAGCTCAGCCACGTCGGTGTCGGTGTAGCGCGGCGCGGCAAGGCTGGCGGCCAGTCCTTCGAGGCTGAGGCGCACTTCGTACGCGTCGCCCAAGCTCTCCTTGGTGAGCTTTGGAACCAGGACCGTCCGAAAAGGCCCGCTTTGCAGTCCACGCTCCCAAAGCAATCGACTGATTGCGTCACGCGCAGGCGTCGCGCTGATGCCAAGGGTGTCAGCCAAGCCGCGAATGCTCAAGGCGTCTCCAGGCTTGTAGGCGCCGGACATCAGGGCTTCACGTAGGCGCTCATACGCCTTGTCCGACAGGGTGTCGCTTCTTTCGATGGGATCCATGGGAGTCATTGTCGCATGTTACCTGTTATTTCGTACAACACGCATAATATCATGAACAACACAACGGCCATCGAGGTGGCTCACGACCTCGAGCGCGCAATCTCCTCTGCTCGCCAACGTCTGATAGACAGCCGTCCGGCCAGCGCCGCGGCTTTCCGACGCGCACAAGCGTCGATGCCTGGTGGCAACACGCGGACTGTCCTGCACTTTGACCCCTTCCCGCTGACCTTCAAGAGGGGAGCTGGCAGCGACCTCTGGGACGTGGATGACGCCTGCTACTCCGACTTCGTGGGCGAATTCTCGGCTGGGCTCTATGGACACTCCGACCCGATCATCAAGCAGGCGATTCGCGACGCGCTTGACCAAGGCATCGTGATGGGCGGGCCTGGTGACCGGGAGGTCGCGCTCGCCGACCTGGTCACCTCGCGCTTCCCGAGCATTGAGCAGCTGCGCTTCTGCAACTCGGGCACGGAAGCAAACATCCTCGCCCTCTCCGCTGCGATCGCGCTGTCGGGCAAGCGCAAGATCCTGGTGTTCGAGGGCGCGTATCACGGGGGCGTACTGGCGTTCTCCACGCCTCCCAGCGTGCTCAACATCCCCTGGGAGTACGTGTACGTCCCCTACAACGACACGCAAGGGGCGATAGAAACTATCGGTCGCCACGCAGACTCGCTCGCTGCAGTGATTGTCGAGCCGATCCTGGGCGCTGCAGGCAACATTCCAGGTACCGCCAGCTTCCTGCGGGCGCTGAGGGAGGCCACCGCGTCCGCAGGCGTGCTCCTCATCTTCGACGAGGTCAAGACCTCGCGCTGCGGCGCCGGCGGCATCCAGGGACGTCTGGGCATCTCGGCCGACTTCACGACCTTGGGAAAGTACCTCGGCGGCGGGCTGCCCTGCGGTGCGCTCGGCGGCCGACAGCACTTCATGCAGAGGTTCGATCCTTCCGCGCCGAACGCTTTCAGGCACGCTGGCACCTTTAACAACAATCCCTGCACGATGTCAGCGGGCCTCGCCGGCCTGTCGCAAATATTCACCGCGAGCCGCGCGGATAAGTTCGACGCCGCCTGCGAGGAAATCAGGCTGGAGTTCAATGCCATGTTTTCCTCGCTTGACGTGCCCATGCGGTGCGTCGGTCAGGGCTCGATGTTCAGCGTCCACTTCGTCCGCTCCGAACCGGCGAACCCTTCAGACATCCCCAGGATCAGCGCGCGCCTGATGCGTCTACTGCATCTGGAACTGTTGCTAGAGGGTGTTGTCGTGGCCAGTAGAGGTGACATCTTCGTATCGCTGCCGGTGGAACAGCGTCATATCGCGGCCTTGAAGTCGGCGCTCAACGGCTTCGCCGCCAGGTGGGCGCCTCTTCTTCGGGCCGCGGTGTGACGGCATTGTGCCGCCGAGGAGTCTCGGGCGGCCGGGGCCTGTCAATGTCCTGATTCGGCTCTGCGCAGGTCGGACCAACTCGGACCGGCGGCGGTCGCCCCCTGCCGTCCGGCATTGAGTTCGATGCGTGGCCGAAAGCCTTTCGTTTCCGATCGAACGCCGGGTGGCGCACGCAAGAGTGCGTAGTTACCTGACTTGCAAGAGCCCACCCAAGACAGTCGATCATAGCCTCCGCAACAATGCTGTTGCATTCTACATGTAATGTGTTATAACAGAGACTCAGCACCGATTGTCTCCAGGTAAAACCATGCACGGACTGCTATCTCGTTGTCGATCGTTGTGTCGCATCCTGGCGTTGGTCCTTGGACCAATGGTGCCACTCACGGGCTGGGCGCAAAGCAACACGCTCCAACCAACCGTTATCTCTTCCTCTCAACCTGGAGAATCCGCGATGAAGAAACTCATCACAAATGTCGCCGTTGCCGCAGTCACCGCTGGTGCCGCCGCCAGCGCCGTGGCGGCCGGCGAGGCGGCGCCTGCGCTGCCTCAACTGCAGTACGAAGCCGAGACACCGGTAACACCGCAGCTTCTGAAGCTGATGAATGCCTACATCTTCTTGTTGGCTCAGAACAAGCTCGATGATTGGATCAAGATATGGGCCGACGACGCAGTACTGGAGTTCCCGTATTCGCCGAAGGGCCGCCAGTCAGTCTACGTGGGCAAGCCCGCCATCCTGGAGTATCACCAGCAGACTACGGGCAAGATCAAGATCACCAGAATCGTGTCTGCAAGGATTCATCAACTGGCCGACCCCAACACCGCGATATCGGAGTTGGAGATCGAGGGGTCCATCATTGGAACGAATGCACCATACGACCAGAAGTACGTGACATTCTTCCAAATGAAGGACGGGAAGCTGTGGCGGTATCGCGAGTACTGGAACCCGCTGATCACGATTGCGGCGTTCGGTGGCGACATCAAGGCCTGGACCGAGGCGTACGGAAAGAAGGAGTAGTGGGCCCGCGCGACCTCGTGCGAATCACCTTCAATCCGAGGGTGCCGCAAGGATAGATCTCGCCTCGTGGGCTGAACGCCCGCGAGGTGCCGCCGCGCGCTGACGGCGGGACGAGCTCGCACGTGTGCTTTGCGCAGCCATGCTAAGCGCATGTTTGTCGAGCTAGTGTCCCGAGTTAGAAGTTCGCAGCAAAACGTTGGGTGCAAAGCCTTCGCGCCGTCGCGGTTCACCAAGGCGCATTCGGATGATTTTGCCGAAGCAGGGCAAACGCTTTTGGGCCAGGCCGTCGCTTGCAAATGGGCATGGCAGAACCGGGGGAACGTAGTCGAAGGAAAGTCAGATGAACACTGCTGAGATGTCCTTACGTTTGATGGTTGAAAAATGGTTTGCCGCAAATTGGACCACAACGCTGCGGGTAACACGGTTCAGCCACGCACGCTGCGCTTACGGACGATACGTGCGGGTCGAAGCGTCGCGGCGGGAGGGTGGTACGTTTGCGCTCTGCTTCTTTCGACACGCAGATGGTGCGTGGCGGGTATTTCCGCCTGATCGAGGCCATGCAAACCCTATGCCTTCTTTAGGTCTATTCAACCAGTACGTCGCCAATTGGTGAAGAGAAATATTGAATCGAATTTCTACCTCGGGACACCAGTGTGGTGCGCCAATCAGCCCTGTACTTATCCCACAGTGCGGCCATGACCGCCCTGGCGCGGGTGACCTTTTCCATGTGAGGGAATGTGTATGAACGACCGAAACCTCGTCCGGGGCCTGTGCCTCGCGGCAGTCTCCCTGGCCTTTGGCCTGGGCTCACTGCGCTACCCAACAGGCGACCTCAGTCATGCGGGAGCGGGTCTGTTTCCCCTGCTGGTGAGCAGTCTTCTATTCGTTATCGCGGTGATCACGATCGTGCGCTCTCGCTTCGTTGGGGTCGAGCCCTTGAACTTCAACCTCAAGAGCATTGCGTTGATCCTGCTTGCGCTGTGCGGCTTCGCGTTGGTCTCCAAGCTGATCAACATGACGGTCGGGATCGTCTTCATGGTCCTCGTCGCGTCGCTGGCGGCAACGTCGTACTCGTGGAAGCGCAACCTGCAGATCTCGGCGGGCCTGATCGCGGTCGCGTTCGGGTTCCAGAAGCTGCTCGGCTTGAACCTGCCGCTGTACTGAACGGAGCCGCCGCCATGATGGAAGTCCTTCACAACCTCTCGTTCGGCTTCGAGCATGCGCTGACCTGGCAGAACCTGATGTTCTGCGCGCTCGGCTGCACGGTGGGCACGCTGGTGGGCCTGCTCCCCGGCCTCGGGCCGCTGGCCACGATCAGCCTGCTCCTGCCGCTGACCTACTCGATCCCCACGACCGGCGCGCTCATCATGCTGGCGGGCATCTACTACGGGGCGCAGTACGGCGACAGCGTCAGCGCCATCACGATGAAGATCCCGCACGCCAGCAGCATCGTGGCCTGCATCGACGGCTACCAAATGACGCTCAAGGGCAAGACCGGCCTGGCGCTGTTCACCGCGGGGGTGTCCAGCTTCATCGGCGGCACGGTGGGCATCGTGGTGCTGTCCTTCCTGGCGCCCAGCCTCGGCGAAGTGGCGTTCCTGTTCGGCCCGGCCGACTACTGCGCTCTGATGCTGGTGGGCTTCGTGTGCGTGAGCTTCGTGACCACCGGTAGCCTGCTCAACGGCATGGCGATGTGCCTGATCGGCGTGCTGCTCGGCCAGATCGGGACCGACGTCACCAGCGGCGTGCAACGCTTCACCTTCGATCTGCCGTTCCTCGCCGATGGCGTCGGGCTGGTGAGCGTGGCACTCGGCTGCTTCGGCATCGCCGAGATCACGAAGAACCTCGACGCCCACGAGGAGCGCTCGCCCTTCAACGGCAAGATCCACCTGATCCCGAGCTGGGCGGAGTTCAAGCGCATCATCCCGAGCGCCCTGCGCGGTAGCGCGATTGGCTCGTTCCTGGGCATCCTGCCCGGCGGCGGCCCGGTGATCGCGCAGTTCGTCGCCTACGCGGTGGACAAGAAGGTCAGCAAGTACAAGGACGAGATCGGCAGCGGCGCGATTGAGGGCGTGGCCGGCCAGGCGGCCGCCGACGAGGCTGCCGCGCGCACCAGCTTCATCCCGCTGATGAGCATCGGCATCCCGGAGAACCCGGTGATGGCGCTGATGATGGCGGCCTTCATCATCAAGGGCATCCAGCCGGGGCCTAACATGATCGCCGGACACCCGGACCTGTTCTGGGGGCTGGTGGCCAGCATGTGGATCGGCAACTGCTTCCTGATCACGCTCAACGTGCCGCTGGTGCGCTACTGGCTGTCGGTGTTCAAGATCCCGTACAACGTGCTATTCCCGGCGATCCTGTTCTTCTGCTGCATCGGCACCTACAGCATCAACAACAACCTCGATGACATCTACATCACGGCCGCGTTCGGCCTGCTGGGCTACGTGTTCATGCGGCTGGACATGGACCCGGCGCCACTGATGCTGGGGTTCATCCTCGGGCCCATGCTGGAAGAGAACTTCCGTCGCGCAATGCTCCTGAGCCGGGGCCACTTCTCAGCGTTCGTCACGCGGCCAATCAGCGGAACGCTGCTCGCCCTGATCGGCCTGTTCGTCGCGTGGCAGGTACTGACCTTCTTCCTCAAGTCGGGCGAGGCGACTCGGAAGACAAAGCCCACTTGAAAGGCGAACTCGCCCGGTCAGGGCACCCGTACGGTGTGAGCGGCTCCCGGATGACAGTTCATATCCTGATCGAGGGTCGTCGCCGTGGCACCAGGCATGTCGTGGTCACCATGTGTGTAGGCGCCGGTCAGGGTGCTGCGGCATTGTTCGAAGTCGTATCGTGAAAGGAATGAGGGAGAACATGATGATGAAGGCCATCGACGGAGAGGGCACGCTCGACATCGACTTGAGGTTGCGCAAGACGGCGTTGTCCAGTCCCGACCGTACAGCTATAGCGGACACATATCGCTCGGTCACGTGGGGCGAACTCGACAGGCGTGTGAACCGGATAGCCCAGGCGTTGTTGACGCGAGGAGTCGCCTTCCAGGACAAGGTCGCGTTGCTCGCGCCGAACTCCGCCGCCTATGTCGAACTCATGTTGGGAATACTGCGCGCGGGCGCCTGCGTCGTGCCGCTTTCGACTTATACGTCCGCCTCCACCTGCGCGAGCATGGTGAGAGACAGCGGCGCGCGCCTGCTGTTCGTCGCGAACGATTACGCGGCGGACGCACTTGCACTTGCCGACGAAATGCGTTTGTGCACTTCGGATATCGTACGGTTCGACGATGCGGCGCTCGACGGCTTCATCGAAGGAGCACCCGATACCCCTCCGCCTGTGTCGATGTCGCTGGACCATGGATTTAACCTGATTTACTCGTCGGGTACGACGGGAACACCGAAGGGCATTTTGCAAAGCCGGGGCTTTCGCGCGCGTGAAGCTGAAGTAATCGAGAACCGCTACGCACTCAACGAGCAAACTCGCACGATCATTTCGACCCCGCTTTGCTCCAACACGACGTTGTTCCTGTTGTTCACGGTGCTGGCATGTGGCGGGACCGTCAAGGTGATGGAAAAATTCGATGCAACCGGGTGGCTGACGCTCGCGCAAACCTGGCGGCCGACGGACGTCATCCTGGTTCCGGTGCAGTACACGAGACTCCTCCGCCATCCGGATTTCTCGCGTTTCGATCTCTCGTCGTTGCGTAACAAATTCTCCACCAGCGCGCCGTTGTCCGCTGTGATAAAACGCGACATTCTCACCCGCTGGCCAGCGGGCGGCCTGACTGAGTTTTATGGCATGACCGAAGGTGGCGTCACCTGCGAGTTGCGTGCGCATGAACGCCTCGACAAACTCGACACGGTTGGCATCCCGCCTGCATATGTCGATTTGCGCGTCATCGACGATGACAAGGTGCTTCCTCAAGGACAAGTCGGCGAGATCGTCGGGCGATCGCCGTCGATGATGTCCGGCTATCACAATCGCGAACAGGCGACGCTGGACGCCAGCTGGTTCGACGGCGAAGGCAGGCGCTTCCAGCGCAGCGGCGATATCGGTTGGATTGACGAAGACGGTTTCGTCCACCTGCTCGATCGCAAGAAGGACGTAATCATTTCAGGAGGCTTCAACGTCTATGCGTCGGATCTCGAGAACGTCATCTTGCAGCATCGCGAAGTGGTCGACGTCGCCGTTGTCGCCGCTCCCAGCATCAGCTGGGGCGAAACGCCTGTGGCTTGCGTGGTCCTGAGCAGCGACGTGGACCCGGAAATCATCCAGCAGTGGGCCAACGAGAAGCTCGGCAAGGTTCAGCGGATCGCAAAGGTCGTTGTGTTCGACGAGCTTCCGCGCAACCCGATCGGCAAGGTTCTGAAACGCGAGTTGCGCGAACGGATCGCGGAGAATCACGGTGAGACGCTGGCATGAGATCCAGCCGGTGAGTTCCGAATCATTTTTTATACATTAATTAGTAATACTACATACAACAACATTAATCATTGATGTTAGAGAGGAGATCCATGAAAAAAATACTCGTGATCACAGTCTTAACTGTTCTCGCAGGTGCAGCGAACGCGCAATCGAGCGTCACCTTGTTCGGCCGAATTGGTGGCGGCGTCCGATGGGTCAATGGTGTCAAAGGCGGCTCGGTACTGGGATTCGACAGCAATATCATTGCTGGCAATGAGTTCGCTCTTCAGGGAACAGAGGACCTCGGCAGCAATCTGAAGGCAATCTTCAAGCTTGAAAATGATTTCGTGAGCGGCAACGGTGCATTGTCCTATAGAGAAACCTATGTGGGTCTAACGGGGGATGCCGGACGTATCACGCTGGGTCGTCAGAAAAGTGCGTTCGAAGATATGGGGATTGTCCTCGAT
Source organism: Paraburkholderia sp. WS6 (assembly GCF_030464835.1). NCBI lineage: Bacteria > Pseudomonadati > Pseudomonadota > Betaproteobacteria > Burkholderiales > Burkholderiaceae > Paraburkholderia > Paraburkholderia sp. WS6. The sequence continues at coordinate 16,902 of NZ_JALQCK010000071.1, forward strand.
CCAAGCTATGCTCGCGGAGTGTCGCTGGCGATCGTGCCTGGCGTGGTGTATGGAGCAAATTTCTTCACGTTGGACATCGATTTCAACAACACCATCAAGTATCGAAACAAGATAGGTGGGCTGACGTTCAGCGGCAGCTATTCTTTTGGAGGGGTGGCCGGCAGCACGCGTGCGGGATCCAGTTATTCGGCGGCTAGCTTGTATCAATACCAGACACTGCTTGCCGGCGTCGGATATCAGAAAATCTACAACGCCGATGCAACGCAGTCCGCTGCGGTTCTGCAGGGCGGCGGTGCATGGCAATTAGGAGCCGCCCGTCTTTACCTCACCTATTCCGATTTTAGAGTGACCGGTGCATCCGGGAAAACGCCGGAGCGGCACGACAAGATTCCGGCTGGAGGCATTGTCTACCAAGTCACGCCACAATTTCAGATAACAGTTGCGCTCTACGATGACATTGCGAGCAACCTGCGTAACGTAGGCGGTGCAAGCGGCCGAAAGATTACGACATACGCGATCGCAGAATATTATCTTTCCAAGCGAACCGAACTCTATGCGGAAGTTGATCGAAACGGTTTCTCCGGTGCATACAAAACGGATCCGATCAATGTCGCTGTATTCAATCTAAGACCCGGGGCAAGCTCGACAACAGGTGTCTCCATCGGCATCATGACGCAGTTTTGATTGCGCCACTCTGCGGTGATTCTCTATTGAAGAAGTCAATCTATGCCTATTTCGACCAGGCGGCCCCTGAGTTCGCCAGGCGGTCGGCAAGTTTGCAGAATTCTTGACAACAGGATGGTTAGGATATGAACCAAACAAAAGGTCGTGCACTCGCTTTTATAGCGGCATCTATAGCAATCTCGTCAAGTGTAATGGCACAGCCGGGCGAGGCGAGCGGTAGTAGCGCGTCCACATCGGTTCCTGAAGCGGCCAGCGTGCCGTCTCAAAAGGCCATCAGGGCCGCGGACCGCAAGTTAGTCAGGAAAGTCAGTCAGGCCCTTGCCCGCACAAAGGGACTGAACTCAACGCGCCTGATAGTTAGAGCCAGAAGCGGTGACATTACGCTATTAGGTTCTGTGACTGACGCTGGGCAAATTCCGATCGCAGTTGATGCCGCGCAGCGAGTCGACGGCGTGAAGTCGGTTCGAAATGAGATCCGCGTAGATGAACAAAGGCTTTGACTCAAGTTGCCTCGGATTTAGGGATGGGATCCCAATGCAAACCGAAGTTTTAGTGGTTGCCTAGCGGTTTAACGAGGGATGGGAGTCACCGCTAGATCGGCATGAAGGTCGACGCGGGCCGATTCTAACGTATGCGACGGTTTGGCCGGACTCACTGGCCAAACCGCACTCTGGAGAAGTATTCGAATGACCATTTACAGACTGGACGACCTGACACCGTCCATCGCATCCGATGCCTGGATCTCGGGCGAGAGCACGGTCATTGGCGACGTGACGGTTGCTAGCGAGGTCAGCGTCTGGCCTGGCGCCGCAATCCGTGGCGACAACGACAGGATCACGATCGGAAACCGCGTGAACATTCAGGAAGGCGCAATCCTTCACACTGATCCCGGTTTTGTATTGGAGATCGAAGATAACGTCAGCGTCGGACACCAGGCCATGCTGCACGGATGCAAGGTGGGAAAAGGCTCGCTCATCGGCATCCAGGCCGTCGTACTCAACGGGGTAGTGATCGGTCGCGAGTGTCTGATTGGCGCGGGCGCACTTGTGACGTCGGGAACCGTAGTGCCGGACCGCTCGATGGTGTTGGGCGCGCCTGCGAAGGTTACCCGCCAGCTTGCCGATGAAGAAGTTGCCAGGCTCGCCAAGGTTGCCGATGACTATGCAAAACGTGCCGCGCACTACCGCAACGGACTACGTGCCGTTCAGGCGTTGCCTGCCGTCCTTCCAGAATCCGATCAGGCTCGATAATCAAGGCGTGCGAAGATCGCGGACGCCGTGTTCAGTACGGCGTCTAGATAGAAGGACTCAGGTTTGTTGGGATCGAACGCCGATTCCGGACCTGACACATCGATGGTCGCGACGATTCTGCCTGTGCTTTCGTAGACAGGGGCGTTCACTGACGACCCACCCTGCTCGACTATCCCGTGATTGCAACACCAGGCCGCAACATTAAATCAATCTAATTATTGCCAGAATTGCGCGTTACCAGGTGCATATTCAATTTAAACCGGAACAGGAAAAACTTTAGTATGAACATGGATTTCAGCAGGCGGGTCGCAATCGTCACCGGTGCCGGTGGCGGTCTCGGCCGTCAGTACGCGCTGGCGCTCGCGGCACGTGGCGCGAAAGTGGTCGTCAATGATCTGGGTGGGACGGTCGACGGCTCCGGCTTTTCTCCGGCGGCAGCGCAAATGGTCGTCGACGAGATTCGTAGCGCGGGGGGTGATGCAATTGCCAGCGGCGCGTCCGTCACCGATTTCGACGCGATGCAAACGATGGTTGCTGAGGCCGTCGACAAATGGGGGCGCGTCGACATCCTGATCAACAACGCCGGAGTCTTGCGCGACAGTTCATTTGCGAAAATGGCCCTGGAGGATTTCCGATTGGTGATGGACGTACACCTGATGGGAGCAGTGAACTGCACGAAAGCGGTATGGGACATCATGCGGCACAACAGCTACGGAAGGATCGTGATGACCACCTCCTCGTCCGGGCTGTACGGCAACTTCGGACAATCCGGATATAGCGCGGCAAAAATGGCGCTGGTCGGCTTGATGCAGACGCTGTCGATCGAAGGAAGCAAATACAATATCCACGTGAACTCCATCGCACCGACCGCATTTACACGAATGACCGACGGGCTGATGCCCGATATGGAGAAGTTGCTGACGCCCGAATCCGTCGTGCCCGCGATGCTGGTGCTGGCTCACGAAACCGCACCGACGCGAACGATACTTTGCGCGGGTGCCGGCACGTTCGAGGCTGCGCACATTACGATGACGGACGGCATGCACATTGGTGCGGATGTCGACGCGCCCGAACGACTCGCCGGATTGCTCGCCCAGGTGATGGACCGCACGGGTTCGACGGTTCCATTGGCCGCCATCGAACAAGGACGCAATGAAATCGAAAAGGCCAGTGCCGCGATCCGTCGATAGCGCGAACCGGCTGTCCGGCGGCGGGCCCAATCCGGCCAGCTCCCCGGCGGAGCCAACAAAGATCGTCGCGAGCCGACGGCCGCGGGAGGATCGCGGCGTCAGGCTCGCGGCGCCGGTAACAGGGAGGCCCCCGTTACCGGCTGCGAGTCCCCACAAACTCGTTCTTCAAGAACCTTCCAGGCATAACATGAACGCCGGAATCAAAGGTTTCGGTGAAACCCATCTGGTTGTCGCCGATTTTTCGACTTGTCGCGCCACTCGAGCCTTGCCGTCATGGATTGACGCCCAGACCGGATCAGCAGTTCTCTATGTCTGATCTCAGCCTTACGCTTTCATCGTGCTTCCTCCGCGAGTTCCTTGCCGAAACAGAAGTGGAGCCGTCGAGACAACGACGCCTGCTGAAACTTGCCGGTATTTCATCGGTCACGCTGACTGCCGCAAATGGGCGCATCACGGAGGATCAGTTTTCAACGCTCTATCGACTGATTGCTCGCCAGATGAACGACGAAATGCTGAACCTGCTTTCTTCGCCCGTACCCGGCGGCACGAAATGGATGTGGTGGCGCGACCAGGTTCAGATCACATCGAGGTCGTCATTGGCCGTCTCGAGCATTCGGACAACGTTGACGCGACAGTGCAGCCGTGTGTCGCGATGCAGCCGGAGTACTGGCGAAAACGCCTACGCGCGGTGCCGGCACGTCCTGATACATCACGTCGACGCACGGCATTGCCAAGCCGGCTGGACCGGATCTCACAGAGCGCATTAAAGTTGTTGCCTATTGAAAGGCTTCCCCACACGCCTATCGGGCAACGTATGTTAGTGGACGAGCTGTGGTAGCCGCCTTTTGAGTCCGTCGTCTTGAATCTCCGTGTTGCTTTCGACACCGGTCGTTGCCTGCACGATGCCTCGATTGGCCGCTACAGGGTCGATCACGGTCCTTGGGGACGTCACCCCGAGAACGCATCGCGCAAAGCCGTCAGCACCGTCCATTCGCACCAAATAGCGCTGAAATTTTCCCGCCATCTATCGCTGAAGATAATACGCCTGGATGAGACGGTGGATCTTCTCGAAAACCTAAGTTTTCAAGAAAAAGGAGACTGCATGCCACGCCGTTCGATCCTGTCCGCCGCCGAGCGGGAAAGCCTGCTGACATTGCCCGATACCGAAGTCGAATTGATCCGGCATTACACGTTCAGCGAGACTGACCTGTCGTTGATTCGCCTGCGGCGCGGCAATGCGAACCGGCTGGGGGTTGCTGTGCAATTGTGCTTGCTGCGCTTTCCAGGCCAAGGGCTGCTGCCCGATACCACGGTGCCGGCGTCCCTGCTGCAATGGATTGGCCGGCAACTGCGTACCGATCCGGCGTGCTGGTCAAAGTATGCCGGGCGCGAGGAAACCCGGCGTGAGCATCTGCTTGAGTTGCGCGCATACCTTGGCATGGAACCGTTCGGCTTGACACACTACCGGCAGACCGTCCATGCTGCCACCGAACAGGCCTTGCAGACGGACAAAGGTATCGTGCTGGCTGCCAGTGTCCTCGACTCGCTTCGCCACCGGCACATTATGATCCCGGCGCTGGATGTCATCGAGCGCATTTGCTCCGAAGCCATCACCCGTGCCAATCGGCGCATCTATGCGTCGTTGTCCGAGCCTTTGTTGGACGCGCACCGCCGTCGCCTCGACGACCTGCTGAAACGTCGCGAAAACGGCAAGACGACCTGGCTGGCCTGGCTGCGTCAGTCACCCGTCAAACCGAATTCGCGCCACATGCTCGAACACATCGAACGCCTCAAAGCTTGGCAGGCACTCGAACTGCCCGCCGGCATCGAGCGGCTGGTTCACCAGAACCGGCTGCTCAAGATCGCCCGAGAGGGCGGCCAGATGACGCCTGCCGACCTAGCTAAGTTCGAGCCGCAGCGACGCTACGCCACTCTCGTGGCGCTGACCATCGAGGGCATGGCTACCGTAACCGACGAAATCATCGACCTGCACGACCGCATCCTGGGCAAGCTGTTCAACGCCGCCAAGAACAAGCATCAGCAGCAATTCCAGGCGTCCGGCAAAGCCATCAACGCCAAGGTGCGCCTGTATGGGCGCATCGGCCAGGCGCTGATAGATGCCAAGCAATCTGGCCGTGACCCGTTCGCCGCCATCGAGGCTGTCATGTCCTGGGATGCCTTCGCCGAGAGCGTCACAGAGGCACAGAAGCTCGCTCAGCCCGAGGACTTCGATTTTCTGCACCGTATCGGCGAGAGCTATGCCACCTTGCGCCGCTATGCGCCGGAATTCCTCGACGTGCTCAAGCTGCGGGCCGCGCCCGCCGCCAAAGACGTGCTCGATGGCATTGAGGTGCTCCGCAGCATGAATGCCGACAACGCCCGCAAGGTGCCCGCCGATGCAACGACCGGCTTCATCAAGAAGCGCTGGGAAAAGTTGGTGAAGACCGATACCGGTATCGACCGGCGCTACTACGAGCTGTGTGCCCTGTCTGAGTTGAAAAACTCGCTGCGCTCAGGTGACATCTGGGTGCAAGGGTCGCGCCAGTTCAAGGACTTCGAGGACTACCTGCTGCCAACCGAGAAGTTCGCCAGCCTCAAGCAGTCCAGCGAATTGCCGCTGGCCGTTGCCACCGACTGCGACCAGTACCTGCATGACCGGCTGGCGCTGCTGAAAGCGCAGCTTGCCACGGTCAACCGCATGGCACTGGCCAACGAACTGCCGGACGCCATCATCACCGAGTCCGGCTTGAAGATCACGCCGCTGGATGCCGCGGTGCCCGACAACGCACAGGCGCTGATCGACCAGACGGCCATGATCCTGCCGCACGTCAAGATCACCGAATTGTTGCTCGAAGTCGATGAGTGGACGGGCTTCACCCGTCACTTTCCGCACCTGAAATCGGGCGACTTGGCCAAGGACAAAAATCTCTTGCTGACCACCATTCTGGCCGATGCGATCAATCTGGGCCTGACTAAAATGGCTGAATCGTGCCCCGGCACGACCTACGCCAAGCTCGCGTGGCTGCAAGGCTGGCACATCCGCGACGAAACCTATTCAACGGCGCTGGCGGAGCTGGTGAATGCCCAATTCCGGCACCCGTTCGCCGGGCACTGGGGTGACGGCACTGCGTCCTCATCGGACGGCCAGAACTTCAGAGCAGGTGGCAAAGCAGAAAGCACTGGTCATATCAACCCGAAGTATGGAAGCAGCCCAGGACGGACTTTCTACACCCACATCTCCGACCAGTACGCGCCGTTTCACACCAAGGTGGTCAATGTCGGCGTGCGCGACTCGACCTATGTGCTCGACGGCCTGCTGTACCACGAGTCCGACTTGCGCATTGAGGAACACTACACCGACACGGCTGGCTTCACCGATCATGTCTTCGCCTTGATGCATCTGCTGGGCTTCCGCTTCGCACCGCGCATCCGTGATCTGGGCGACACCAAGCTCTACATCCCCAAGGGCGAAGCCACCTATGACGCCCTCAAGCCGATGATCGGCGGCACGATCAACATCAAGCACGTCCGCACCCATTGGGACGAAATCCTGCGGCTGGCCACCTCGATCAAGCAGGGCACGGTGACGGCCTCGCTGATGCTGCGCAAGCTCGGCAGCTACCCACGCCAGAACGGCCTGGCTGTCGCCTTGCGCGAGCTGGGCCGCATCGAGCGCACGCTGTTCATCTTGGACTGGCTACAAAGCGTGGAACTGCGCCGCCGCGTCCATGCCGGGCTGAACAAGGGCGAGGCCCGCAACGCGCTAGCCCGCGCCGTGTTCTTCAACCGCCTAGGCGAAATCCGTGATCGCAGTTTCGAGCAGCAGCGCTACCGGGCGAGCGGCCTCAATCTGGTGACGGCGGCCATCGTGTTGTGGAACACGGTCTACTTGGAGCGGGCGGCGAATGCGTTGCGTGGTAACGGCAACGGTGTCGATGACGGACTGTTGCAATACCTGTCACCGCTGGGTTGGGAGCACATCAACCTGACCGGCGATTACCTCTGGCGCGGAAGCATCAGGATCGGAGCGGGCAAGTTCAGGCCGCTACGCCCCCTGCAAGCAGCTTAGCGTACGATTTTTTCCGAATTCTGAGCCGACCCC